>DAIDKT010000075.1 GCA_027449905.1 Legionellales bacterium
GTACACGACAAAAATGGAGTTGTCTTTCCCGCGCAGGCGGGAATCTATTGTGAATTTGGTATGAGGCCAATAGCAGCATGGATCCCCGCCTGCGCGGGGACGACAAACCATGAACATTTAATTTTTTGTCGTGTACTAAGAAAAAAATCTTCTCATTAGACCGTACGCGGTTTATCTGTTTTGGTCAAGCCTCTTTTGGATCAGATTCTAGCTTGATACGCACTTCACGTTGTGGGTGTGCAAACTGAACATGATGCTCGCGAAATATTTTTTCAATTTCAAAATGGAGATCACTTTTGATGGTCGATTTTCTATTGCCATCTTTGATCAAAAAATTTAATTGAAATATCATGGCGTTTTCTCCAAACTCACGAAATTGGACCGAGGGTTTGTTTCGGGTATTTTTGATGATTTCTTCGTGTTGATCTGCTATTTTTAATAGGAGATCGCGAACAAGTGCCGTGTTGGTTCCATATGCAACGCCTACTTGACAATCGATGGACAAATGTTTGTCACTGTACATGAAATTGGTTACTCGGTGGGTAATTAAATCTGAATTTGGAATGATAATATCTTCACGCGCAGAGCTGATAATTTGGGTTGAGCGAACGCGTATTTTCTTTACAATTCCCTCAACACCATCAATTTGAATTCGATCACCCGGTCTAATCGGTTTTTCAATGAGCAAAATAATACCGGAAACAAAATTATTGACGATGCTTTGCAAGCCAAGACCAATACCAACTGATAATGCGCCAGCCACAATGGCCAACCCAGTAAAATCAAATCCAGCAATCAATAAAGCCGAAATCAAGGCAATCGCAAAGCCCAAATAAGTCAAAATAGAGGCGATGGCCACTTGGGTTTCCTCCTCATCCTCAAATTGAGCGTGACGGCTCAGCGCGGTTGAAATACTTCTAAACGTCAGGTACAAAATACAAAAAACCAAGACCCCCGCGATGATGCGGGTCGGGTAAAAAGTAAACGTTGCAAAATGAACCCCATATAAAAACTGTGAGTAGATGGTATCCAAATAATACGTCGCATAACCCCAACTTTTACCGATCAAATATAAAGCCAATGCAAAGACTATCACCTGGATTGTTGTTTTCATGATAATTAATTCAGTGAGGGTTTGGTCTGTCTTGTAACCAAAAATGGTGATAATTTTATGATGAATGGCCCCTTTGTGTGTGCATATGTAGAATAGTTTGATAATTCCTTGCTCAATTAAAATCGTGGCAAAAATAATAGAAAAAGTTGCGATACCAGCAAAGGTAATGTGGATTGATAGCGTATGGTAGCCAAATAGATCGAGGATGCCACAGGGAACAAACAACAAGGTACAAATTCGTCGGATCAAGGTTTTGTGGCATTGAATAAAAGGAATATGGCGATGGGCCGAGCAAAAATAATAAATAAAGTAAATCGCGGTCGTCAATACTGTTAAAAGAAATATCGACTGAATTAATTGCCACAGTACTTCGCCCAGCGTGAGATGGTCGATAAGTAATCGAGCGACAATGGATAAATCATACAAGCTTAATAGAAAGATGATTAATGATTGAAAAAAAGGTCCCTCTAAAGAGTACCAGCAAAAAAAAGCCTTCACTTTTTTTATCTTAAATAACAAAATTAGGCTTGTTAGCCCCAAGCAGTATAAAAATAGGATGGTGAAGAGATCACGATATAAAAGACTGAGATCAGGTTGTTGCATCGCAATCAGGTTTAGATAAATCATCACAAAACCAAAGCTTAAGCACAAGGTCAAGATAATAAAGTGACTCAAGCGCAAGACTTTCATGCGAATGTAATGGTGTAGTCGTTTACTTTTATGAATTCTGAATAAAACAAAGCCAGATACCAGGCTTGAGATGGTCAATAAAATAGCCCAATTGAATAATGAGCTGGATGCTGGGAGGGGAGGGAATTCTGTAAAAGATATGCTCATTTCTTTGGTAGGATCGGCCATTATTTTGTCAAAAATGTTCCACAAAGTCAGGCCACGGGTTAACGCTTCCGCTTGTTTTAATTTTGCAATCGCTGTGGTAAAGGTATCTATCGCTTCTTTTGCTCTAATTGAAAACAGCCTGCATTGCGCTTGCTGGTTGGCCCATTTTTTGCGTTCTTTATTCAGATAGACGAGATCTGCATCTGATTTTCTGGTATCAGCAACCGCGGGTGTATTTTTGTTGGGTTCTGTGGCGATTGTCGTCGTCTGTTGAATTTGGTTATCAATACTTTCCAGTCTTTTTTCATTGCCACTGATACAATCGTCCGATTTGGCGACCAACTGTTTCAGTAATTTCACGGCTGCATTTAAATTATCAATATTTAAGTTTTGAACTGATAATTGAAGATTCAAATGATCAAATTGTTTGTTTGCATCTTTGACATCGAATGTGGTTTCATTCTCCTGTAAAGGATTACCGACGACGGGTGGGGCGGTGAAGGCTTGGACTGAAAATAAAAAAAGTAAGCCCAGGATCAATAAACGCATGGTGATGATACTCCTTTTTAGAGATCTCCCAAAGACATACGTCATGTTGAGCTTAGCAGACATCTCCCGAGTATCAGGAGATCCTTCACTGCGTCCAGGATGACGTGTTGTCTCGCCTGATGTTTCACCCAAATGGGTTAGATGAATCATCATATCATTAATTAAACGAGTAGAAACAGGAGAAAAGATGGATTTTGTTGTTGATCCACGTATTGCATCATCTTGCGTTTATTTGAGCGATTGGCCATTGTCGCGCGTATTTTTAAAAAATAACCAGTCTTATCCATGGCTTATCCTGGTTCCACGGCAAGCCAGTATTCAGGAAGTAGACCAACTGACAGTTGAATCCCGTCACCAGTTGATTGATGAAATTAGCGCGCTTTCATTGATTATCAAGGAATATTTTCAACCAGATAAAATCAATGTGGGGAGCTTGGGAAACATGGTTTCACAATTACACGTTCATGTGATCGCGCGCTTTATTGGTGATACTTTATGGCCGTACAGTGTTTGGCAAGCCTCTCAGCATGACATGGTTTACCCTGCAGATGTTTTGGAACGATTAACGATGGATTTGAAAAAAGATTTATTTCGTTATTTTGCATGACCGACGTCATCCAGTATCTTCAGGTAGAATGGGTATATATTTGACACTTCATGGAAGTGACTTTTGTCGTTTATTGGATATACTTAATCATAAGGTTGATGACTCATGGAGTGTCATGGCTACTCAAATGTCGTTGGCAAATCATTTTCTGATAGCCATGCCCTCGTGCCACGATATGATATTTGGCCAATCTGTTATTTATATTTGCGAACACCATGTTCATGGTACAATCGGTTTTATTGTTAACAGATCAACTTCATACTCATTCGATCTGGTTTTTGAGCAGCTAAAGATTAAATCGCCGTATCCTGAGATCAGTCGACGTCCGCTGATGTTTGGTGGCCCCTTACAATCTGAGCGCGGTTTTGTCATTCATCGTCCTTTTGGGCAATGGCGCTCGAGTTTGGTGTTGGTGAGTGATCAGGTTGCCGTGACGACATCCAATGATGTTATTCAAGCCATTGCTGAAAATCAAGGTCCTCCTGATATGCTTCTTGCTTTGGGGTATGTTGGCTGGGACAGTCATCAGTTGGAGCAAGAAATTATTCATGATATGTGGTTGGTCTGTCCATTTAAGGCGGAGTTATTGTATGATGTACCTTTCTCCGAGAGATGGAAAGCAGCTGCAATGACCATGGGTATTCATATTGAACAATTAACCTCAGGCGGTGGTCATGCCTGATGGTGTTTATATTGCGTTTGACTTTGGTTATAAACGAATAGGTGTTGCCGTCGGTCAATCGTTAACCGGTAGCGCGTCGCCTTTGTCTACCATCAGTGCTCAATTGGGGGTCCCCAATTGGGAGCAAATTCAACAAATTATCAATCAATGGCGCCCCTTGGCTTTAATTGTAGGCTTACCTACCCATATCGACGGTTCTGAACAGTATACAACTGCTGCATCTCGCTCTTTTGCAGAACAATTAAATCACCGTTTTCACTTGGCTGTGCACCTGGTCGATGAGCGTCTAACAACGGTTGCCGCTCGGGAGAGATTGTTTGATCAAGGCGGTTATCGTAAAATAAAGAAATCGCAAGTTGATAGCGTGGCAGCTTGCGTTATTCTTGAGCAATGGTTACAGGGGCCGTTATTTTGAAGCATTTGTTGGAAATCAATCAATTGTCATATGACAATGTGATGCAGCTGGTTAATCGGGCAATAGAGTTTAAAAAAAATGAGAACCATCCGCGTTATGCAGATTGTACCTTAGCCAATTTATTCTATGAAAACAGCACTCGCACGAGAATTAGTTTTGAATTGGCTGCACAGTATTTAGGTATGCACGTTGTCAATGTTGATATACCGCAGTCTTCGGAGCAAAAAGGAGAAATCATCGAGGACACCATTCATACTTTGGCTGCGATGGGGATTCGTTTGTTTGTGATCCGTCACCGACAAAATGGGTTGCCTCAAGCAATGGCTGGTGCTTTTTTACAAGGCGTGCATATTATCAATGCGGGTGATGGTACCAACGCGCATCCCAGTCAAGCATTACTTGATATCATGACTATTTTGGAGCATAAACCCGCGTTAGATCAGTTAAAAATTGCGGTGATTGGCGACTTGTTGCATTCCCGTGTCGCCAATTCGTTGCAAAATATCTGCGGTTTAATGGGCGTTAAAGAGTTGGTTTTGATCGCGCCTGACATTTGGTTGCCACCGGTTGTTCACTATGGCCGTGTGACTGATTCATTAGAAGATGGTTTGACTGGTGCAGATGTGGTGATTACATTGCGTGTACAAAAAGAGCGTCTGTCTGATGAAAAACGGTTGGATTTGATGGAATATCATCGAGCCTACGGTATAACGAAATCACGCTTAGCTTATGCCAAGCAGGATGTGATGATCATGCACCCTGGGCCGATTAATCGAGGGGTGGAAATAGATAGTGATGTGGCCGACGGCCCACAATCTTTTATTTTGAAGCAAGTTCAAAATGGTGTTTTTATGCGGATGGCAATTCTGGAGGCCCTGAGAGAAAGTGGTTAAAAATCCGTCTAAATGGCTTTTATTATTTCTTCTATTGCAAATGACCATCTGGACCCTGAGTCCTGCGCTCGATCGACACAGTTTACCTCATGATATGTTAGAAGCGATAACCATGGGTCTGCAATATCAATGGGGATATAACAAACACCCTTTTTTATCTCCTTGGTTAACCGCCTACGTAAGTGAGTTATGTCCTGCAACCGACGGGATTCTATATTTCTTAGCTCAATGCGCGATTGCCGTGGCGTTTTATTCAGTCTGGCAGCTTGCGAAATTAATCTTGCCGCGGTGGCATGCGTTGGTGGCAACACTTTTATTGGTAGGCGGGCTATTTTACAATTTTCATTCAATCAATTTCACTCCGGATACATTACAAACACCGCTCTGGGCGATGTTATCTTTATTTTGTTATAAGGCATTTTCGACGCAGACAATTAAAAACTGGTGTTGGGTCGGACTCGTGGCGGGACTTTGTTTTCTAACAAAATACCAGGCAATTGTTATTTTTTTGTCCATTTTATTTTTTTCATTTCTAAATGATGAAGCACGTCAAAGTTATCGTAAATCAGGGATCTATGTCGGCATGGGGGTGTTTTTTATCGTTATTTCTCCGCATTTTCTGTGGCTTTTGCACCATCATTTCATCACCTTGGATTATGCAACCGCCACGCCAGGACGCTATGTGACCGCGTATGGACATTTGACTCAACCTTTGCTTTTAATTTTTAATAGTTTGGTGAATATGGGATGGATGCTTATTTTACTGTTGCCGTTCTTGCTGTTTTCTGACCATTTATCTAATGGTGCCCGACATCGAAATCTGAAATATCAACAGCCCGTGATCGTTCCCACCCTTTTTCAGTGGCAATTTCTGCTCTGTTTAGGGTTTGGTCCTTTGTGTCTCAGTATTCTTCTGTGTGCATTTTTTGGTAATTATTTCCCATCTCGTTGGTTAACGCCTTACTTTACATTATGGGGAGTCCTGGCGATGGTTTGGTTGAAACCAGTCCTGACTCCGCGCAAAGTACAAATATTCTTGGCAATGGTTGTCTTGATGAGTCTCCTTTTATCAATTGCACCATTTTTTCCGGTGAAGTCTAAGTTGAGAAGCGATGCTTATTTACCAAATCCAGAAATTGCAAATGCATTAACCACCCTCTGGCAGCAACGATATCATGCGAATGTGCCATACATAGCCGGCTCTCGTTATCTTGTGGCCTCTGTTATACCGTATTTTAAGACAAAGGCTCCTATACCTTATTTTAGTTGGGATCATGACATAAGCCCTTGGGTTAATGAAGAAGATTTGCAAAGGCGTGGTGGTTTGTTTATATGGGATCAAGGACATAATTATATATGGGACGAAGAAAGCTTGCAGTGTAAAGATTTGCCGGAAACTGTGAAGCGGCGTTTTTCTACCATCATCCCGCTGGGTTGTTATCAATTTTACCGGACAACCCCGCGAAAAACCCTGGTTCGCGTTGGGGTGGCTATATTACCACCAAACCACCGTGGTTAGGGACGTGGGTTTTTTGGTAATTGTTTAAATGCGCTCGCTTGTTGCAAGTCCATTTGTTCGACTCGGTGTGATCCGCGCATATCGGCGATGGTTCGCGCAACTTTGAGTAATCGATGAAATGAACGAGAGGATATTTTTAATTGACTCAATAACCCACTTAAAAAGTTTCGTTCGTTATCCTCCAGGATACAAACTGTTTCACATGCTCTTGCACTTAAATCGGCATTCAAACAACTCTGGCGATGCAGTTGTCGTGCGCGGACTTCGATCACGGATTGTTTTATCCTATTGCTTTCACCAGCATGTGTTTGATGGGGTGTTAGTAATTCTTGTTCTGATAATGCTTGTAGGCCTAAATGCATATCGATCCGATCTAAAAGTGGCCCGGATAGTTTGTTTAAGTAGTTCTGAATTTTATCTGGGGAACAAAAACAATTGGCTTTAGGATTGCCCCACTGACCACATGGACATGGATTCATCGCGGCAATTAATTGAAATTTTGCCGGAAATTCTACTTGCATTGCTGCACGAGAAATACAAATGTGCCCTGACTCCAGTGGTTCTCGCAGTGTTTCTAGTACATGTCGATGAAACTCGGGTAATTCGTCGAGAAATAAAACACCATGATGAGCCAGTGAGATCTCGCCAGGTTTGGGTGGGTTTCCTCCGCCGACTAAAGCAACTGTTGATGCGGTATGATGTGGTGCTCGAAATGGTGGATGGCGCCAGCCATGATAATTGAGTGATCGGCTTTGAATTGAATGAATAGCGAGGCACTCAAGCGCTTGTTGTTGAGATAATGCTGGTAATAAGGTTTTAAATCGCTTAGCTAACATGGTTTTACCACTGCCGGGTGGTCCACTCAACAAAATGCTATGCCCCCCACACGCAGCAATTTCCATGGCAAATTTCGCATATGCTTGGCCTTTAATATCCGACCAATCAAGTCCGTCGCTAGGTGCGGTTATCTCTTGTTGAACTGGCAAGCTACTTAAAGGTGTGTCGTGGCTTATATAATGACAAACCGAACGCAAATTATTTGCAGAATAAATATCGTCATAACCCGCGAGTGAGGCTTCATCTGCGTTTGCATGAGCAATAATTAGCCGTTGTTTTTCTTGCTGCGCAGCCACGGCCGCAGCAATAATCGCACCAACACCACGCAGTGAACCATCGAGTGCCAGTTCGCCAATAAATTCGTGGTTAGTAATTTTATGAACCGGTAATTGTCCTGACGCAGCCAAAATGCCAATGGCGATGGGTAGATCAAAACCACTGCCAATTTTAGGTAAGTCAGCTGGTGCTAAGTTGACAGTTATTCGTCGACACGGAAAATCAAAATCACTGTTCATAATCGCGCTTCGAACCCGATCTTTACTTTCTTTAATGGCCGTTTCAGGTAAACCGACGATGTTAAAACTGGGAAGGCCATTTGATAAATGAACTTCAACCGAGACAGATTGGGCACGAATGCCGATGATACTTCGAGTTTTAGTAATTGCGAGATTCATAGTCTCATCTTCCTTGAGAGGTTGTTGGATGGTGCAGTTGGATGCAAAAGATGACTGGTCAATCAGCCCTGGTGTTCAGTGTCTTAGTGACCAACAGAGTTCATAAGCTTTCTAATAAATTATCCACTTGCGTCTGTAAATGTTCGACTTTCTCTCGCGTGCGAGCAAGGACTTTCACTTGAACATCAAATTCTTCTCTTGTTACCAAATCGAGATGAGTGAATGCCGATTGTAAAATTTCTTTAAACTGCTGGCGAAGGTCTGATTCGAAGGATTGAAACCCAGAGGGCAATGTTTCACATAATTTTTTTACAAGATCTTCAAGTTGTTTTGGAGGGAACATGTTATAATCTCTTTTAGCATCATGGTTAACTCAACCTACTGTACCACATTCATGGCGCATTTTCACATGTCTAAAACGATCTAAACCGCAGTACTTCTTTTTCTGTTACAACCATATCTAATTGAATATCCCAAGCATCCCTGAAAATTTGAACTTGTTTTTGGAAATCGTAGGCAATGCCTATCAGCAATGGGGTGGTCTTTGTTTGTAGTGACCGATCATAATAACCGCCTCCCATCCCAATGCGATTGCCTTGTTCATCAAAGGCAACCAATGGCATCAAGATGATATCGAGTTCATTTACATTGAGCGCTTGGGTGGGTAAATTCACGGGCTCTAAAATACCGAACTTATTTTTTTCGAAAGGGGTGTGCATATCAGCGGGTGAAAAGCGCAAGGTTTGATCAGCCTGGATCGTTGGAAAATAAAATTGTTTGCCTAAAATAGAAGGGTTTTTCCATAAACTTGATAAATCAATCTCACCATCGATGGCAATATATACCCCTATTTTTTTGCTCTTTTGATATGAATCGAGTGATTGAATTGACTGGCATACTTGCCAAGACAGGAACGCTTGCTGTCCTTGGGGCAACGATTTACGGATTTTCAAGCAAGTTTTTCGAATTGTTTCTTTTACTTGATTTTTACTCATATTACCATTCTAATATAGCTCCTTGATTTTGTATACGACCTATGTCATGTTGTTCTGAAACTGGTAAGAGGATGATAGATGAGCGAATTATTTGATGATGCGGATGAAGATAAGGTATTAATAGCGGAGGATGATTTAGTTGAGCCAGATGACCTGGTTGTTGATGCACGTCATAAGCCGGTATCAGATGCAAGAAGGAGGCTCGAAGATTTAATGGAGGAAAAGCGTTTACGTGAAGAGCTTGAGGATTTTACTGACGAATATTAGAGTCTGTTGATAAATCATCGGAGGTACCATGACCAGCGGAAGTTTTTCTCAAAATGCACATTGGCGTGATTCAGCAAGAAGTGCTCGTTTTTTTATGGTTGATGCCAGAGCAGCGTTTCCTATTTTTTTATTTCTCATGCATATCAGAATCTGGACTGGTTTTTTGGTGATTATTTCGGCGTTGTTTTTTGGGATTCTTGAGCATTATGGATTTACCTTGCCCGTTTTTTTGCGTTGGCTAAGGCTTTTTTTTGCAGGGAATGTGAAATCTTCTAATCCATGGTGGCGGTGAGCAGATGGAAAAAGATATCAGTAAATACATGGTTGTTATTGCTGGTCGAATGAACGCAAAGTTTTATTTGAATGACCGTTTTGTGAGTTATGAGGATGTATTTTCAGTCACCGGCTTATTACCCGCAATCGCAAGAAGGGCTGATCAGTTGTGTTCATTGTGCTTGGGCTATGGTCTGGGTGTCACTTTTAATGACGCTGAAGGCGCGCTCTTAGGAACACAAGTTATTTTTGATGAAGTTACGCCAACGACCTTGCGATTATTATGTATTACGGATGTGGTCAATGAATTGATTCAAGGTGGTCCTAGCCGGGATTATACGCCCTTGGATGAGTTGATGTATGATTAAGGTTAACTACTTACCCTTGAAATAGGCACAAAACTAGCCAATTGGAGATCTTTTCCTGCGTTCATGATGACGCTGCTGTGGTTATCTCATTTTAAAAAATGCACACATATCTATGACCATTCTACCTGAAGATACTGGCTTTTCGTTATCGCTTTTTGCGCTTACAAAATTTTAAAAAACCCGCAATAGGACTGGGCGCTCAGAGTCATAGATTCAAATTTATAGTCACCTTGTGAAAAAATACGAAAAAATTGGTTTTCGCGACTTTCTTCAGACAATTTCTGCTATAATTAGTTCACAGATGTTTTTTGAGGAGTATTATTATCGTGGCAATATTCGATCAACCACCGATAACACCGGTAACTGCTTTTAAAATTGATCGATCACAAATCGACAAGATGGTTGCTGAACTAAAAGATATGAAAGATAAGGCAGAGAGGGTTTTTTCTCTGCGAACTCCTCCTGATCCAAGAACAGTCTATGTGGTGCAAGCAATTGATGAGGCTCTGGCTGTTGTCAGTGATCCAAAAGCTTCTTTTGATAAAGATAAAACTGAAAATGTGGTAACGAAAGCAAAGACTTTATTCACTGAGTTAAGAAACGCTGCTGCTGCCGCTGCTGCGGGTTCGATTGCTCCGGAAGAGTTAGGCCAAGATAGCTCGCGAAATTTGAAAAGTTGAGGCATGAAATTTTTAGAGCTTGCTGAGAATAAAACAACTTGAGTTGGCGTTGCCGTATTAATTTCTAATTTGGGTGCGCAAATCACTCTTTCGTGAGAATCACAGACAAATGGATAATGGGGTTAAGCAAAAAGCGGAGAAACTACTGCATGCCTTAGATGAAGCGATTGGCAGGGGTTCTTGGGATGAGACGAACTTCGTTTTCATCATTGGCAAAAGACTGAAGGCCATGCGAGATAATTTAGCTGCGCAATTAAAAGAAGCAGGAGAGGACATTACGTCTTCCTCTGCTTTTTTGTCTCGTCAGTTGGCGATGCAGAGTACGTTAAAACAAGTCTATGTCAGCTTGTATTCAAATGAGGGAGTGAATCTTCAATCTTGGGAGCGGATCATTGCGAATTTGCCTCGACAACTGGTTTCACGACCTGTGTATGCCAATGAAGAGGATATTCAAGCCATCATTAAAACCAAAGAAAAAAAAATCAATGAAGGTTATGTATCTCTTTTCATTGATGAAGCCAGCATTATCACGATGAGTGCGGATAAGGTCCCAGTCGATAAGCTCAATAAACCAATGTTGGTATTAAAAGACAATGCCATTAACTTAGATAACATCAATTTTTTTGTCCATTTATCTGGCTCATATCGTTATATTCGAGGACGTTTGGTGAAAATAAATCAGGTTGAAAAGAGTGGTTAGGGCCTGTTTACATTTGCGCGCGCGCCTCGCTGTTTTTTCTAAGATTATGGGTTATACTGAAAAATAATTTCCTATTTTTGAGGCATTGCGGATGGGTCAACAAGCGCCCCAGCAGCAGCAAGGCGATCATTCAATGGCGCCAGCCTGGATTATGGCGTTAATCATCATAACGTTGTACATGATCTGGGTGAATGCGCATCAATATATCGTGTCTTTTGTTTTTTATCTCAATATTGTTCAGGGAAAGTTAGTCAATTTATTACTTAACAATGATGAATTGGCATCGAAAATTTATTTAATGGAAACGCTCGATCCACGCTCAGTTGATTGGAATGTATTGGTCGCTCTGACTCGTTATGTAGGTGATTTTGTCCGTTATCCGATGATAGCTATTTTAATTATCTACTGCATCTTTTTATATCGCTCAGACATTACCACAAAATATCGAAAAATACACAGCATGAATTCACTGCGGCAGCAAGAGCAAAAAAATTGGCCTGCTATTATGCCCGTCATCAAAGAAGATTTGACAAGTTCAGACATCAACGTTGGGCCTTGGGCGATGGCCTTGTCTCCCCTGGAGTTTTCTCGGAAATATAAACTTCTCAAAAAAAATGATTTATTGTTAGATGATGCTGCTCCTGGACAAGAATTAACGGCCGGCTTACGCCGTGGCGACGCAAAACGAGTTTTTACGTTGCAATTAGGACCATCTTTTGATGGTTTTGACCGGTGCCCTATTCATGTCCAGGCTCTGGCTGCCGTTTTCATGGCTCGTATGAACCGAGATAAGGATGCAGCCAATGAAATTTTAGCCGGGTTAGATAGATCTTACATAGCGGGTAAACTGCATGCAGAATCAGCAATGACCTTGATCCGCAAATATCAAAATACAGAGCTTGTCCAAGATGTTTTGGGTCGACATGCGTATTTACTCAGCGTGATGGCTTCCCTGCTAGAGGCTGCTCGGTTAGACGGTGTGGTTCCCAGTTCCGAGTTTTTGTGGTTAAAGCCAACCGATAGACGTTTGTGGTATATGTTAAATTGTGTCGGTAGACAAACACCTTATGTAGAAGTAGCGGGTCCTTTTGCTCATTGGAAAGCCGAAAAAGCGATGGGGCGGCCTTCTCGCGCACCGATGATAGATGAAGCGATCAAAGCGTTAGAAATTGCTGTCAAGGAAGTGAAGCTCTCTACCAAAGAATTGAAGGGATTAGAACCATGATGAGAGGTATTGAGTCACGAAATGAAATTGACCCAAGTCGGCTATTGCGTGATACCCGAACTGTTGGTCAAAGAGTGGGAGACTTTTTAAGCCAACCCACCAACCTTGTGATCATGATCCTGGCTATGGCCGTGATTGTTTTTTATTTGCCCGAGTTCTCACTGGTTGGTCTCTTGCTTTGCTCTTTTTTGTTTTGGTACACCATCACCAGAAAACATTCATTGCCATTTAGATTACCCCAAGTTGCCAAAACGGAAGATTATAATGATTTAAAACCCGGTATTAAAACGCCCTATATGGCAAGGGGTATTGCGTACTTTGGTAATGAACGAAAAACCAACAAAGAGCTGTGGTTTGCTAATGAAGATATGAGAACGCACGTTCTTATTTTCGGTTCCACAGGGAGTGGTAAAACAGAAGCCCTTGTTTCAATAGCATTTAATGCATTGGTGCAAGGGAGTGGTTTTATTTATGTCGATGGAAAGGGCGATAACTCACTGTATGCGAAAATTTTTTCCATGGTTCGAAGCATGGGCCGTGAGGATGATTTGTTGTTAATTAATTTTATGACAGGCGCGCGTGATATTGTTGGTCCACAAGAACGGCGTTTGTCCAATACCCTCAATCCATTTTGTCAAGGTTCATCTAGTATGTTAACTCAGTTGGTTGTGAGTTTGATGGGCGAGTCTGCTGGTGGGGGTGATGGTGATATGTGGAAAGGTCGAGCGATTGCTTTCGTTGAAGCCTTGATGCGTTTGTTAGTCTACATGCGAGATGAAGGGGCAATCTTGTTGGATGCAAACTCCATTCGAAATTATTTTGATTTAAATCGCCTTGAGTCGATTGTGATTGATAAAGTTTTTCCTCGAGATGATCAAGAAGCGGTTAATATCGATCAAATTCCAAAACTGGTTACTGACCCGCTTCGCAACTATCTCAATACCTTACCAGGATACAATAAGGAAAAGAAAGGCAAGCAAGTTTCTCAAGTATTAGAACAGCACGGATTTATTACCATGCAATTGGTTCGAAGCTTTTCATCTTTAGCTGATACGTATGGACACATTATTCGTGTCAATCTAGCAGAAGTCGATTTCAAGGATGTTGTTTTAAATAGGCGTATTTTGGTTGTTCTGTTGCCAGCCCTGGAAAAATCACCGGATGAATTATCAAATTTAGGTAAAGTGATTGTTTCATCGCTGAAAGCAATGATGGCAGCCGGGTTGGGTGAGGAGGTAGAAGGTGATTATCGTGATGTCATCGAACGCAAGCCTACCAATGCCCCCACTCCTTATATTTGTATTTTGGACGAGTATGGATACTATGCGGTAAAGGGGTTTGCGGTGGTACCTGCCCAGGCGCGATCCTTGGGATTTTCTGCTATTTTTGCGGGACAAGATTTACCAGCTTTCCAAAAAGCATCTAAAGAAGAAGCCGCGTCTATTGGTGCAAATACCAATATTAAAATTTGTATGAAATTAGAGGATCCAACCGATACATGGGATTTTTTCACCAAAACTGCCGGTGAAGCATACGTGACAAAAGTTGACTCATTTCAAACAAAAGAAAATAGCATGGCAAATACCTACATGGATACAAAAAGCTCATCTTATGAAAAAAGGGCTCGCGTCGATTTACTCGATTTAAAGGATCAAACTGAGGGTGAAGCTCATATTTTCTTCAAATCTCAAATTGTGCGAGCCAGTATGTTTTACGCCGCACCAAAGCCAGTCAAAAAATTAAAAGTTAACCAATTTCTTAAGGTGGAACCTCCTCCTGATGAGTATTTGCTGAAATTACAGAATCAACTCCAAGGTTTTCAAAAAATATTGGCAACTGATGATCCAGGTATTCATGTTGAAGTTGAGGGTGAAACGATAGGAATTGTGAGTAAGGCATTACATGAATCGACAATCAGTGATCCGATTGAACGCGGTGTATCCGTTTTATTGGCATTCCATCGCTATAACGAGCCAGAAAAAATTGAAGACATCCTAGAAGATGTGGTCCAAGGCACGATTACGATTTTTAGTCCATTACAAAAAACCGCTGGTTCCTTACCGATAATGGTCAAAGATAAGGAACGATTCTCTCAAGCGCTATTACCCATTAATGAAACCAGGAATAGCATGATTGCGATTGAGCGTTTAACAGGGGAAAAATCGAGTGTGGCAGGTACCATAGCGAATGAAATCATCAAAGATTTACAGTCCGCTACCAATTATCCCCCAGAAGATCGAACAACTGTTAGTCAAGAACATTTAACGGAATTGGTCTGTTTATTGAATGAAAAAATTAAACGTGAAAGAAAGAAAGCAAGTAGTGAGGCATAGCTAGAATGGGTATATTCTAACAAAGGGCTTGTAACATCCTCGACAGTATGTTTTGATTTGTTAATGAGATTTGAATATCAGAGGTTTTTTAGGTGAGAATCAGTTTTCTTATATTGATAATATTAGGACTAGGTGGTTGCCACTCCTCCTCCAAAGTACCAATAGATGCGGATGAGCCAAAATTACCTGCGATGATTGACGGCGCCTCTGATCCCATGATTGTCAAGTTAGAGAAAAAATTGACCAGCCGAGGGGTTCGAGTCATTACCATTGGGCAGATGGATTTGGTCAGTATTCCCTCAAAACTACTATTTGCTAATGAATCACCCGCCTTAAATTGGGACTCATATGATTTACTAAACGATGTAGTCTGTTATTTGCAACAGTTTCGCAAAATTACAGTCCAAGTGAACGGCTATAGTGGTTGTTATTTATCTGAAAGACGAACTTATGCTCTGACTTTGGCGAGATCACGTGCAGTGGCAAATTATTTATGGTCACAAAATGTTGAAACAAGAATCGTCTTTACAAGAGGAGTAGGGGATGATAAACCTATAGTATCCCTAACCAAATGTTCTGACACTTCACCTAACTCAAGGATTGAGATAACATTTAGACGAGCGATTGCATAGCGACGCAGATTACGAGGTGTTTTTCAAATATGAGCAGAAGGCTGTTATGGAACAAAATCAAGCGATCGAAAGGGTTTAATGTTCGTTTTTATCGTAAGCTCGGAACATTGCTTATTTTCACGATGCTAATCAATTTTGGTTTGGTAATCGCGATTTTTTACTTGCACTTAGAATTGCCTGAGCCTGATTTTTATTCGACTTACGGGGAAACGCCACCAGCTAAATTAACACCCATGAATCATCCAAACTATAGCTCAACGGCATTGCTTTCAGATGATAATATACTAGACAGTGATGTACGAATAGTCCCGCAATAAGATGAGGTAAGTATGACAGGAACAGCTGAAAATAGTGCGAACCAGGATGCTTTAGCCCAAGTGAATCTGCGAAATAATTTTTATCATGACGGTCAACGTAAATTAATGGTAGCTTTCTTGGTTTCGTTGATCGCCAATGTATCACTGACGTTCACTGTTGCTTACATCATCACCCACCCGCCTGCACCGAAATATTTTGCCACGAGTATTAATGGTCGTATTACACCCTTGTTGCCCCTTAATGCGCCGAATCAATCGGATGCAGCTGTATTGCAATGGGCCACTCAAGCAGCCATGGCAACATTTTCCTATAACTTTGTGAATTATAGGTCGGAGTTGGTGGCTGCATCGGGATTTTTCACTGCGGATGGATGGGCCCAATTTGTCTCTGCTCTCGGTAGCTCCAACAATCTTGACGCTGTCAAGGCGAAGAAACTGGTTGTCTCGGCTGTGGCGACCGCTGCCCCTGTTATCCTGCAGAAAGGTATATTAAATGGGCGTTTTTCATGGCGTATTCAATTGCCGTTGTTGGTTACTTATCAAAGTGCCAGTGAATTCTCTCAACAGAATTTGAACGTCAATATGTTGGTTACTCGGGTAGATACACTGAATTCTCCGCGGGGAATTGGTATAGCTCAATTTGTCTCGGTACCTACCACGGGTGGACAAAATTAATGACCCATTCACGAGACCTAAGACGATTAGTTTGTATGGTGGCCTTTTCACTAAGCGGCATCTTTTCTCTAACCCTTGGGCATGCTAATGATCAAAACTCTGCTAGGCAAGCGTTGGATCAGCTAAAAATATTGCAGCAGCGGTTAACAAATGATTCTCCCAAAAATGCTCATTCTGCTCTTTCAGGGAACAATCAGGATATGGGAGGGATGAATCAGTTAGTTAAAAGGAGTCCCTCCTCCAACGAGTCTCCTCAACAGCGACGGGACAGATTGGCTGGTTCTGCTTCTCAAAACAATTTGATTCCTGGTGAGTTAGATCTTGTTTCCGGATCAAAAGATGACGCCATCGTTGATAATATAGCTTTTGCCAATGTTGAGCGGCAGTTATTTCCATTATCTCCTGATAAAATCAAGGATTTAAGAAAAAAGTTTAATAGCACTGAATATGCAAAAACATTACCGGTTGGTACACCGCCAAAGCCGACAGCAACTTCGCAGTTTGTGAATTTATCACCTGGATCAACCCCGCCTGTGATTCGTCTCTCACAAGGCTTTGTTTCTTCTCTGGTTTTTCTTGATTCTACAGGGGCCCCTTGGCCTATCAGTGCGTATGATCTAGGTGATCCGTCTGCTTTTAATATTCAATGGGATAAGACCAGCAACACGCTCATGATTCAGTCAAGTAAATTGTATACTTACGGCAATTTAGCAGTCCGGTTGCGGGGGTTAAATACACCCGTGATGTTGACTCTAATTCCTGGACAAAAGGCAGTCGATTACCGAGTTGATTTGCGCGTTGAAGGTTACGGTCCCAACGCCAAAAGTATGCCCATGGAAGAGGGTTTACCACCATCAGCTAGTGATGTTTTATTACATATCCTTGATGGTGTTCCTCCGCAGGGCAGTAGGAGGTTGGTGGTCAATGGTGGAGACGCACGAGCTTGGTTATTAGAAAATACCATGTATGTTAGAACCAATCTTACTATATTATCTCCAGGATGGATTGGGAGTATGACGAGCGCAGATGGAATGCATGCATACGAGATGCAAAAATCCCCTGTATTATTGGTTTCTTGGCATGGCAAAGTCATGCAACTTAAGGTAGAAGGGCTATAACGTTATGGCAAGTAAAAAGGATAACATCAAGGCGCTTTTTTCGAACACTCGTTCAAGAATTATTATTGTATTTACCCTGCTGTTAGTCGTGACAACCATGGTAATTGGATTTATTAAATTTAGCAAATCAACAAATTTGTTAGGTGCATCATCAGGGGTTAATAGTACACCGGGTGGTATTCAGTCGATTCCGGGTGCTTTAAATCAAACGGCCCAGTATGCATCCTTACAACAACAACAAAACATCGAGCAAGCAGCGGCTGCCCAAGCCAAAGGAAGCAGTGCAATTCCTACCATTATTCGGTCACAAGCATTTGGTCAAGGGGTTCAGTCGGTTGGAGCGGTCGGAGGGCAGGGCAGTGTTGGTTTTAGTACCTTGGCTCGAGAGGATCAGTCTGGTCCAGAAAGTACGTTGTGGTTTCAGAATTTAAAGGATACGCAATGCGATAAAGATAGTATTGATAAAGCAGTGAACGAACATAATGCAAGTATGAAAGATTTGAAATTGGCTTGTACATGCGAGCAGCTAAAAATGGCGGGGTATGGATTGTCTGATCTGAAGAATATATGCTCTTGCCTGGAACTAAAAAGCCTTGGATTTATTGTTACGCAGTTTAAATCCGCTGGTTATAGTGCTGAAACGTTAAGAACATGCGGGTTTGTGGCTTGTGAGGAACATGCTGCTGGTTTTACTGCCCAAGAGATGAAAGACGCAGGTTTTTCAGACGGCGAATTAAAAGGCGCTGGTTTTTCGGATCGCGATATCGCGCGAGCGGGTGGGTTACCCGATGGGGTCAGTATTCAAGATGTTCAAAAAGCCGGGTGTTCGGTTGAAAATCTAAAACGGTTGCGATCGGCCGGTGTCACTGCGGCAGCAATTAGACGGATTTCTGGTTGCACCGCTGATCAACTAAAAAATGCGGGCTATAGTGCGCTTGAGTTGAAAAACGCCGGATTTTCAGCTGCGCAATTAAAAGACGCGGGATTTTCACCGGAGCAATTGGCAGCCGCAGGCTTTGGGGCTAGAGACTTAATGGACGCAGGATTTACTCCCGATCAATTGGCGGCGGCAGGGTTCTCACAAGCAGATCTTGCTGCAGCTGAAGCGATGCTTCCTCCTGGCATCACTGGAAATGCGGTCGCAACAGCTGGCTGTACACCCGAAGCCATTCGGCAAGAAAGACTGGCAGGGGTGAGTGCCTCGATGATCAAAAAACTCGCCCATTGCAGTGCAAGTCAACTAATGGCAGGTGGTTTTTCAACGGATGATTTGTTACGGGCAGGATTTTCACCCAAGGATATTTCAGCAGCACCATTAGCCGGTTTAGCAAACCTGTCAACAATCGATGATGCGACTTTGAAAAAAATGGGTTGTGATCCCAAAAACCTGAAATCTTTAATGGTGAGCGGTGTTTCAGCGAAGCGCATCCATGATGTTAATGGTTGTAGTTTGGACGCATTAAAAGCTGCTGGTTTTTCTCCGGAAGATGTTAGCAACGGTACGAGTGCTGCCAATATTTTAGCTGCAGGTCGGGCGACAGGTTGTAGCGTTGAAACGCTCAAAATGGCGCAAGCAGCGGGTATATCGGCGGCAACTATCAGACGCACCTTAGGGTGCAGTGCACAAGCTTTAAAAGCGGCTGGGTATTCTGCCGCAGAGCTGAAAGAAGCAGGATTTACAGCAGCTGAATTAAAAAATGCCGGGTTTGCCCCGGCTGAACTCAAGGCGGCTGGATTCAGTGCTAAAGATCTGCGTGCTGCGGGATTTAGTGCTGCTGAGTTAAAAGCCGCAGGTTTTAGTGCGTCTGAATTAAAAGCCGCTGAATTTTCAGCAGCTGACCTAAAAGCAGCCGGATTTAGTGCGGATGATTTAAAAGCGGCTGGATTTAGTGCAGCTGAGTTGAAAGCAGCAGGATTTAGCGCGGATGATCTCCACAAAGCCGGATTTTCTGCGAAGGATCTAGTGGATGCTGGTTTTTCAGCAATACAGTTAAAAAACGCAGGTTTCTCACCCGATGAGTTGATTGCCGCTGGTATATCATCGAAAGACTCCGCTTTGGCTGCGCTGGAGTCAGTTTCACCACTAAGCACCGAGCCATCCAATCTTGCTGCAGTGCCTCCATTACCAGGAGGGACTGCGAATGGTGCCAAACAAAAAGCCACCGCAGCTGAAAATGCAGAACATTTAAAAGAAATATTAGATCGTCAACAAGCCATGCAAGTTGATCAACGTTTTCAGCAGAAAATACAACAGCGTACCAGCCTCATGACGGGGGCGGCGGGTCAAGTCATGCAACCATGGAAGACTATACCAACTCAACAATATGTGGCTGGTTCTAGTAAAAAAGGAAAAGATAGCGAATCCGCTGCGATGGGGGCTGATGGAACTCCACTGTCCTTGAGTAGTTTTGGGGGCGCGGGTAATCAGGGAGCTTTACTCGGTGGGGAGCCGATTGTGCGGATGGGTGATATCTTATTTGCAGTGATTGATACCTCTGTTAATTCTGACGAACCGGGCCCGATTCTTGCGACCATTGTCAGTGGAAAACTCAAAGGTGGTAAATTAATTGGAACATTCAATTTGCCCGCGAATGCAGACAAATTGGTTATTTCATTTAATTCATTATCAATGCCTGGTGCACCCAAAACAATCTCGATTAGTGCCTTTGCCGTTGATCCGAACACGGCTCGAACCGCTTTGTCAAGCGAAACCGATCATCATTACTTATCAAGATATGGTGCTTTGTTTGCATCGACTTTTCTAGAAGGTTTTGGTAATGCCTTTCAATCAGCAAACACAACGATTACCGTCGGTGGAACAGGAGGAAACACCAATACCACCGTGCAAAATGGAGTCGGTCGTTCAACCTTAGAAAATGCTGTGATCGGACTGGCTACTGTGGGTAAGGCTTGGGGACAGGTTGCGCAACAAAATATGTCAAGACCCACAACAATCCAAGTCTATTCGGGAACCGCTGTGGGTGTTCTCTTTACTCAGGATCTTAAAGCAACATAACAGAGAGTCACTATGAGCAATAATGAACATGAAAATTTTGCAGATAAAGAATATCATTTTATTGAGGACGACACAGAAATAGGCCCTGAATTACAGGATGAGTCTAGCGTGCCACCACTGACTGCGACGGAGCCAGGTGTTGTAAATAAGCAGGAAAATGTGAAGCGCAGCGCCTGGGATAAATCGGTGGTTCAGCGTTTTTTTACTCAAAATTCACCCGCGCGCAATTTGGTAATTGTTGTACTTGTTTTGTTATTCTTGATTGGGTTGTATGACATGACGAATCGTTTCCTTGCACGACACCATGAAGTTCAGCCAGAAGCACATGTTCCTTTGGAAACTAAGCAATCGGCTATTATGACTCCAGCAGTAGTAAACACCCCGGCTGCATACCCCGCTCCAGCTCAAGCCGCAGCACCAGCGCCGGTAATGGCCCCTGATGTTAAACAAAAATTAACGCAAATTGAACAGAATCAAAACAATATGCAAGCGCAAATGCAAGTGATTAATAGTCAGTCTTTAGCATTTAATTCGAATATCAGTGCACTGTCAGATAAAGTGAATCAATTGAGTCAACAGGTAACGCAGTTATCAGAAGTCATTCAGACTCAGTCACAACTGATGGCGGTATTAAAAGAAAAATTAAAACCTAAACCAGTCAAACGGGTTATGATAAATCCAATTCCTACTGTTAAATATTATTTGCAAGCAGTTATACCTGGTAGGGCCTGGATCATTGCCACAAATGGCTCGACGCTTACCGTTAGACAAGGATCAACGATTCCTGGCTATGGTATTGTGAAAAATATCAATCCGATTGATGGACGCGTATCCACCAGCTCTGGTCAGATTATCCGCTTTAGTCAAGATGATAGCTGATGCAATATTGGTTGTACTTGGAGAAGATGAATGACTGATACGACGACTCTATCATCTAGCACCGTATCGATGTTAAATAATCTTGCGAATTCGCTTTTACCAGTTGAAAACTTGGTTACTGGCGCAGCCTATTTGATGGGAATTGGTTTTGCGATGAAGGCAGTCATGACATTAAAATCTCACGGTGAGCAGCGTAGTAGCTTATCTGGGGTTGGTAATATGAAAGAATCCGTGGTTTACATCGTTGTGGCGGGTGTGCTACTCTATTTTCCAAGTGCGTTCGAAGCACTGATGAATACTACCTTCGGTTACAGTAGTGTGCTAGCCTATAGCCAGAGCTCTAGTATGGCGCAACTATTGGGTGCAAACAGCGATGTAGGGAATGCCCTCACGATTATCATCCAGGTAATAGGTTTATTTGCCTTCGTGCGAGGTTGGATTTTAATTGCAAGAGGGGCCTCACAGGGAGGTCAATCAGGTGGGGGTATGGGCAAAGGGTTAATGCATGTTTTTGGTGGGATACTTGCCATGAACATTGTGGGTACGATACAAGTCATCATGAATACGCTACTGGGGACATAAATCATCAGTTTGTTAGGGCGTGTTGACAATTCAGATCTCGACGTCCCGCGACTTGTTCGCGGGACAATGGCATCAGAAAATGAATTGTCAACAGACCCTGGAATCAATTAATAAAAAAAATGAGGAGATATAGTGAAAGCATATAAAAAATATAATAAAGGGATACTTTCATTGATTTGTTTATCCCTGTTCTTAATGGTTGATGCTTCGTTCGCGGCAGGAGAAACGTTGGGTACAATGGCTTCCCAAATTACATCGTCCTTCGCAGCGGTAGGCCGGCTTATCACTGCGGCATCGTATGTAGCAGGTCTTGGGTTTGCAGTCAGTGCGATATTAAAATTTAAGCAACATAAAGACAATCCCCAACAAACACCAATTGGTCAACCGATTGGTTTGACTTTTATTGCCGGGGTTTTGTTATTCCTACCTTCGATCTTGTCGGCCACTGGTAACACCTTGTTTTCTCAAGGTGGCACGACTGCCGGTCCCAGTGGTACAACGATTACTAGTAGTGCTGGTGGCTAGTCATTATGGTGGAAAACAGCAAACAGGCACCGGAGTTAAAGCTTGTTGCCACTCCAGGCGCCTGGAGGTTGTATTCTGCTAGAAAATCAGATCCGCGTTTTCAGTTGTATGAAAAAAAAGTGATGCAACGCGATGGGTATATGTGTCAGTTTTGCGGTTTTCAGGCCCGCATATACCAAGAAGTAGTAAATTTAGATGGAAACTATCATAACAATCAACTGAGTAACATGGTCACCGCATGTTGCTTCTGTGCTCAGTGCCTGTTTATAGAGTCGGTAGGCGTTGGTGGTTATGGTGGTGGCACGTTAATTTATTTGCCCGAAATGGAGCAAAATGAATTAAATAGTTTGTGTCATGTCTTGTTTTGTGCCATGACAAATGACACTGGATATAAATCAAGCGCACAAACAATTTATTTGGCCTTTAAAGTTCGTTCTCAGCAGGTGGAAGATAAATTTGGTGAAGGAACGAGCGACCCTGCTATTTTTGGTCATTTATTAATTGATTCTACCTCTATGACGTCTGACCAATTATCAATGATTATGAAAGGAATACGTTTGTTACCATCTAGAGCTAAATTTAGAAAGCAAATTGAGAGCTGGGCTGCAAATGCTTTAGAGGAAATTGCTGAAAAATAAAGTGGAGTAGATAACGGATGTCGACATTTGTAGAGTCTTTTTTTGAGGGCATTGATACTTTTTTCGCTTGGTTAAGTACATCGCTTAAACAAACCACAGAATCGTATTGTGAACTTGAAACAGCAGATAGCCCAACGGTCTTGGTTAATCATGACGGATCGTTGCTGTCGGTTATTACAATTGAAGGGGTAACCTCTTTGGTTGGAACCGAGGAGTTTAATCGATTAATTGAAGGATTAACCAATGCGTTTCAAGGTGCGATGGGTCGAGCAGGCCATGCACTGCAAGTCTATTTCAGCCACGATAAACAAAACATTCAAAAAATTATTCAAGACATTTATGCCCCAGCACTTTCGACTGCTGAGCGACTCAATTTAAATTTGCAGGATTTATTTGACGAACGCGTTAATTATTTGGCACGTTATTGTTCTGAGGAGCGTTTATATTTTGTGCTGATAACGCGACCGTTTAATTTATCTACCGATCAGTTAAAAGCTTCTAACAAAGCAAAATATAAAGCGATTCGTGAAGAAAAAGTACCCCCTTTTAGAAACTCGCAAGCAATATTTGCAGCAGTAGCCGAAATTCGTGATACGCACAGTGCTTATGTTCGGGCGGTATTAAATGACATAGAAACCCTCAATATTTCGGCGACACAACTCAATGTGCATGAAGCAGTTCATGCTATTCGGATGACAGCTGATCCTGATTTTACGGCAGATGATTGGCAGCCTAGCTTGCCAGGTGACATGGTTACCGTGCGTGAAATCAATGATTTTGAAGGTGATGCATCTGATTTACTTTGGCCTTCATTGTCAAAACAAGTGATCCCGCGTGATGCGGAAGTCATTGATCGACGTACTGTTTTAGTGGGAAACAAAATTTACTCAACAGCCTATATCGATCTATTTCCAAAGGATGTTCGTCCTTTTGCGCAACTATTTACTCGGATTTTGCCAACCCATGTTCCCTGGCGTATTTCTTTTTTGGTTGAAAGCGAAGCGTTAAACACCATTCGCTTAAAGGGCCTATTAGCTGCTATTTTAAGTTTTTCTTCACCACAGAATCGTTTGGTCAGTGACGCAGTTAACTTGCTTAAATATGTCAGTTTGAATACCGACGAATCAATCGTTCGTTTGCGCGTGCTTGCCACAACTTGGGCTCCTGAAGGTGACATATCCCTCTTGCGACGGCGAAGTTCAGAGCTTGTAAAAGCAATTCAGGGATGGGGTAGCACCGATGTTTCCGAGATGTGCGGGGATCCGTTCGCTGGTTTTGCCGCTGGTATGTTGGCAACCACGATGAACAGTCCTGCGGTTCCGACCATTGCACCGTTGTCGCAAGTGATAACGATGTTACCTTTGACTAGACCTGCTTCACCTTGGCAAGTAGGCGCTTTATTATTTAGATCACCGGATGGTAAATTATGGCCATTTCAACCCGGTTCTTCTCAGCAAACGACTTGGATTGATTTGGTTTATGCGCGTCCAGGTTCCGGTAAGTCGGTTTTGTCGAGTGCACAAAACCTTGCGCTTTGTTTATCTGCTGGTATAACCCGGCTTCCAAGAATTGCGATTATAGATATCGGACCATCCAGTAGTGGTTTGATTTCTTTATTGAAAGAAGCCCTACCGACAAATCAAAAACATTTGGCTGCTTATTACCGGTTAAGAATGACACCAGAATACTCGATTAATCCTTTTGATACCCAACTTGGTTGCAGAACACCGACAGCAAATGAACGTTCATTTTTGGTTAATTTTTTGACCTTACTAACCACGCCTTTAGGCGCTCTCAAACCGTATGATGGTATGCCAGATTTGGTTGGGATGGTTGTTGATGAGCTTTATAGGAGCACGGCCGATGAGGGAAAACCCACGCCTTACTCTCCTGGTATTGAAGAATTTATCGATAGTATATTAGAAGAAATAGGGTTTGTACGTGATTCTAAATCAACCTGGTGGGAAGTCACTGATGCGCTTTACTCAGCTGGTTTTGCCCACGAAGCCATGTTAGCCCAGCGTTATGCAATGCCCTTATTAGCTGATGCCGCATCTATTTGTAGAACGCCATCAATTGAAGATTTATATGAAAAAGTTACTGCACCAACCGGTGAATCATTAATTAATTCTTTTTCACGGATGATTTCAGGTGCGATTCGTGAGTATCCAATTTTATCTCGAGTGACGGCATTTGATATTGGTGACGCACGCGTCGTGTCACTTGATCTAGACGAAGTTGCAAAAAGCGGAGGCGATGCCGCCGATCGCCAAACGTCTGTTATGTATATGTTGGCGCGATATATTCTTGCGAGGCATTATTATTTAACTGAAGAAAGTATGAATAATGTTCCTGAGCAGTATCGGCTTTATCATAAGCAACGGGTGACCGAAATTCGAGAAGATCCCAAACGGATCGTATACGACGAGTTCCATCGTACGGCAAAATCATCTGCTGTACGTGACCAGGTCATTGTAGATATGCGCGAAGGTAGAAAGTGGAATGTGCAAATATCGTTGTTGTCTCAGTCTATTGAGGATTTTGATTCGGTGATGGTTGATTTTGCAACCTCCATTTATATTATGGATGCAGGGCCTGCTCAAACGGTTGAAAAAACCACCCAGATCTTTGGTTTAACTGAAACGGCAAAGACGGCATTAAGAACTCGCGTTCATGGACCTCGACACGGTGGAGCAACCTTTTTAGCTCAATTTTCAACTAAAAACGGCATCAATATTCAATTATTAACTCTAACTTTGGGTCCGATTGAATTATGGGCATTTAGTACCACAGCGGAGGATGCTGCTGTACGTAACCAATTATATCGACATATTGGTCATTCGGAAGCCAGACGATTTCTAGCCAATCTTTACCCAAACGGCAGTGTTTCCAAGGAAATTTCTGCGCGTTTAAATTCCATGCGAACTGAGGGAGGCTTGATTGAAGATGAAGCTCGAACAAGCGTTATCGAAGGATTAGTCAATGACATTCTAAAAGCTTATTCACATGATCCAAATAGCAAGAGCTTAATCTTGGTGGGTTAAAATATCTTGACAAAACTTTGACATCTGAATTGTCAGCAGTCTTGGAAAAATTCATGAACAGCCTTCGACTCATTCTTGGGGACCAACTCTCCGATTGCATTAGTTCTCTTAGTGATATTCAAACTGGGGATACCCTCATGTTTTGTGAGGTGATGGAGGAGGCAACCTTCGTTAAACACCATCCTAAAAAAATAGCGTTTATTTTTTCTGCCATGCGCCATTTTGCAGCTGAGCTTTCAGCTAAGGGTTACCAGATTCGATATATACAATTAACCGACCCCAATAATACCGGCAGCATAACCGGCGAAGTAGGGCGAGCTTTGATGACATTCGGAATAAAACATCTTATTGTCACCGAGCCTTGCGAATACCGTTTAAAACATGAGGTAGCGTTGTGGCCTCAAAGGTTTGATATAACAGTCGATGTTCGTATAGATAATCGGTTTCTTTGTTCAACCGAAGAATTCAGCCTCTGGAATCAGGGTAAAAAACAACTCCGAATGGAATATTTTTATCGATATATGCGTAAAAAACATCAAATTCTGATGGAAGATGATGGCAATCCAACTGGTGGTCAATGGAATTACGATAAAGAGAACCGAAAACCTCCTTCAAAAGGGCTCACGTCACCCAAGCGGATCAGTCACATAAAAACGGTGATTTTAAAGGAAGTGCTCAAGTTAGTCACCGAACAATTTCCTGACCATTTCGGCACTTTGGAACCGTTTCATTATGCGGTCACACGTGAGCAAGCTATGCTTGAGCTGGATGATTTTATTGAACATATCTTGCCCTATTTTGGGACCTATCAAGATGCCATGGTAAAGGGTGAACCCTATTTAAATCATTCGTTGCTCTCATCCTACATCAATGCAGGATTGCTGTTACCGCTTGAAATATGTAAAAAAGCAGAAGCCATGTATCGAAAAGATAAAGCCCCGTTAAACGCCGTAGAGGGATTTATTCGTCAGATTTTGGGCTGGCGAGAATATGTTCGCGGCATTTATTGGCTGAAAATGCCGGAATACAGCGAACTGAATTATCTTGATGCTAGGAGATCTTTGCCAGCTTTTTATTGGGGAGGGAAAACAAATATGGCATGTATCACCGAGGTGGTCGAACATACCAAGGAAAATGCTTATTCTCATCATATTCAGCGCTTGATGGTTACTGGTAATTTCGCGCTGCTTGCTGGACTCGATGTTCAGGAAGTTCAAGCGTGGTATTTGGCGGCTTATAGCGATGCGTATGAGTGGGTGGAAATGCCGAATACCCTTGGTATGGCATTGTTTGGAGATGGCGGGATCTTGGGCAGCAAGCCCTATGCAGCAAGCGGTAAATATATCAATAAAATGAGTAACTTTTGCAAACAATGCAGCTATAATCCACTTGAGATGTTCGGTAAAAAAGCATGTCCTTTTAATGCGCTTTATTGGGATTTTTTTGCGCGCAATCGAAAAAAACTTGAATTTATTCAACGCCTAACTTTTGTTTATAGCACTTGGGACAAATTCACGGAACTAAAGCAAGAATTAATCAAAAAGCAAGCCGTGTCGATTTTGGAGCAGATGCAAGCAGGAGAAATCTGATGCCTAGAGGCACCCAAAAATCAGACCTTCCTCAAAAAACCTGTATCAACTGTCGCAGACCATTTAGCTGGCGAAAAAAATGGGAAAAAGTGTGGGTTGATGTTAAATATTGTTCAGAAAAATGCAGGAGGAATAAACATGATTGATCGATACTCAAAGCAAGCCTGTCTTTTAACTTACTTAGGTATTTTGCCTTTTTTGATTTGTACCATAACAATTTTTTCCGGATTTTATCAAGAAAAAACTGTGTTCATCTTGCGTGCTTACGCTGCAGTTATTGTTTCTTTCATTTCTGGTATTCATTGGAGCATTGGTATGAAAGACAGTCAACACAGCACGGTTTGGCTTCTGATGACCAGTAATATCATCTCACTGCTGGCCTGGGGTTCTTTGTTAATCCATCAGGTCATGAGTGCGTTAATCATGTTGACATTACTTTTGGTTTTGCTGTTAGTTATCGATAACAAGCTTTATGGAATGCGGCAGATTGAATTTTGGTTCATCAAACTGCGCAGGCAAGCTACGTTCTTTGTTGTGCTCTGCCTTGTTTCATCGGTAGTGGTGCTTTTATGAAAGGCCAGGTAACCCGCGCCATGGCTGAATCTAATAACCCTAGACAATTTGCCATAAACTGTCAGTAAAATAGGCGCGTGAGTCAAGATAATGATCAACAATGCGAAAACCTGTTGTTTTTGCTAGATTTTCTATTTGTGGCAGGGCATACTTACATGAGCTTTCCACATGCATGGATTCATTCAGATCAAAATTAAATGACTGGTTCAATGCAGCCAGACTTACCACCTGTTTTTTAAGGCTAACCAGATAACTTTCCATGGTACCCAAGGCTTTATTATAAACAGGGCGGTGGTCAAATTGATTGAGATCAAAGTCACCGCCAAGTTCTCGATTCATTCGTTCGAGCAGATTTAAGTTAAATGCGCGAGTAATGCCGGTTGTGTCATTGTATGCGCGGATCAATGTTTTTATGTCTTTTCGCAAGTCAAAGCCAATTAACACATAATCCCCCACATGCAAATATACACGTAAATGATGTAGGAATTCTTTTGTCTCTTGGAGGGAGAAGTTACCAATGCTGGAGCCAAAAAACAACACAACGTTGCAACCTTTAGAATGGATGTGTTGGGGACCATTAGGATTCACACTGCCTAAGATTTGTTCGTCTGACCCATGTCGCTGATCTGTTGCGGTGCCATAGTTTGCTTTATTAAAGAAGATCTCTGGTGCTTGCGACCAATTTAACGGAGGCTTAGTTTCAGGGGATGACAACATTTTTAAACCATGAAAGTAATCACCACAGATTGGATAGATGGAGAGACCAGGTTGATGATCATCCATTTTTTTAACCAGTTCTTTTAAATATCGAGATGAGATGTCAATCGGGACATAGGTTAATTCTATCTTTTGTTTTAAAAAATGATCAATCAGCAATTGTGTCTTGATGCCCTCGCCTGGACCTAATTCAATTAAATTAACGGGTTTATTTTTAACATTTTTTGCTATTTTATCTTTATGTTTTTGTAAAATTTCGATTTCACAGGAAGTTAAATAATAATCAACGTGCTGAGTAATTTGATTGAATAGTTCGCTCCCTTTTTCATCATAAAAATACTTTGGCTTCAGCATTTTAGGTTTGTTTGATAAACCAATGAAAACATCTTGGATAAATTCATCTATTCCACCTGCTGGTTGGTGTTGCCCTAGTGGTTGAGAAATGTCAATAATTTGAGCCATATGTTCCTCCTCAAAACTTCGAAGTTGCCAAGCGGATCCCGCTAAATTGCCAACGTTTTTCGGCTTGAAAAAAATTACGATAACTGGCGCGAATATGCGTTGCAGGGGTGATGCAACTGCCACCGCGCAAGACAACCTGATCACTCATAAATTTTCCATTGTACTCCGCTAAATTCCCCGCATATGCTTGATATCCTGGATAGGGAACATAGGGACTCATGGTCCACTCCCAGGCATCACCAAAAAATTGTTGCGGTATATGGGTATCACGAGAGGCGGGTTGAGGTTGTAAGCATGCGGTTTCTAGCAAATTAGCATGGTGCATGTTGAGATCATGATCGGTGACAAAGTGCTCCCACTCGGCCTCGGTGGGCAAGCGTTTACCACACCAGCGTGCATAGGCATCTGCTTCATAATAGCTGACGTGGAGGACTGGTTCATTGAGGTGAAGACGTGATAGACCGTCTAAACTGAACTGATACCATTGATTGTCGACATAATACCAATAAAGGGGGGCGGTGATGTGATTTTTTATCACCCAATCCCAGCCATTGGCGAGCCATAATTTGGGGTTTTTATAGCCGTCATTTTCGATGAACTCCATATATTCACCATTGGTTACCAAACGATTGGCCACGGCATAATCATGAACAAAGACCTGGTGACGCGGTTGCTCATTATCGTAACAAAATGTGCTGCCATCATGGCCAATTTTTACCAGCCCTGCAGCGATTGGAATAAATTGTTGCATGGGGATTGGTATCGACGGTGCTATTTTCAGCACGGTTTTGGAATAAACCGGAAAACCAGGATTCAGGGATAAATTAAATTTTATATCCATTAATAACAATTCTTGATGTTGTTGCTCGTGCATCAGCCCCAAGGTTAAGAGGAATCCCGCCTGTTCAATCGTCTCGGGTTGGGGATTTGTCAGTAAATTATCGATTTGTTCATCGACATGACGGCGATATGCATAAATGTCTTGAACCGTCGGTCGGGAGAGCAAACCACGATTTGATCGTGGATACGGTTCCCCTACCGTTTGATAATAAGAGTTAAAGAGGGAATGATATGTATGATGAAACACCCGATAATTTTTGAGCAAGGGAACCAAAATCATCGTTTCAAAAAACCAAGTTGTGTGGGCCAAATGCCATTTCGCTGGGCTTACATCATCCATGCCTTGGATTACATAATCTTCGATTTCTAAAGGTAGGCAAATATCTGTTGTGACTTGGCGTACCTGGTGGTATCGCTCTAAAATGACTGAACACCATGGAATCAACTCATCAATTTGTTTGTGTTTTTTCACCATGCTACCCTGTGAACGATCCTCAAGATCGCTTTTTGGCCTATCCCTTAAGTGTAGTAATGGATCCTTATTTTGCAACTGAACGTTTTTTCTAAAAACCAGGCTCTGTTTATATTTCAGATTTCGACGTCTCTATTTATACCAGTTATTATCCTCCTGTAAGTCCAATTAATGGCATAAAACAACAAAAAAAGCACACTGACCGACTTAAATTTGCTATACTCATAACACAACCAAGTGTATCTTGTGGGGGAACATGCCAGTTAAATTAAGAGGAAAATCATACTCTGACGCTGATTTTGATGTGTTGGTCGCGGATTTAAGGTCTGGTTATTCATCTCGTCGTGTAAGTTTAGACTGCTTGGACATGGCTGCTGAGGATATTGAAGGGTTGTATCATGAAATCCAAGGCATTACACCGCCTTTATTATGCATGATTCAATTAAAAATGCATGAGACGGTTGTGTGGACAACAGCGCCTGATTATTTTAAGAATAGACGGCAACAATTTCTGCTAGAGATGAATAAAGAAATTCAAGCGGCGCTGGGTGTAACTCACACTTCACAAACAATATCTGTTCATAAATCAAAAGAAAATTTGTTTCGCGGTAACCAAAACGCCAAGATTGCTGTTCAACAACAGCAACAGCAACAGCAACAGCAACAACAAGGACAAGAACAGCGATCCACCCAAATAGGACCTCGTGAATATAAACCACTACCCAAAAATACACCGCTATATTCTAACCCCAAAGAGCTGACAAGCTTGATCACCAGAGACAATATTGCTTCGAATTCAAAGATAGTAGAAGCATATAGGGAGCGAGTGAAAGACATTCATGCACCCCCTCTCATCGAGATTTTGGATAGATTAATTGGTCATGGCAGTCAATATATTGGTGATAAGCGAAAAACGGTTACTGCATTGACCGAAGAAGCGATGTTGGCCGTCATTCGTGATTACCCGGAGTTTGCTTTTGGTCTGGTTGAGGACACCTTACCAATTTATATTAATGAAGCTGGTGAAATTACCCATCGTTTTGAATTGGAGGAAACAGGATACGGATTACTGTCTAGCAGTACATTAGATATGGAATCGATAAAATCTAAATTTGCAGGGCGGGTGGGTTATGTGCTACATGCCGAACAGATTTATTCTTTTGATGGTCAGGAATCACTCAACCCATTGGCCGGGAATAAAGCTCATCAAATAAAAAAACTGATACAATCATTTAAAAAGCAAGATGAAGTGACAATGGTGTCAGCTCATGACACTGGCGATGAAGTCCAGCGGGTTTTGTCTTTCAAGGAAACAAACACCCCTAGAGAACTTTATCAAGACAAACCATTTGCCATTTGTTTGTCAAGACACACGCTTAAGCCAGATCATGCGGCATATAAACAGTATGATGCTGGAGATGATGAATCATCATTGAATCGACATGTTGCAACATTGAATGACACCCAAAAGTCGGTCACTGACGTACAAGCTGCATTTAATTTTTTTCTTGCTAGTCAAGTGCCTGAGCATCAAGATACCGTTAGTAAGATTCAACTTTTGTTACAAAATTTAATTAAGAAATATTCAAATACCCTCGGGAATAGAAATACACAAAGCATGCAGTTCGATGCGAATTTTTATCGAGGCCTCACTTATATGTTGGTGGCAGGTGATAGTTCAGGGGTTCTTGTATTTTTATCTTTTTTGGATCAATTAAAGGATATTGAGTTAATTCAAGACTTTCTGAAAGATTCAGACAACTATTTACACTGGGTGTCCAAGGAAGGTTATGAGCAATTAACCAGACTGACCCGGGCAAAGCCGGGTACCCTAGATTTGTCAACTAATGAACAAGCTTGGTGGAAGGCTTTTATCAAACAGCATGCATGTGATGGCAGACGCGTAGATTTTGATGATTTATTTAAAGTGTTCACGGCGTTTTTAGAGAAACTAGGCCTCGGCCGTAGTCGCTTAGCCAGTGTTTGCCCTTTTCAACATGGTAACAACCAGATGAAAACAGCACTGTGTCGTTTGGATGCAATTGTGCAACAAAATCAACCAGATGATCCAAAGCAACCTAATGAGCAGCTATCTTACTTAAACGGGTTAGATCTCGGACCTTTGGGTGCTCATTTCGCCATCAATCACGAAAACACGAAGCTCGCCACCGATCAAATGCACTTTCAGGTGAGCAATGGATTTTTGTATGATATGGATTCAAAAAAAATTGTATTTGCTTATGAAATCCGCGATGAACAAACCTTCGCTAAGATCATGCAATTTAACCAATATTACCAAAAAGGTAAAATTAATGTGTTATCCGAGGCGTCTGATCACATTCCATTTGATTTGGGTGATATGCAGGCTTTCTTTCATCGTTATATCAAACAGCAGTCACAGACTTTTCCAGAAGAAAGTTATCTTGGGATTGTCCAATATATAGAGAAATTGAATTATCAATTAGAAGATAATGGTGCCCCAATGAGTGCGCAACATCAGGCCTCGCTGCTGTACACGCTGGCCATGGCATCAGCAGGGAAACGGGGGTGTGTGATCGAGTTGCAGGAACCGATGGGTCAACTGCCTGAATTTATAACGGCTTTATCTCACTATGCGAGCGTTGCTCAAACGCGAACAGAATCGCCTGGAACTGGATTAGAGCGTGCGCTAGAAATTTTCCATCAAGCTGAGTTTAAAATTGACACCAGCCCAACCTTAAAAGAATTAACTACGATTCTAACCCTCGCAAGTGATTCGAAAACACCAGGCGAAGCAACAGCAACAGCAACAGCAACGCTCACCGATACGTTAGCATTGATAAAGAACTATGGTTCGACAGCTTATACTATCATCAAGAATCATGAGAAACGTGTTGAAATAGTCAAGATTACAGACAGCACAAGGACGATTCAATCACTTAATTTTGCGAAATTAGTCAAAGTATTCAATCAAATCGATCTGAAACAGCAGCAAGCCCAATTTCTAAAAAAACCGCCTGAAAATTTAAATTATTTGCTGACGTTGTTGTCTTTAATCGACGATCAAATTGACGACGAAACCAGTTACTCAGAAAAAATAAAACAGCTCATAGAGCAGTTGGAGCAATTAGCTGAAAAGGTTCGCAACCAGTTCTTAGCAGAGCTCAATGAAATTGATTTGGAGACTTCGAAAGGGTTGCCAACTTTTGCGTCGCTGAATGAGATGATCACAGACATCTCTCAATTGAACAATGATAATTCATACTCTGAAAATGTCTTAAATGAAAAAATTCAGTCGGGCTTAAGCAAGACCAATACCAATAGTGGAAAAAAGTCATTTGCTGCTTCCTCGCTTAATTTAGTGAAACTTCTGCAAAATTTTGTTGTGACATATCAATTAGATCGGGCGGAGACTTTATTAAAAAAGCACGTTGGAAAGATGCTTAAAAATGAAAAAGCCGGGAATAAAGCTCCAATTGCATGTAAACAATTGATTGACAGTGCGACGAATCTTTACCAAATACTTGTCGATGATAAGAAGAGTCCAAAAGAGTCTGTTGATATACGTGCCGCTTTAACTGAGTTGGAAAACTTGGATCAGTTTATGAAGGCAATACTGAATAATCCGATTTATACAATTTGGATCTATCAACCTTTCGCGTATACATTACCATTTGAATATATACTAAATTATATCAAAGACAAGTTCTACACACAGGTAATGCAAGATCAAGTCCAACCTTTCTTCGAAAAAAAGACCATCAAAGTGTTTTTGAGTGCCATATGTGATGCTGAATGTAAAAAGCCATTGCAAGCAGCCATTGCTGCATTAAGGGTAGATGCTAATTTTAAAGCGTTTTTATCGGATCAATTACAATTGAAGACCGATCCAACCATTACCATGAAAGATGCTCTTGAACAGTATGGACGCGATCTAGCTATCTTGACCCAGTTTGTCAATCAATTGGGTGGATTACAAAATGAATGCGCCAAAGAGAAAAATTTACCGCTATTTTCAAAGTGTGTGGATCTCATATATCAATCTGAAAATCGGGGCATGCTCCCTTTTCAGCGATTAACAGAACTCTTAACCGTGGTTGCTAAGCAAAAAAAATGGGGATTGGATGATCAGCTGGCATGTGTTTTTGAAATACTGCGGGCCGAATTGGGACGAGATCAAGAGCCTTCAGATAAACGATGGCAGAATATCATCGGTTGTTTAGAGATTTTGGTGCAAAAACAAAATGATTTAAATCCAGAATCAATTAAATTATTTTCTCAAGAAGCCATTCGCCACTGTTTAAAAAATGATAGTCCATTTTCCATTGAGCCGCTCCTTGCTTTGCAAGAGATGGATGGAGATGGAAAAATATTTAAACAGTTTTTGGCTTTTATCTCGGATGTGACTAGATACGCTCCAAATCAAGTGACAGAGGTGGTGGCTTTGACAATTGAGGTGCTGAAGGCAAAATCAGAGTCTCATCGGAACAAGTTAACAGCCTTTGTCGCCCAACTATTTTCTCATCTTCAAACCATGGCTATTAAACTTGAATTTAATGATGAATTAATAAAGTATCAAGAGATACTCAGATCCATACCGGCTGAAGAAGAGGCCGCCAAACAATGGTTAACCATCCTGATTGCTTTGAATGAAGCGGGTAAGGATTCACCATCCTTTGCTGAATTGAAGGAGGTAATCAGGCTATTAGAAGATACAAATAAACAAGCAACTGTTTATCCTTTATTTACTACCCCACCTTGCCCACCCATCAACGACCTGTTGCAAATTTTAGACAAGGATATCACTGAAATCCAAGAATACAAAAACAAGTTTGATTTAAGCCCTTATCCTGAAACGAGTTTTGCACTTGAACAATTCACAAAACAGGAATTTGAGCTTGTTAAAAAATTACTTGCTAATAAGCAAGGGGACTTATTGAGTTTAATAAAGGGTGTGAGTAGTGAGAATTATACAAAAACGCCTTTCACTCAAGAACAGGTTGACAATTTAAAAAAAGTGTTAGGTCACAATCAATATCCCGCCCTAGCTGCCAACCTAATAGACACCCAGAAATATGAAATCAATAAAGAATTCGATCTAGATCCCGATTCTATCCGCAGGGTGATTGGAGAACATGTTGTTAACGGTAAAGTTGTTAAAGGGATTACTCAATATTTAGATAACCAAGGTTTGAGTGAGTCCGAGCAAACAAATTTGGTGAGGCAACTGGCATATGTCAATGCCATGGGTCGAGATCAGCCTCTGATTTATCTAGATCAAAACGGCCACGCAGTTGAGTATTGGTTACAGAAAAGAATCCGGGATGACCTGCAAGAACTTGCGAAAAAATTGATGGATGCAGGAAAGAATACCAGCGATCCCGATGAAGCCCTGAAATTAGATTTACAATTATTGGCGGTGATGCGGGAGTTATATTGTCGGGCAACCCTTCGCAATCCCAATTCCATTCAATTACTCACGCTGATCTTGGCTATCAATCACCCGACCAATTTGTTACTGCAGATTGATACTGGGGAAGGGAAGAGTGTATCTACGGCTTTATTCGCAGCATGGCGATGTTCCAAAGGACGAACCGTTTTGGTCCCGACTGCAAATCGTGATTTGGTTGCCCAAGACTATCATCAGCAGAAAAATAAATATTTTTTTCAATTACTCGGTATGGAATCCGCTGTGGTGGAATCTGGTTCAGAGCGCGGTACCTTGCGGGTGGGGGGTATTCATTACGGTGCTTTTGGTGATCTATCCATTTATGGATCTGCCGCTAAATTGAGAGGAGAAGATTTAACCAAATTAAATGGAGAATTATATCCAACCGATGTCATCTATGATGAAGCTGATACGATGTTGGATGACAGGACGGGATATAATTTTTCTATTTTAAAAGAGGGGGGAGGCGATTTATATCACAATCCAAAAGAATGGATGTACTACGAGATTTTAGAATTTATTGCAAGTTCAGAGGCCTTTCAACGCATCGAAGAGGAGGATGGAGAACAACCGTGGGATCATCAACGGGACATCCTGGAATTACGCAGGCATCTAGATAATGCTGCCAAAACGCCTGAACAAAAAGATCAAGTGAGTGCTTTGACTTCATCTGATTTAAGCACGTGGATTATTGGGGCGTGCGAAGTACTGAATTTAGAAATGGGTCGAGACTATGATATTCCGAAAACCCCCATCACGAGAATCATGAATGGTAGCGAAAAACAAATCTATGTTGCAACCCCCATCAATGCCAGCGGGGTGCCGCAAATTGGCTCTTCCTATTTACATGGTCGACACCAGTTTCTGCATGCATATCTTGCGAAAGGTGTCCAAAACCCCACCAAAAAATTCGAAGCGATTTTAGCTAAAAGAGCTCAATTTCCGGGGACATTTGTCATTGATGCAGAAACCATGTGTGTTGCCACAGAATCAGCTCATAGCTTTTTATCAAGCTTTGCAGATGAACATCAAGGTGGCAGGTTTATTGCATTAACCGGAACGCCGGGCACCAAGGATGAGCGACTGGAATTAAATAAAAAATTGAACCTATTACCATTCAAAATCCCACCCCACCGCGAAAATTTACGTCAGGAGCTAGCCCCGGAGGTTATTAAAAATCGATACATTGATTCAGATTATAAGCTGGCGCTGTTGTCTGAAACAACGTCCGGCAAGGAAAAAAAAGGGGTTGTTTATCTGAGCCAAAAAAACAACAAAATTGCCTATTCGGTGTTGACCCCAGTCGGTCTGATAGTAGAAAAAGAAACGTCTATTCAGGTACCCGATCCATTTGATCTTAACAAATTAATATCACTCAAAGAAGATATCTTGGCATACACCACCAAGCAAGGTCATACGTATCGAACGTCTATTCACGATACCATGATTAACAATGCCATCACGCAGCATGCTGGGAGAGCTGGTGGTCAAAGACAGCCTATTTTAGTTGTCGCACAGGATATTAACCACGCACGTGCCCATTATTATATTCTTTTAGAAAAATATGGAAAAGATCATGTTCAGTTGATTACGGGTATGGAATCACCCGATGAATTAGAAGCAATGAAAAAGCGCGCTGGAGACGCGAATATGGTCACCGTCGGAACACCGTTATTAGGACGCGGTACCGATATTAAACCAAAGCATAAGCAAGGTTTATTTGTTATCCAAACTTATCTTGACGCTCCGCGCAATACTCGTCAAATTGTTGGTCGTTCTGCACGAAAAGGTGCAATCGGTAAATACATGGCAATTTATGCAGAAGATAAATTTAAATTCCCAACCTACAGTATTTTAAATTTTTCTCGAAGCTTGACCCTTGCCGAACGTCTGCAACAAATTGAAGCGCTGCAGCTAGAATCAAATGAAAATTCTGCGATTGAGCGACATTATACGCAAGAAGTGGATGACATTCAGCAAGTTTTGTTGAGGCAATTTGATGCGTGGATGCATGTCTTTTTGGCAGGAGGGCAAAAAGATCGAGAGCAATACAGGCAGGAAATTTTGAAGTTACGCGCGCAGTTAATTCAAGATTTAAGTCAAGCATGGAGCGATAAATTAACTGAATCAGATCCTACCAATCAATATCCAAATCCATATGTCCGCCGATCAGCACAAGGCGGCCCCTTGGATACAAAAACATTAGACGATTTGTTAGATGATTTTGAGACCAGTGCGGAGTCCGGTGCCATTCATATCTGGAATAAAATCCAAGAGTCATTGGGTAAAATAGAGTTAAAAATTACCCCATCACCGAGAGAGTCCATTTGTTTAGCTTATTTAAAGGAAGATAAACTGGAAGAATCGTTGCATGCTAGAAAATTAAGATTACAGCATCAACGCTATGAAACCACGCGGACCCACCGGGTAACGGAAGAACGTTCAAAGAGGCTGACAAATTTAGCATTAAACCAAGCAGGTGCGGTGTTACATTTTGATAAAGTAGCTTTGAATACACAAACCGAAAAATTATCACAAATAACTGAGCAGTATGCCGCGGATTATTTAAAAGCGATTTATGATCACTCTCCCAATCTTCGCCCGTCCTCTACAACGGTGCATAACTTAAATGAATGGTCTCCCGAAAAGTTTAAACAATTGGTGGAAACCCTATGCAAAAAAGTAAATGTAAAGGCAGATTTGGTTGATTATCATTCGGCTGCAATTGAGTGTATCGATCTGTATGATCATGTGGTTGATGTTCCTGATTTTATACCGGAAGCTGATAAGCAGGAGTTAAGTAAAAATATTGCAACATTAAAGGAGCATTGCATCACCGAGGTTTCAAACAATGTAGTGAAAGGGTTGATCGAAGATTTGAAGTGGTCTCAAAATAGAGAATATGTTTATACGGCGTTCGAAAATCCAAAAGTAACCGCTGCAGCTTCGAGCTTGTATAATATTGCTTTTCAAACGCAGAGTGCTTTGCAACAGATTGATCAACAAATTAATGCTGTTCAACAAAAGCCAGCCGATAGTTCGTCTTCAACTGGTTCCCTTGAGTTAGCAGAAAAAAAACAAAAGTTAATAGAGCTCAAACAACAAAAATTGGCTGTGTTACATCAAGCATTAAATCAATATCATTTAACGTTGAGTAACATCTGGTCTTTCTTCCCCTTTGCAGAATATTTTTTTGGCATCAAAGATACCCGCAAAGTAATTGCTGAAAACTTAAATAAATTTGAATGTTTGGTCAGGATCGGTGTTTGTTCGGATGAAGTCCACTATGATTCTTATGAGGCAGGAAAATGTGAAGCTTATTTAGAATCATTTAATGAAGAACTGCAGGCATATGATGATGACAATTCAGTCATCTTAAACTTAAAAAAAATTCAGGAAAACAATAAAGGATTAGCGGTTGTGGCAGAATTAACCCACTATTTGAAAACATTGCCCCAAGACCATCTCATACCGAAGAAACTTTCAAGGGTGGGATGGACCATGAACTGGACTTCACAATTTTTTCCTGTCAAGCCACGGACACCTAGCCAACGGCTGATAAATATACTCGATGCTGTTCAGAAAAAAATAAAAGCGGACGATCCTGAGGTTGATCCCGTGCGCGGCCGCTTGTTTTTATCTAAGAAAGAGGAAACCATTCGTCACTATTTGAACTTAGCTCCTGAATACAAACTGCATATTCGACCTGGACATACAGGATTTGGAACCCATTTTGATTTGGTGATTGAGGGTGACAATCTCGAAAAAGTATCAGAACAATTAAAATTGTTATTAGGTGACTCCTCATCGCGTCCCAGGCGAAATAGCGAGGTGATCTATGATGCCAGAGGAAACAATTATAACCAGCAATTATTTGAAGTTGGGATAACACTAACTGCTGAGGAAGAAAAGTTAAATACGTATACGCAGTCGCTCGATTTAGCTTTTGCACCATTGAATACAAAAAAACAAGAAATCAAAACTTTATTAGAACAGTTATGCAAGTTACAAGTGGAAAAGAAAAATATAAATAATGAACTCGAAAAACATCGTTATGAGAATTGGGCTTCAGTAATTTTGCCAGGTACTCAAGCAAACAAAAACGCAGTTGAACGTAACCTGCGATTAAAGACACTAGACAACGAAATAGCAATATTAACTAAAAAAATAAGAGAAAATGAGCAAGATTGTGAGACAATTGAAAATGACTCTGACATTCAAACCCTGCAAGTTAGGCTGAACGAACAGAAGAAGATCGTAGAGGGCTTAAAAGATAAGCAATCCATTTTAAAAGAAAAAATTGCATCACTTCCACATCGATTACTGGTCCGTTTTAATAAATTAGATGACTTTTTGAATTTTACACAGAAGCTGGATAACCAGGATGCTTCTATTACCCCAGTAGCAGCTGTCCATCATCATGGCTCGGGTGGTAACTTCCCAGGTGCGTCATCCTGAACGCATTAAATCCAGGACATGCTTCGTCGCAGGCTCCTCAGCATGACGTGGAAGCAAGGGGAGTTACTTCGGGTGGCACATATCCATGAGTTTACACAATTGTATCCATCAAATTAAACTCATTTAAAATACCTGGGATAAATGGATTGACTGGGTTTTGGGCTTTTAATAAATAACGCCCAGAATTACCATTGATCTCGAATAATATTTGCAAATTAGAACTATCCTGTTCATCAACTAACACATTGACTTTTTGTAATATTTTGAAAAATGCCCAGCTGCCTAACTCTTCGATTTCATATCGTTGCCCTTCAATAGATTGAACAACCAGTCGGGCATTGGCTTCTGGCCAATGAAACTCAGTGAATGAATCACTACCCTGGGTGTCTTTCAATTTCGTGTCACCCATCGTTAACTGGAGGTTGGCCACAACCGGATCAAGGCTGACTTTTTGTAAGGTAAATTCAACTTGGCATGTATCGCTGTTTTCTGGAAAAAACATATTGGTAATCACGTTTGCGCGAATCAATTCATGAATTAAATCAGATGAGATCGGCAACACATAATTGTTCACTTCCTTCAACTGCCATTGGGCTTTTGAGGTATCTAAAAAGGGTTTTAAATAGGCTTCTACAAAACGATTCAGCTCACCATGAGGGGAAAAAAACTGATTAAAATCATGCATGGTGATTTCATCAGTTTTTGAACCATCAAATGGGTAGCGATTGGCAATATTCTGTTGATAATCCCGAAAAACTTGCTGTTGCCAGGCCTGGTTAAGGTATGTTCGGCTGTTATTAATCAGCGTAAACCACGCATCATCGGCAATTTGTTTGGTCCAAGTTGAGAGTGGTGCTGGTAATTGTTGAGATTGATTATAAACCGCAGTCAGGGGGTTGCTGAGCCCCTCGCCTTGAAAACGTGCTTTGGTTATGTTAAATGCAGTTTTACCTTGGTCACCGACAATCGCCAATGTATTCAAAAATTTTTCCAGTTCGTTCAGTGATAAAATGAGATGTCTAAGACTAGAGTGACTCATCAGATTGAGCTCAGTGAATTTACTGGCAATTTCTTGATTAAAGACAGTGGATTGAGGACCTTTACTAGGACTGGTTTGAGTTTGCACGACTTCAATCAGTTTATTGATGGTGTTTGATTGACGAATCGTTTTTAACAATTGCGTTGCTTGATCATAATCTTGAATATGGGTGGGGCGTGCTTCTTGGATAAAATGCTGCCACCAAATCACATATTCAAAGCAATAGGCTTGTTGGATTAAAATCGGCAAATCATTTAAATCTTGTCTGGCTAAAATCCAGTTTTCAGCGCGTAATTTTTTGACCATGTCCGGCATGTTTGTCATCACGTCTTGAAAGCCTGACTTGGTTAAATAGACCGGTATTTTATCGCTTGATAAGACAAATCCTTTGGATGGAATGTTCATGGTATCTTTTGAAAAGGTGGTTTTGGCCAAGGAATAATAGAGATAACTCGTTGGTAAGGCATTTAAGAAATTTCGTGCATCGGTGATAGCTTGTTTATTCAGGGTAATGGGTAGAGTCGCTATGTTGCTGTGAGGGGTTTTGGGGTTTTTCAGAACCTTGGCATGTGGCGGCTGTGATTTCGCATGACTATTCGTCTGTTTGCCTTCCATGCTCTGGGAAAGGCCGGTTTTGGGGTGGAGAATACCTGTTAATAAGTCTAATTTTTTTGTAATCGCAGATGAATCCGCTTGATTTTCCCAATGCTGTTTAAACCAAGTGAGCACATCTTGTTCTGAAAAATGTTCAGGATCTCCTAACATCAAATAGATTTTCAAGGTTTGATAGCGATCAACATGAGACAATTTTGAATCAGCAAGTGTCTGTTCAATATCGCGCATCATGCTTGGCAAAAAAGAGTTGCTTAAATACTGTTGTGTATTCTGGTGCAGCTGTTTTTTTAATGCCTGAACCGAAGGTTGTAACAATGTATGTGCTGACATGTTATCCAATGCTTTGGAGGCTTTTACTAAATGATAGGTTGCTGCGTCTTGATGATGTTTCGATTTGCCTAGACTATCGAATGCTATCAGCTCTTGGCTCGCTTTATCAAGCAGTTGGGATGAGTTGAAATATTGATATCCGATAATGAACAACCCTAAAATCGTACAGGCAACCAAGCTGACCATGGCTGTTCGGTGTGAAATCTCAGTTTTAGGTGGAGCGCGTTTCGTGAGTTGTTGGAAAGCATGAAGGGCGCCATCAATAAAGTAAGCACGATGATTGATGGATTGATGCAGCTGATTTTGCAGCGTTAATGCGTATTCTTGTTGTATTTTTGTGTTTAGCCTATCAATACTGACCCCGCCTTGCTCGGCGCTGGTAAAATACAGGGCTTGCAAGCGAAAGAATTTAGGTGATAATTCGTTGATGAGCAGTAAAATAAACTGTCGTGAATTGGCTAGCTGCAGGGGAAATTCTCGAATAAGGGTGCGTTTGATGCTAGATCGCACCAAGTGAATTTTGTGAATGATTTGTTGGCCCATGGTTTCAAGCAAACAATCAAATTGTTTTTTAATGGGCTCGGATGGTTTGCTGGATAATCTGAGCTCAGGTAGCGAAAATCCCCACGGTTTTTTTAAATCGAGCTCATGCTCATTTTGAAAAAAATCACAAAATCCGGTAATCAGGTCTAATTTAGTGAAAAAAATCGCAAGATCAACCGGATATCCCAAGTCATTGCCAATTTTATCTAGAAGCTGTGTATGCGCTTTGATAATCATGGGTACGTCAGTTGCTGTGGCGGTAATTAATTCGTTGATATCGACACAGAACAGTATCCCACTGATTTTTACAAAACGATGACACCGATTTAGTTGTTTAAGCGAATATTGTAATAAGTATTGACTTTGATTAATCCATGACTCACCGAGTTCAACGATAATCCCATGCTGATTAAAATAGATATGGGCACCACCGGCTTCCACCGGAACCTGGTTGAAATGGGCTTGACGCAACAGGGTTGATTTTCCTTGATTCCTTCTCCCTGTAATCAGGGTCAATGAAATAGCATGGTGTTGTGGTTTGAGCTGCGAGATAACTTTTTTGAGGGCGTCACACAAGGCCTTGAGTGATTGATCCATTAATTTAAATCCATAATCGTAGCAGTCTTGTATACCATTATTTTTGCTTGATGATCAAGTAAGCTCGCACTGCCAAGATAAGATAATGCCAGAATACCAATGGCAACGAGGGTCATCAGCAGCAGGGGTTTAGCACCTCGCGACTGATTTTCAGGCACATATTGATCTGTAAATAAACGGTGTGTTTTATTGACGCGATTTTTGAGAATTAACTGATGAATTTCTTCAATCAAATTATCTAAAAACTGTCTCCCATCTGCTCGCACATGATACTCCCCTTCAAAGCCAGCAATCAGACAATAATAGGCCAATTCTAATAAATCAAGGTATTGGGTTGCGCGCTCTTTAAGGTATTGCACGATGTTAAAAAATTGATGCTCGGGTCCTGTGTTATCAGCCGAAGATGGGGTAAATGCTTTGAACTCGACTGGTTTTCCATAGAGGCGCAGGTAGTTTTTGCCTATCAATTCATCAATGCTTGCATACAAGAGATAGTGCGCAATGGCAGTAAACTCTTCGATATAATTTTGGCAAGCCAGTCGGCTGTTAAATGCATATAATTCATGTTCAATGTTTTCTCGGATTTGATGAATATCCGGTAAACTGGGGCTGACACAAAGGCGCTCAAGCAACGACAACAAGGGTCCTGCCGCTGCGACCAACGGGTTGCTGGTCAAGTGAATAGAAAATAATTTCGATCTGAAATATCCTTGAGGAGCTTGATGGGGTCTCGGAATGACCAGACCCCGCACAAGCGATTGAGATGCGACCGACATGTATGTTTGACTCCCGTTAATTATGTGCGACTGCCAATCCTTTTAAAATGGTTAAAGCGGCATATAATTGATAATCTTCATGTAATAAATTAATTTCGTCAACTGTTGATGATTTTGATATCGGTTTAATATCTTGATTTGCATTATTGATATGCCCGCTCAATTCAGCTTCTGAAAATCCGGAAAAGGATGATTTAGTTGCGTTGACTGGAACAGCAATTTCTTCAACAACGATATCGGGGGTGATCCCTTGTGCTTGAATAGAGGTTCCAGATGGCGTGAAGTATAATGCGGTGGTGAGTTTAATACCGCGCTTTTCATCCAAAGGGAGTACCGTTTGTACCGATCCCTTACCAAAGCTGCGCGTCCCCAGAACAATGGCTCGATGGTTGTCTTTGAGGGCACCGGCGACAATTTCAGAGGCAGATGCGGACCCATTATTGATCAACACCACCATGGGCGCATTATTTAAAATGTCATTGGCAGTGGCCATGGCTGTAAATTTGGATCCTGGTAAACGACCTTGGGTATATACAATCATTTCTTTTTTGCCATTTCTTTCTTTATCTAAAAAGGCCCCAGAAACATCAATGGCTGAATCAAGCAGACCACCTGGGTTATTTCGTAAATCAAGAATCAAGCCTTTTAATTGACCACCGGCCTGTTTTTTCATCTGTTGAATGGCTTTTTCCATGTCTTTATCAGTCAAAGATTGAAATTGAGTGAGCCTAACATATCCATATTGGTTATCTAAAACACGACTTTTGACACTTTTAATTTCAATTTTTTCTCGAAGCAGGGTATAAACCAAGGGTTTATTGACCCCTTTACGTAAAACCGTGATTTGAATTGAGCTACCAGGCGCGCCGCGCATTAAATTGACGGCATCTTTTAGTTCCAAACCTTGGACTGATTTTGAGCCTAATTTGATAATGTAGTCACCTGATTTGAGTCCTGCTTTAAATGCCGGGGTATCGACTAAGGGGGTGATAACTTTGACAACGCCATCTTCCATGGTGACTTCAATGCCTAAACCGCCAAACTCACCATTTGTAGAAGTTTGGAGCTCTTTGAAATCGTCTTCATCTAGGTATGCGGAATGGGGGTCTAATCCGTTCAACATCCCTCTAATGGCGTTGTCAAATAGCACCCGATCATCAACTTGCTTCACATAGTATTTTTTAATTAAGCTCAATGCATTAGAAAAACGCTGTACATCTTCCATTGGAATTTGTTGTTCGGTGTTGTCTTCATCGGAGCCATCTCGAATGGGTAGCGCATGGACCTGAAAAGATATGGTGCAAAACAGAATCATTGCACTGATTGTTTTTTTTGAAATCATATGATTCTCCATCATTTCAACCACTCCAAAGGTGGAACTGCTTTTCCACGATGCCGTATCTCAAAATATAGACCATTTTCATGTAAAGTCCCGCTATTTCCAACTTTTGCAATGATTTCACCTTGATTTACCGGCTCGCCTTTGCGTTTAGACAAAGCTTGGTTGTTTGCATACAAGGTCATGAATCCCCACCCATGGTCGACAATGATGAGGTTCCCATAACCATTGAGCCAATCAGAAAACACCACTTTGCCAGGCGAAACTGCATAGACGGGGGTTCCTTGAGGGGCTCTAAATACAATACCTTGATTGATCGCTTGAATGCCAGACACTTGAACCTGAACAGGCTTGATTAATTTTCTTTTTTGTTGGATGAGTGGGTGTTTTGTTTGAAGAACGCTTTGTTGTGACAAGGTTGTTAATAGCTTGGTTAGATTTGCTTGACTCCGTCGATATGATTCTAGGGTTTGTTGCTTTTGAGAGATATCTTCATTAATTGAATGGAGCAATACAATGCGATATTTTTTGTCTTCACCCAATTTTTTTTGATTGTTCTCTTGATGTTGTTTCATCTCTTGTAACTGAGTCAAATCTTGAGCCAGCTTTGCTCTTTTCTGGTCCAGATCATGCTGTGTATTGTGAACACTTTGGATCAGTTGTTGATTGGATTTTACGATGTATTGATAATAAGTTAATAGTTGGTCATAACGCCCGGTATTTGGAGTGAAAAACCAAAAAAAGGCATGATCATTCCCTATTTTATATTGAGAAACAATATATTGTTCGAGTTGGGATCTCAGTTTTTGTAATTTGTTACTCAAGGCTTGAATTTGTGGGTGCAATTGCTCGATCTCATCTGCTTTTCGAAGAATACTTTGCTTGGTTTCTGCGAGTTGGGTCACGGTTACTTGGATCTGTTTATCTGTGTTGTCGAGCGCTTGCTTTAAGCGAGCGCGTTTATCAGTGGTTTGATTTAGATTCTGTTGTAAGGCGTGAATCTTCGTTTGTAGTTGATTTAATGATTGCTTGGTTTTGGTTATAGAACTTGTTTCAGCTTGGCAGATGCTGATCGAGATCAGAAACATGTAGATAAATAATCGGGAGAATGGGTATATATTCATGAGATTTGGGTTTTAGAATGATGGTTGAGTTTAACCTAAAAAACGTCGTTTAATCTACTGGTACTATTTTAAACCCATAAAATCCGCCCAGTCATTTCTGTGGGGGGTTTAATGTCTAACAAAGCCAATAAGGTGGGCGCGACATCAACCAAGCTGGCAGGCCCGGGTCTGAATGAACGCTCAATTGGCCCGACATATAACAATGGAACTGGTTCACAGGTGTGAGCGGTATGTGGTTGTTGTGTTTTTTCATCAAACATACATTCTGCGTTACCATGATCTGCAGTTATCAATAACTGACCATGGGCTTTTTGAATCGCGTGCTTGATCAAAGAGAATGATTTATCTAAAGCTTCAATTGCGTGAACTGCGGCGATAAAATTACCGGAATGCCCGACCATATCAGCGTTTGCATAATTACAAATAATCACATCATGCTGACCATTTTCAATGGCTGAAACCAAACACCGCGTTAGCTCGGGGGCGCTCATTTCCGGTTGTAAATCATAAGTTGCAATTTTGGGCGAAGGGATAAGTTGTCGCGCTTCATTTTCAAATAAGCGCTCAGAACCACCATTCATAAAAAAAGTCACATGGGCATATTTCTCAGTTTCTGCGAGTCGCAACTGCCGCAATCCATGTTTCGCGATGACCTCACCGAGGGTGTTGTGGAGATTTCGAGGCAAAAATGCGCATGTAGTTGGTAATCGTTTGTCGTACTCCGTCATGCTAACAAAGTAGCTCAAATTCAATTGATTAGGACGATGAAAACCTTCGAACTCATGATTTAGAAAAGCCTCGGTTAACTGCCTGGCTCTATCCGATCTAAAATTGAAAAAAAGGACGGTGTCTCCGTTTTGAATCGATGGTGATTTGCCGATCTGCGTTGGCGGAATAAACTCATCATGAATACCTTGTTGATAAAAAGATGCGATAGCTGAATCGACGGTAGGGAAGTGAGCATCGCTTTTTCCATCCACCAGTAATTGATATACTTTTTCTGTACGTGACCAGCGTTTATCTCGATCCATGGCATAATAACGGCCAGATAAGGTGCTAATTTGGGCGACTGGATATTGTGTGAGAACGGTTTGTAATGCCTGAATGGCTTGGGTAGCGCTTTGGGGTGGCGTATCTCGACCATCGAGAAACAGATGGAGATAAACACGAGAAAATTGATGTTGATGACAAAGAGCAAGAAAAGCAAATAAGTGATTCTGGTGGCTATGGACGCCTCCTTCAGAAAGTAATCCCATGACGTGGATGACGCGATTTTGTTTTTTCATCGCTTGAATGGCGTTGATAAACGTTGGGTTCAGAGCAAAATCGCCCGTTGCAATGGCTTGATTAATGAAGGTTAAATCTTGCGGGATCAGGCGGCCAGCACCAATATGCATATGCCCTACCTCTGAATTCCCCATCTGTCCAGGTGGCAAGCCAACAGCAGGCCCGGATGCTTCTAATAATTTGTGTGGACAGGTTTGCCACCATGTATTCCATTGCGGGGTATGCGCATTGGCAATGGCATTATATTCGGTCTGATGACGATATCCCCACCCATCAAGTATGAGTAATACGACAGGACCTTTGTTATGCATGCAAACCCCTTTACCCAAAATGTTTCAAGAAGCGATAGTTTAGACGACATGATTTTTATGCTCAAGCTTTGAGTCGACTTGATGACATTTCTAACTTTACCTAAAAATGGTAATTTCAACTTCTCTTCGATCTAAAATAGAATGAATTATCGACGAAAGTCGGTATCCATAGTGAGCAATGTGTGGATCCTGTGTGCAGGCCACGGTAATTCGTAAAAATTTCATCAAGTCGAGTAAAAGTTGCAGCTTGGAATATGTTGGATATAAAACTTTTGCTTAAACTTTTCTTGCGTCTAGGGTAGACTATAGAACATTTTTGTCAATGGAAGAAGTGGTTTGAATCAGAAAATCCCTCAACACGTCGCAATTATTATGGATGGCAATGGGCGTTGGGCTGCAAATAAAGGTTTGTCGCGCAGTGAAGGCCATCGTGCAGGTGTCGACGTCGTTAAGACGATTGTAAAGGCTTCCTTAGAAAATAAAATTAAATTTTTAAGCATTTGGGCTTTTGGGCAAGATAATTGGTCGCGTCCGATCGCGGAAGTTGATTTTTTAATGCAACTTTTTATTCAGTCGTTGGAGCAAGAAATTGATGAATTAAATCAAAACGGCGTTAAGCTGCGTTTTACGGGCGATAGAAATCGTTTATCGCAACCATTGCAAGCGGGCATGCAGTTGGCAGAATCAATGACCATGCACAATCGTGTCCTAACCTTGAATGTGGTCATTAACTACGGCGGCAAATGGGATATTGTGCAAGCAACCAAACAAATAGCCGCCCAGGTTGCAACGGGTAAGCTAACTATAGAAGACATTGATGAAAACTTGTTTTCTGTTTTTTTACAAACACATGATTTACCGGACCCTGATCTGTTTATTCGGACCAGTGGCGAGCAACGGATCAGCAATTTCTTGCTATGGCAACTGGCTTATACAGAGATGTATTTTTCAGCAGTGTGTTGGCCAGATTTTACGATCGATGAGTTTAATAAAGCGCTAGATAACTTTGCCAACCGCGAACGGCGTTTTGGAAGAACATCAGAACAAGTAAAAGAGGGTTGTCATGTTTAAACAGCGTTTGTTGACCACGCTTATCTTGGCGCCGTTGGTCTTGTTGGGGATCATCTATGGCAATATATGGATGTTGAGTGCTGTTGTGTTACTACTCATGTTGCTTATGGGTTGGGAATGGCTGTCTTTAATCCCCGTGAAAGATATACTGCATCAGTGTTTGTTTATGTTGGGGTTATTGATTTGCTTGATTCCGAGTCTCTATTGGTTGGATTGGTATTTATGGTTTGGTTGGTTGGTTTGGATATGCATTTTTATTGCCATCGTTACATATCCAAAGTCACAACGCTATTGGGGACATCCTGGCGTGGTTGGTGGTTTATGTATCGTGGTGTTAACGACTTTTTTGAGTAGTTTGTATGCGTTGATTCAAGTCGAGCATGGTCGTGAGCGTTTAATTTATTTACTTTTTTTAGTTTGGGCTGCTGATATTGGCGCATATTTATTTGGAAAACGATGGGGGCGTCATCGATTAATTCCAGCAGTTAGCCCCGGAAAAACACTAGAAGGCCTTGCTGGTGGCTTCGTTTTGGTGTTATTGGTCGCTTGCGGCGGGTATTTGTATTTTGATGTTCAACAGCCATTGGTTTGGTTTATTGCTGCTGTTTTTATTCTTTTCATTTCAATTATCGGCGATTTGTTTATTAGCCTTTTAAAGCGTCGCTGTCATTTAAAAGATACGGGCCACTTATTACCCGGTCATGGAGGAATCCTCGATCGTTTGGATAGTTTAATCGCGGCGTTGCCTTTTTTTTACTTATTTAGCGCTTGTTCGGGATTTTTAAGCCAGGGATTTTAACCATGTTATATACAAGTTTTTACTTTATCCTGGCCTTATTGTTATTGATCATTGTTCATGAATCCGGACATTTTTTGGTGGCGCGCTGGTGTGGTGTCAAGGTCATTCGGTTTTCATTTGGTTTTGGCAAAATACTGGCATCTTGGTATGATAAAACCGGGACTGAGTATGCATGGTCGCTGTTACCATTCGGTGGCTATGTCAAAATGCTGGACGAAGAGGAGGGTGACGTTCCATTCGACCAGCGCCACATGGCCTTTAATAATCAATCCTTACTCAAGCGCACAGCCATCGTGTTGGCTGGCCCTGTATTTAATTTTTTATTGGCCTTTGTCTTATTGTGGTTTGTTTGGGTGATTGGTGTAAAATCCCTGGTCCCTATCATCGATGAGGTTTATCCAGATAGTTTGGCTGCGAGAGCTGGTCTGGTTGCAAAGCAGGAAATTTTGTTTTTTGATGAAAAACCAATGACAAGTTGGCGAGACTTTCAATATGCCTTGATGCCGTTGATAGGGTCACAAAAAAAAGTCGCGATGACGGTTAGGTCATTGGATGACAATAAACGAACGACGATTTATTTGCCATTGCATCAATGGCAAATAAATCCACGGGGACCTGATGTTTTAAAAAGTTTAGGCATTAAACCTTTTTTTCCTGTTATTCCGGCGATCGTTGGTGGTTTAATTTCAGGTTCGCCTGCGGAAAAAGCAGGTTTGCAAATTGATGATGTGATCATGGCGATTGATGGTGAAAAAGTTGATGATTGGTTATCATTGGTTCAATTTGTAAGAAGTCATCCACATCAATCCATGACGCTCTTGGTTAAGCGACATGGACATGATGTGAAACTGCCGATGGTGATAGGACAGCTCGAAGAATCCAAAAAAATGGAAGGATTTTTAGGTGTGAGTTCCAGGCCGATAGATTTTAATCCCGATTGGTTGCGGGTGAAACGAACAGGACCTATCCAAGCGATAGCCGAATCTTGTAAACAGACAGTAGAATTGACCAAAGATACTTTTATACTCATAGGACGGATTATCAGTGGCCACGTATCCCTTGAAAATATCAGTGGACCAGTAGGAATTGCGCAGAGTGCCGGCGAGTCAGCAAGAAATGGGTTTGTTTATTATCTATCTTTTATTGCACTCTTGAGTATCAGTTTAGGGGTTTTAAATATATTGCCTATCCCGCTTTTGGATGGTGGTCATTTATTTTTTTATTTTATTGAAGCTTGCATGGGACGACCACTTTCAAGTGCGATCAAAGCAAAATGTGCTTATTTGGGTTTGGCCCTGTTATTCTCTCTGACGGTGATTGCGTTGACAAATGATTTATCTAGGATGTAAAAATAATAATGAAACATATCAGTAAACGGTTTTTATCAGTGGTTTGTGGTTCTTCGCTCTTCATGTTGGCAGCTCAGGTCAGCGCTGCCAACGGTTTTATTGTACGTGATATAAAAGTTACGGGATTACAGCGGGTTAGCCCAGGAACCGTGTTGAATTACTTGCCTGTCCAAATTGGTGAGGAAATTGGCCCCGAATCGACACCACAAATTATTCGAGCGTTGTACGAAACGGGGTTTTTTCAATCGGTGGTTTTAGAGCGCCAAGGAAGCACATTAATTGTTCAAGTTGTGGAGCGGGCAACGATCGGCTCGATCACGGTTGATGGCAACAGTGAAATTCCCGGCGACAAAATGAAAGAAATTTTGAAAGAATTGGGCTTGGTTAAAGGATTGGTTTTCCAACGGGCTGCGTTGGAACGGCTCGAAAAAGAATTAAAACAGGCATACAACGCCCGTGGCAAATACAATGCACGTATTAACGGAAAAGTTTCCCCCTTAACCGAAAATCGAGTTGCCATTCATGTCACGATTTCTGAGGGCAGGGTTTCACGAATTAAAGCGATTAAAATCATTGGTAATCATGATTTTTCCTCATCTGACTTATTACCAGCATTGAGTTTATCTTCCAGTAATATTTTTACCTATTTTACAAAAAAAGACCAATACTCAAAAGCAAGCATGGATGCCTCGTTAGAGGCGCTGCGTTCTTTTTATTTAGATCGAGGCTATTTGAAATTTAAAATTATTTCTTCTCAGGTTTTATTAGCCCCTGATAGAAAAGATGTTTTTATCAATATTCATATTGAAGAAGGACCACAATATCGTTTTTCAGGCTTTGATTTGGTTGGAAAAACAGTGATTGCTAAAGACAAATTGTCTCAATTAATTGACATCCAACGCGGAGAAGTCTTTTCACGAAAAAGAGTGACTGAAAGTGTCTCTGCGATTAGTTTGGCGTTAGGAGATATAGGTTACGGTTTTCCCGCTGTGAATGCGGAACCGCAGGTGAATGAGCAAGATAAAACCGTGTTTATTCATTTTGTGATTGACCCAGGCCGACATGTTTATGTTCGCCGTATTAATTTTCATGGTAACACCAAAACCGCTGATTATGTTTTACGCAATGTTATTCGTCAAAATGAAGGAGCCTTGCTGTCGTTGCACAATATCAAAGAATCAGAAAGACAACTGCGCTTACTAAACTATTTGAAAGACATTAATGTTAAAACCACGCCTATTCCTGGCGCGAATAATCAAGTTGATTTAGATGTTGATATTGAAGAGGCGCCATCGGCTGAAGCGAGCGCGTCATTAGGTTACGGCACCACCGGGCCGCAATTTAACGCGGCATTTAATCAATATAATTTTATGGGAACCGGTCGAACCATTGGATTCGGGTTTAATGCGAGTTATTGGGGGCAAGATTATTCATTTAATTACTACAATCCGTTTTATACAAAAACAGGGATTGGTCGAGGAGTCGATGCTTACTTTCAAAAAGTAGATCCTAGACATTTAGATGTCAGTGCGTATAGCTCTGATCGTTATGGTGGTGACGTGACTTATAATATCCGTTTGGGTGAGGCCAGTAGTTTGCAGGTGGGTTATGGTTATCAAGGCATCAATATTTTGTCAGTCGGTCGTGTACAACAAATTCAGAATTTTGTAAATCAGCATGGCCGTGATTTTAATCAGGTGAGGTTAAGTTCAGGATGGAGTCGAAATAGCTACGATCGCATGCCATATCCAACCAAAGGGGTTAATCAACAAGGCGCGATATTGCTTTCATTGCCGGCTGCAACGCGTTCGTTAAATTATTATAAAGTATCATATCAGGCCCACATGTACGCACCTATCTACCGTGGTTTTGTTTTTAGTGCGTTGGGTAATATTGGTTATGGTAATACCTACACTCGACAAGGCTTGCCTTTTTATGAAAACTTTTTTGCGGGAGGTATCGCACAACCAGGGCAAGTCCGCGGATATGAAAGCTATGGTTTGGGACCGCAGGATAATACCGGTGCGGCTATCGGTGCGAACTTACTCGTGAATGGAAGTGCGGGTATTATTTTACCATACCCGTTTAGTCGAGAAACCTTTCGTTCTACTTTGTTTATTGATGCTGGTAACGTCTTTGCTGAGGGAATTCCTGCTGCCTTGACTGGAACACCTTCTGGACCCATGCGATTTTCAGGCGGCCTATCGCTTGAGTGGCGCTCACCATTTGGCCCATTGGCTTTTAGTGTTGCTTCACCGATTAACAAACAGCCAACCGATCAAACCCAGATCTTCCAGTTTTCTGTATCTTCTGGTTTTTAGGGCTGTTTTGAGATGATGATATCGCAACCGGGTATGATTTGTGTTAGTATCTTTTTCTTTAAAACTGAATTGTAAAAGAGATGAAGATCCTGTTTAATTTAGTTGAATTTATTGTTTTTTTCTATCGGGAGTGGTGATAATGAAAAATCTAGGTGGCTTATTCATAGCGTGCATGTTTGCCTTGATTAGTGCGAACGTTTTTGCTGATGGCACAAAGATAGGTGTGGTGGATTTACAAAAGATTATGCAAACTTCTTCCCAAATGAAAGTCATTCAGGAAAAATTGGAAAAAGAGTTTAAGCCTCGTCGCGATAAGTTGGTTGCCATGGAAGAAGGGCTGAAAAAAGATATGGAATCATTTAAGCGTGATACATCGATCATGAATCAAACTCAACGTAAAGATTTGGAAAAGAAAATTGTTGGCGAACAGCAACAATTTGAGCGCGACGGACAACAGTATCAACAAGAACTCAGCACAGCGCACAATGAAGCCATGGAAGATTTCTACAACAAAATTAGAGCAGCAATAGCTAAAGTAGCGCAAAGCGAAAAATATGACGTTGTTTTTCAAAAAGATGCAGCGCCATTCAGTGTTGAAAAACTAGATGTGACAGCAAAAGTAATGCAGGAAATCAAGTAGCGACGCTATGATCGTTTGTAGATGTTTCTGTTTGAAAACAGACTGAATTTTATGTGTTTTTAAAATAAAACCAACCTATTTCGGCTGAATCAAACATATTGTCAACAGACCCTCTGCCTCCTCTTTTAACTTGCGCTTTATTGTCCTCAACTCGAAGGTAGAGAGCGATCGTTGCTTTCGAACTGAAGACAACCCTTAAGTCATCACATGAACAAAACGAGGCCCGAGTCAGGTGACCATCCAGGCAATTTTTAGTGAGATGTTTAGTTATGAGCAAAGCAATTGAGATTAATAAAATTCTCGAGTTATTGCCACATCGTTACCCGTTTCTTTTAATAGACCGGGTTCTTGATTATGTTGAGTTTGATTACTTAATAGCAATTAAGAATGTAACGATGAATGAGCCATTCTTCAAGGGTCATTTTCCTGGTAACCCAATTATGCCCGGTGTGTTGATGCTGGAGGCGCTGGCACAAGCCAGTGCTATCTTGTCAAATTTATCGCGGACGGCAAAAGAAGGCCATGAATTTTTGTACTTTTTTGCTGGGATTGATAATGTGAAGTTCAAGCAAGTGGTCACACCAGGAGATCAACTACGGCTGGATGTTAGGTTGTCAGGACGAAAACGCGATTTTTGGCGGATGCATTGTGAGGCTTATGTGGCGGATGCATTGGTTTGTTCTGCGGATTTGATGAGCGCGGCCAAAGAGATACCAAAGGAAGATAAACGTGATAAGTGAACATGCAATTGTCCATCCATCCGCAAAAATAGCAGAGGGTGTTGAGGTAGGACCTGGTACTATCATCGGAGCGGATGTAGAAATTGGCGAAGGTACTTGGGTTGGTCCTCATGTGGTTATTCAAGGCCCCGCTTTGATTGGTAAAAATAATAAGATTTTTCAATTTGCATCAGTTGGTGATGCGCCACAGGATAAGACCTATCAAGGCGAACCAACACGGCTTGAAATTGGCGACAATAACATTATACGTGAGTTTAGTATGATTAGTCGCGGCTCGATCAAAGGTGGTGGTTTAACACGTATTGGCCATAACAATTTTTTTATGGCTTATACACATGTCGGCCATGATTGTGTGGTGGGTAACGAAGTGGTCATGGTTAACTATTCCGCTTTGTCGGGGCATGTGGTGGTTAATGATTACGTGAATATTGGCGCCTACGCTGGTGTTCATCAATTCTGTCATATCGGTGCCTATGCCTTTATCGCCAGGGCTACCTATGTAAATAAGGATGTTTTGCCCTATGTGATGATTGCTGGGCATATGACTAATGCTTGCGGAATTAATCGAGTCGGTTTGCGACGCGGTGGATTTTCATCAACCGCGATTGATCAGTTACGTAGAGCCTATAAAATTATTTTTCGTAAAGGCTTAACGGTACAGCAAGCTGTGGCTGAATTAGAAATGATGCAGCAAGATTGTCCGGAAGTCATTCTGTTGATTGATTCTTTAAATCACTCAACCAGAGGGATTGTTCGTTAATCGTAATTTCACACTCCGTAGATATGATTGTTCATATTTGCTCATCATGAACGAAAATAATTGTTGAAAATTCCCACACAGCGATGTATGTAGCACTATTTCATAGTGGTTTTCGTTCAATCAGTACTTAAATATGACCATTTTCTGAGCGGCAGTATTATCCCTCCGAGCAGTTACGGTTATTAAACTCACAAAACGCATAAGACCTCTTGCATAACATGCGCCTTTTGCATGATTGCGGCGTTATAACATTTCTTCGGTGCTCATTTACTTATGTAAACTCCGCTCCTCGAAATGTTTATTCCTTGCACTCAAACAAAATTCGCAGGTTATGCAAGAGGTCTATTGTAATCGACTACGAGTGACCACTGCACTGTTTTGACAATTCATCTTCTGAAATCTGACTTGTCAACTGCCCTTGATTTCACCAAACAAATCATACTCGTTGCTGTCAGTAATCAGCGCTGTCATGCGCATGCCTACTTTCGCTGAAGGATGCGGATCTAGATAGACTAAACCATCAATTTCAGGCGCATCCCCCATGCTGCGAGCGATAACGTTTTCATCGTTGATTGCATCGATCAGAACCAATTGTTCCGAACCAACCTTGCTAGATAGTTTTTGCTCACTTATTTTAGCTTGAAGTTGCATAAAACGGTGATATCGTTGTTCTTTGATTGCTTCTGAAACGGGATCTGCAAGATTATTTGCCTTTGCGCCGGCAACTGGTGAGTACTGAAAACAGCCAACTCGGTCCAGTTGGGCGCGTTCTAAGAAAGCCAATAACTCTTCAAATTCCGCCTCAGTTTCGCCTGGAAAGCCAACAATAAAGGTCGAGCGTAGGGTGATATCAGGACAGATCTGTCGCCATTGTTGAATGCGCTCCAAAGTATTTTCGCTACTGGCTGGCCTTTTCATTGCTTTTAAAACACGATGACTGGCATGTTGGAGTGGGATATCTAAATAAGGCAGGATCTGTTTGTCTCGCATCAGCGGAATCACCGCATCAACATGTGGATAGGGATAAACATAATGAAGACGGATCCATAGCCCCAACTCGCCTAATTCCTGGCATAAATCATAAAAACGAGTTTTAATGGTCTTATCTTGCCATGTCACTGATTGATAGTGCGTATCGATTCCATAGGCGCTTGTGTCTTGAGAAATAACTAAAATTTCTTGCACGCCAGCTTCTTGAAGACGCTTGGCCTCAGTCAAAACTTGGCTAATCGGATAACTTTGTAATTTACCTCGCATGCTTGGAATAATACAAAAAGTACATTTTTGATTACAGCCCTCTGATATTTTGAGGTAGGCATAATGTCGAGGTGTTAGTTTTATTCCCTGAGGAGGAATTAATTGAGTAAAAGGATCCGTTGGCGGCGGTAAATGTCGATGGACGGCGCGCACCACGTCTTCATAAGCATGTGCACCGCTGATATGCAATACGTCAGGGCACGCTTCGCGGATAATATCGGCTTTAGCACCCAAACAGCCGGTAACAATGACTCGGCCATTTTCAACCATCGCTTCGCGGATGGTGTCCAAAGATTCTTTGACAGCTGCATCGATAAATCCACAGGTGTTGATGATCACAACGCCGGCATTCTGATAACTTGAAACCAGTTCGTAACCTTGAGCCCGTAACTGTGTGATGATACGTTCTGAGTCAACCAAGGCTTTGGGACAACCCAAGCTGACAAATCCAACTTTATTGTTCATATGAATGATGTTATATATCCTTGTTAGCTAAATTTTGCACAAATATGGATTGATGTAACGAGCCAAGTACGTCATTTTTGTCCCACTCAGCATATCTTTCACTGTGTTCAGGATGACGTAGGTTGAAATTAATTTTGCGCATTATATCATATTTGTACTTAAAGCAAATAAAAGGGTAAAGAGGCGCTGATAAATAAAGAAATCACTTTGATTACAATCAAAACGACAACGGGTGACAGGTCAAGACCTGTTACTTGTGGAATGTAGCGGCGTGCATGACGCAAGACTGGCTCAGTGATAACAATTAATAATTCATGAATTGGATTTTGCCACAAGGGATTAACCCAACTCATAATGACCCTAAACAATATCGCATAAAATAAAAAATTCAGGGGTTGGATGATAAGATCTGCCAGTGGGTATAATATCAACCATTTAATTGAAAACATGTTTTTGAAAAACAGAAAATTAATCAATAAAAATTTAATAATCTCGATCATCACAAGCACGGCAACACATGGCCAATCATAGCGCTTGGTTCGAATATTTGAAACATGCAGAATACGCGATACAGGGGAAATCAGGGGCTCGGTGAAGCGATAAATCAGCTGACTAATGGAATGCAACGCGCTCACATGAAAATAACGCAGCGCGATCCTAACCCACAAAACAAAAGATAAGGTGCTAAAAACCAAAGAAAATAAAAAAAATCCAGCTGCAATAAGGCCATTCATAGAAATTGTCTGGTATTAATTAAGTTGACGGTAGCATCCCATTTATTAAGGATTTTGTCTAGCACAACGTTGTAAGCAGAGTTCAGTACAATGTGTGTGATTGAAACTGCGGTCAACTTGTTTGTTCTGCCCCCATTTTTTTCGATCTATCATCGGCTGCTGTCATTGCCCTCAAAACCATTCCTTCCAAATCCATTGCTTGAAAAACTTCCAGGGCAGCAGCGGTTGTCCCACCAGTTGAGGTAACTGCGTGTTGGAGATCCATCAGACTTTTATTTTCAGTTGCCGCCAAAGTGGCTGCTCCTTTGACTGTTTGGATAGCAAATTCAGTCGCTGTTGCTTCGGGCAACCCGAGCCTGATAGCTGCTTTCGCCATGGCGTTCATCCATAAAAATAAATAAGCTGGACCACTGCCCGAGAGAGCAGTATAAGCATCCAGTTCATTTTCTTGTTCTACCCAAGTGATGATACCGCTTGATAGAAAAATTTGTTCCGCCGCATGACGTTGACTGGCTGTGACAAAAGAGTTGGCCAGTAACGGGGTAGCTGATTGTCCAATTTTTGCAGCCAAGTTTGGGATGGCGCGGATCACTGGCATGCTGTTAGGCAAATGCTGATTGTACCAACTCAACCTTAATCCAGCCGCAATGGTGATGATGAGTTGGGCGGGCGATAGATATGGTTGTATTTCAGCTAAAACTGTTTTCATCTGCGCGGGTTTTACCGCTAAAATGATCACCTCTGCAAGTGGGACAATCACCGTGTTATCATGATGTGTATGTATGCCATGCTCGGTGGTGGCAATGGATAAAGACGGCGAAGCTGCTTGTATTTGACAATCTTTCAGGGTTAATAGACCATGTGACAGATATTTAGACATATTGCCAAAGCCGATGATACTGATCCTCATAAAGTTGAGTCACGTTGAATCTGAATTAATTGCCCAATGCCTAATTCAGCCAATTCCAACATCGATTGCAGCTGCGTTCGATTAAAACTACCGTCTTCGGCGGTCCCCTGTATTTCTATAAATTCATTTTTTTCATTCATGACGACATTCATATCTGTCTCTGCTAAGACATCCTCGGCATAATCCATGTCCAATACAGCTTGACCCCGGTAAATACCAACTGAAACTGCTGCGAGATAATGAAAGTTTACTTTTTTACGTATCTTTTCGCGGCTAACCATCCAATCCACCGCGTCTTTTAAGGCAATACATGCCCCCGTAATTGAGGCTGTGCGAGTGCCACCATCTGCTTGAATCACGTCACAGTCTATGTGTATGGTTGTTTCCCCTAAGGCTTTTAAATCAATACAACCTCGGAGTGCACGTCCAATTAAGCGTTGAATTTCCAAGGTTCGCCCACCTTGCTTGCCTTTGCTGGCTTCACGCTCTGTTCGACTATGGGTTGCTCGAGGTAACATGCCATATTCCGCTGTGATCCAACCCTGATTTTTTCCTTTCAGAAATCGTGGCACACCATCAATGACGGAAGCATTGCATAAAACACGGGTTTGACCAAACTCAACGAGAACAGAGCCTTCTGCGTGTTGGGTGAAGTTGCGTGTGATTTTAATCGGACGTAATTGATCGGCTTCGCGTTTACTTGGTCGCATGATATGCTCCTTTAACAAAAATAGCGGTTAATAATATAACACTAGAAAATGCAGATTGACCGCTTACTCGGCTTCAACGGTTTTTTTGTGGATTATAGCGGTTGTGCTGTAGAAAAGCTCTCATTTAATATATACTTTGCAACTTTACCTATTCTACCTGAAGATAGTTTCTTCAGGTAGAATAGGTGTACAACATTGATTGGTTAAATACAGATGGGATCTCAACAAACAAAGGTGTTAGAAAAAGATATTGGATGCTTATTTATTGTTGCTGCACCATCCGGCGGTGGGAAGACCAGTCTAGTGCATCAGCTGGTCCAGGACGTTGATAAAATTCAGATTTCTATATCACACACCACACGGCAGAAACGACCGGGTGAAGAAGATGGCGTCCATTATTTTTTTGTTGAGGATACTGACTTTGAACAGATGATTAAAAATCACGAATTCATTGAATATGCACGGGTTTTTGATCATTTATATGGTACGTCAGTTAAACAAATTAATCAGCGATTACAGCAGGGTATTGATATCGTGTTAGATATCGATTGGCAGGGAGCGCAGCAAATAAAGCACTTGTACCCAGATGCGGTGAGTATTTTCGTGCTTCCGCCATCACTTGAAGTATTGCATGAGCGTCTAAAAAATAGACAGCAAGACACTGATCATGTTATTCTGAACCGGATGCTGCGGGCTCAAGATGAAATGAACCATTACCATGAGTTTGATTATTTAATTATTAATGATGACTTTGCGAAGGCAGCATTTGAATTGACGGTAATTGTCAGGGCCGAGCGCTTAAAAATGCTCCGTCAACAGGTTCGTCAGCGACACTTGCTGACATGTTTGATGACATCATACTAGGGCGTGTTGATAATTCAGATCTCGACGTCCCGCGACGTCTGGATTCATAAGATGAATTGTCAACAGACCCTAAGCAACATCCGCCGACTTATTTGCGTTTCACCGGGGTCAAGATTTGTGGTAAATAGATACAGGTACTGAATCATTACAGCGAACATTTTAATTTTTGGAGATTGATTATGGCTCGGGTTACAGTTGAAGATTGTTTGGAAAATGTGGAAAATAGATTTGAGTTGGTCATGGTGGCATCTAAGAGAGCAAGGCAGATTGCTGTTCATGGTGCTGAACCGCATGTGGCATGGGAAAATGATAAACCCACGGTTGTTGCGTTGCGCGAAATCGCGGATGGGTATATCAAAGCGGATATACTCGCTGAAGACTGAGGTAGACTGAGTGAGCTACTTTGATGAACTACAGCAGGCATTAAGCCTTTATTTAGATCTTGAAGAGGTCGATAAATGTCATCAGGCTTTTTTGTTTGCTGAAACAGCTCATCAAGGACAAATGCGGCGGTCAGGCGAACCTTATATTTCGCATCCGGTTGCCGCAGCGCTGATTCTTGCCGATATGCGACTAGATTATCAAACCATCATGGCTACTTTGCTGCATGATGTGGTCGAAGACACGCGTGTCAAAAAAGAAGAATTGATCAAACTATTTGGTGAAGATGTCACTGCATTGGTTGATGGGGTGACCAAGTTAACCAAGATTAAATTTGAATCACGTGCTGAAGCACAAGCAGAAAATTTTCGAAAGATGGTGTTGGCGATGGTGAAAGATATCCGGGTCATCATCGTCAAATTAGCCGATCGTTTGCATAATATGAAAACACTGGGGGTCATGCCTTCAGCAACACGTCAGCGCATCGCCATTGAAACACTCGAAATTTATGCCCCGATCGCCAATCGGCTGGGGATGCATCATGTTTATACTGGTCTGGAAGATCTCGGTTTTAAAGCATTATATCCCATGCGCTATCGCGCAATTAAATCAGCGATTGAAAAATCACGTGGCAATCGTCGCGAATTGACACAAAAAATTGAGCGTGATCTCCAAGAAGCCTTAGAAGACCTAAATATTCCCTATGAACATGTTTTTGGAAGAAAAAAGCACTTGTATAGTATTTATCGCAAAATGCGTCAAAAAAAAGCCTCTTTTGCTGAGATATCCGATGTCTTTGCTTTTAGAGTGATAACCGAGGACATTGATTCATGTTATCGCGTCATGGGCGCGCTTCATCAGACTTATAAACCGGTTCCCCAGCGGTTTAAAGATTATATCGGTATTCCCAAAGTGAATGGTTACCAGTCACTGCATACCATGCTATTTGGTCCCTTTGGGGTTCCATTAGAGGTGCAAATTCGCACGCGAGAAATGGATCGCGTTGCCGAAAATGGGGTTGCTGCGCATTGGATTTATAAGTCAGCTGGGTTAGAAGTGAATGAAGCTCAATTGCGTGCCAGGGAGTGGGTACAACGCTTATTAGAAATGCAGCGCAGTACCGGTAACTCGCTCGAATTTATTGAAAATGTCAAAATAGACTTATTCCCAGATGAGGTCTATGTCTTTACTCCCAAAGGTCACATCATGGAGCTTCCCAAAGGGGCAACACCGGTTGATTTTGCTTATATCGTGCATTCGGATATTGGGAATAGTTGTGTTGCAGCCAAAGTGAATCGTCGTTTGGTGCCTTTAAGTATCCCCTTAACCAATGGTCAAACAGTTGAAATCATCACAGCACCCTGTGCTCATCCCAGCCCAACTTGGTTGAATTTTGTGGTCACTGGCAAAGCTCGTAGTAATATTCGAAATTTTTTGAAAGGGCAACAGCACGTCGAATCGACCAAATTGGGGCATCGCTTGCTGGAACAGGCACTGGCCGAATTAGCCAGTGATTATGATAAAGTGCCACCTGAATCGCTCCAAGCGTTGTTACTTGATTTAGATTACAAAACTGTGGATGATTTATTGTATGCAATTGGAATTGGCAATGAAATGCCAATGGTGATAGCAAGACGCCTTGTTATCGCCCATGAAAATAGTGAGTTAGAAAAAACAATGCGAGCAAAACCGCTTGTTATTAAAGGCACTGAAGGAATGGTGGTTCATTTTGCCGATTGTTGTCAGCCGATTCCGGGAGATAAAATTGTTGGGCGTTTTCAACAAGGTCGCGGCATCTTGGTTCATGCCAGTGATTGTCCGGTGATTAAAAAATCGAGAATTAATCCAGATCAATATATTTCTTTGCGTTGGGATGAGCATGTCAAAGGTGAGTTCTGGGTCGACATCACGGTTGATGTAGCCAATAAGCGTGGAGTTTTGGCTGCTTTGGCGACAGCCATTGCTGAAGCCGATTCTAATATTGGCAATATCAATGTCGATCCTCGAGATGGCCGTCATAACGCCGTGACATTCTCTATCAGTGTCACCGATCGCACTCATTTAGCGCTGGTCATGCGTCGTTTACGTGGCCAGAACGTGGTTATGCGACTTTATAGAAAAAAACAGGGAGAATAAATGCAAGCGATTCATACTAAGCAGGCTCCTGCAGCGATTGGCACCTATAGTCAGGCAATTCAAGTCGGTAATACTACTTATTTATCTGGTCAAATTCCCCTTGATCCAGAAACCATGGTTTTATGCAGTGACGATATCAGTTTGCAAATTACCCAGGTGTTTGAAAATTTGCGGGCAGTGTGTATCGCTGCTGGTGGCGATCTCGCGCATCTAGTTAAACTGACTATTTATTTAACGGACTTAAATCACTTTCCAATGGTTAATGAAATCATGGCCAATTATTTTACCAATCCTTATCCAGCTCGAGCCGTGATTCAAGTTGCCGGCTTACCACGTGGTGCGCAAGTTGAAATGGATGCGGTGATGGTTGTATGAGTATGCTTTCTTTACATCAAGTGAGCTTATCTGTAGCCAATCAGTGCATTTTAGATCAGGTTACCTGTCAAATTGAATCTCGTGAATGCATTGCTTTAGTGGGTAGAAATGGCGCGGGTAAATCAACCCTTTTGAAACTTCTTCAAGGTTTGATTGTTCAGGATAAAGGCCAGTTACAATATCGACAGGGCTTACGCATAGCTGGTTTAGCTCAAGATGTGCCGATTGATGAAGCGGAAACCGTTTATCATTTTTTAGTGAAAAGTTTGGGGACGGTTGGCCAGGTTTTGAGTCGCTATCGAACACTCCTTGCGGGTGATGATTACGAAGCACTGGCTGCCTGTCAACAACAATTAGATGATCTACAAGCTTGGGCAGTTTTGCCGCAAGTAGAAACCATGGCGACTCGTTTGGGTGTTGATTTAGATGCAACCATGATGCATTTGTCTGGTGGAATGAAACGTCGTGTTTTATTAGCGGCTGCATTGATCGCGGCGCCTGATCTGTTGTTATTAGACGAACCGACTAATCACCTAGATATTCATGCAATTGAATGGTTAGAGTCCTATTTAAAAAATTATTCCGGTAGCATCTTGGTTGTGACCCATGATCGCGCATTTTTAAAAGCCATTGCGACCCGTATTATAGAAATTGATCGTGGTCAATTAAACACTTATCGGTGTTCCTATGAAACCTATTTAGACAGATTAGAAGCGAAACGGATGAGCGAACAAAAGCAACAAGCTTTGTTTGATAAACGACTCAGTGACGAAGAAGCGTGGCTTAGGACTGGAGTTAAAGCAAGACGAACTCGCAACGAAGGACGGGTGCGCGCATTAAAAGCCATGCGTGAAGAATTCCGCCAACGGAGATTACAATTAGGAAAAATTTCGCAAATTAAATTGGATGTTGCACGCTCTGGGCAAATGGTGTTTGAAGCACAGCACGTGAATTATTCAATTGCTGGTAAACCAGTGATCCAGGATTTTTCTTATTTATTGACCAAAGGTGAAAAAGTTGGCGTGATTGGTCCGAATGGCTGTGGAAAAACAACCTTGATCCGTATCCTGTTGAATGAGCTGATGCCAGATTCGGGAGAAATTAGGAGAGGCACGTCATTGGATGTTGCTTATTTTGATCAGCTCCGTCGTCAATTGGACCCTAATAAAACAGTGATGGCTAATGTTGCTGACGGCGCTGATCATGTCATTATTCAAGGAAAACAGAAGCATGTTGCCTCTTACTTGCAAGATTTTTTATTTGCCCCAGAATGCTTCAATCAACCGGTGTCTTCTTTATCTGGGGGCGAATGTAACCGTTTACTCTTAGCAAAATTGTTCGCTAAACCAGCCAATTTATTGGTCATGGACGAACCCACCAACGATCTAGACATTGAGTCACTCGAGTTGCTGGAAACCATGCTCGTTGATTATCCAGGAACCTTGATCTTGATAAGCCATGACAGAGCATTTATAAACCAAGTTGTGACGAGTATTATTATTCATGAAGAAGATGGACGGTTTCATGATTATGTTGGGGGGTATGATGATTATGCACAAGAGCAAAAACGGCAACCAATCCGCCAGGCATCAGCCATAAAATCGAAATCACCTCGATTAATCACGCAACTAAATTTTAATGAACAGCGTGAATTGACAACCTTACCTCAGCAGATAGAAAAGACAGAGGCCATGATTGCAACTTTACATGCGAATATGGTTGCACCTGATTTTTATCAGCAAGAAGCTGAAAAAATTACCCATCATAATCAAGTTTTGGCTGAAAATGAAAAAAAATTAAGCGAATTGTATTGTAGATGGGAAGAATTGGAAGCTAAAAAAGGGGTCGGCACGTGTTAGAGACCATGGCTATCGTTGTGTTTATTTCATCGATTCTTGTGTTTTTTTCTCAGGAACTCAAATCTGTTTATGTGAAAATGCTAAAGAATCGGGCTTTGCAGCTGGTTGTTCCTCTGTTTATTTGTTCTTATCTCCTGGTCAAGTTTCAGTGGAATATGATGTTACTTATTCTAAATTGTCGCATCGGCCTCTTTTATGCGGTTTATTTTTTTTCAAAATTGAACCCATTCAGCAACAGTACTTTACAACTTGAACGGATTTTTACGCTTATCACCTTGGCTTTTGCACCATTGGTTATCGCGTCTTTGATCGAAAAATTTTATAAACCTGCCGCGGGAAAACTGTTTCAGATAGCGTTACGTGTTAGTCTATTTCTATGGATTTTTTCTTTATTTCTATTAGAGCCAGTTAGTTAGAAGAGATCCCCGCATGAAATCCTAAAACTAATCCGAGGAAGGTATACACTGCGGGCGTAGTATAACTTCACGGACGTTGGCCAAATACCAAGGATGAGGTAGATGTGAACCATGACAAAAAAAATCTAGTGCGGTGGTGCGGAAGTTTTTTAATTGGTAATGTTATTTTGTTTTGGTTATTGGGGATGAGCTATTTAGATGCAGCTCCTTGGATTGCCTCAAAATATCTCGGTGGTAACGTTAAAATAACCTTGACCGCCTTTCTCCTGATGAGCTACTTGGCGCAATTAGCAATACTCGCTATGCTGCCAGGTTTATTGATTTTTTTGATTATTTTTGTTTATCCGCGCCGGTTATTTGTCTTCATGATGGCCATTGGGATCATGACCCTGGGTGCCAGTTTGTTACTGGCTGATGCAGTAACTTATAAATTATTTCATTTTCATCTGCAAGGAATTGTACTCAATTTTATATTTGATGCCCGAGGTCACCAGATATTGGGTTTGTCAAAATATGAATATATCAGTTGTTTTTTGTTAGTGACCGGTATTTTGTTATATGAAGTCGTTTTGGCATATTATTCATCATCTGGCATTTGGCGGGCTGGAAAATGGATCGTGATATCGATTGGTTTACTGATGTATGTGTCATATCTAATAATATTTTTTAGTATGAAAGAAAATAAGGGTCGCGTTTTTTTAGAGACAGCCAGGGCGATTCCACTTTATGCTGATTTTTTATTCTCAGTGTTGCCAATTACAACAACGAGTCGCTTTAGTTTAGATCGCGCATATGAAATATATTTAATTCAACCAGACCAGCCAAATAAAGTGTTGCGCTACCCCTTACATCCCCTTCAATTTACACCACCCAAGCAGCAATTAAATGTTGTCATGATTGTCATAGATGCTTGGCGTTTTGATATGTTGAATAAAAATGTTGTGCCACATATTGCCGAATTTGCGAAGTCTTCTTCTGTTTTCAAACAACACTTTAGTGGGGGGAATGCCACAGGGCCTGGCATTTTTTCATTGCTTTATGGGCTCCCATCGAACTATTGGACATCAATGGCAGCCCAACAACGAGGCCCAATTTTAATTGATGAATTATTAAGACGAAATTATGATATAAAGATTTTAGCGAGCGCTGGTTTATATATGCCAGCATTCGATCATACCGTTTTTTCTGCAATTCACCATTTACAAAAAACGTTTCCTGGGAAAAGTCCGTATGATCGAGATGTTATGATTACTCAAGCCTTTAAACAATATATCAATCAAATAACGGCATTGACCGCCGTTTCGACCAAAAATGCCGGGCCAAGTAACAGCCTACGTGCTCTGAGTAGGTTGGGCCTTGGCCCAACAATGAGCTTGGTTACAACGGCGGCCAATGCCGAAATATCTCAGCATCAAGAACCCTTTTTTAGCTTCTTATTTTACGACGCTGCTCACGGTTATTGCGCTGTTGAACAGGCACGAACACCATGGCAACCGGTGGTGAAAAACTGCGATCGAATCTATTTGACCGACCACACGGATCCGCTTCCTTACCTGAATCGTTACAAGAATGCTTTGCGTTTGGTTGATCAACAAGTGGGTTTGGTTATCGATGAACTAAAAGCACATCAGATGCTGGATAGAACGGTCGTTATTATCACCGGAGATCATGGTGAGGAATTTAATGACAATCATTTAAATGATTGGGGACATGCAAGCAATTTTACTCACTTTCAAGTGCAGACACCCTTAATTGTTTATTGGCCAAACAGATCAGCAAAAAAGGTCGAGTATGTAACAACCCATTTTGACATGGTTCCCACCCTCATGGAAAATTTACTGGGGTGTCAATCGCCGGCTGAAAACTACAGTCAGGGTCAAACATTGTGGGCCCCAAAAAACTATCCATATCGAATTGTTGAAAGTTATGTTGGCATTGGTGTGATTGAAAACAATCAAATTACGACGATTTATCCAACGGGTACTTTTCAATTGACTGGTTTAGATAATCAACCGTTGGATCAAGCCCAATTAAATATGCCTATCATTCATTCGTTATTTCGGGATTTTCATCGATTTTATGCGGCGGAGCAATAACCTTTTTTAGAGCAGACAAATAACGCGCTTCCAACTCAACGTCGATATAACGATCGGTTGTTGCGCTTGAACTATGTCCAGCGTCATCACGCACATGTTCTCGTGGTCGAATTTTAACGTCCTCAGAGATTCCGGTGTGTCGTAACCAATGAACAGTGGCAAATCCCAAATTATCCGCTTCTTCGATCTGATTTTGCTGACGTAAATCAGTGGCTGCCAAGTCAAAGCACAATTGAATGAGGCGCCTAATAGGGGCTGTGTCACTCATGGGGCCAGTGCCACGAAGTCTTGGAATCAACGGTGAGTTATCTGAGGGAGACGGGAGTGGAGTCAAACCTAAATATTGGCGCCAACGAACCAAGCTGGCTAACATGGCTGAACTAACCGCAATTTTTCGCTCCTTATTACCCTTCCCAACCGTGGTAAACCACCAATATCCATGACTGTCCTTCGCAAAATGGTTCATCGACGGGACCCAACGAGGACTGGCTGTCACTTCAGAAATACGCAAATACATTCCATATAACAGATTCAAAAGAAAACGGGTGCGTTCATGTTTTTCCGGATAAGTGTTAGCCAATCGATCAGCTGCTTGTAAAACCGCATCCCATTGCGTGAGACTGAGCCGGCGAATAGGGGCTGTGTGCTGTTGTTTTCTGATAAATTTACTTTTTTGCCGAATTAAAGCAACTGGATTAGAGGCAATGTATTCCTCAGCAACTAAAAAGTTAAAAAATGTACTTAAAATTGCAAAAATTTCTTGGATAGCACCCTGCGATAAGCAAAAGTCAGTGATCGATGGTTGATGTCCTTGTTGTCGAGAAACTTTGCTGATGGTCGATACAAACGGACGCCAAGCTGGATTGGGTTTGCGTAGGCCCCCTTCAACAACAAAGCGAGGACATTTCTTTAAACTAATCCAGGAATGGGGGGGATTTTGGCAAAATCGTATAAACGATTCAATTTGTTCTCTTGTTAATGCTGTAATCGATAATTCTTTGATGCGCCAACTCCATTGTAAAAGCCGTTCAACTTCTCGTCGGTAACTATTAAAAGTCCCAACACTCCCCACGTAATTTTTGAGAAAGTCTAGAGCATAATTAAAATCTAATTGAAAGCGATTATTTGGAAGGATGGCGTTAGCAGCATTTTTGTTGACATATTCTAGGCTATCGAAAAAAGGAAGTAATTCAGTATTCATCATATTTCTCCTGTTTGTTGGGCATGGGTCTCGCGGTGTTCCATCAAAATTAATTACAAATGATAACATTATATATTGACCTAGAAATCGACTCCAGGTATTATTTGCGCTCGGCCGTTAAGACGGTTTCGGGGTGTAGCGCAGTCTGGTAGCGCGCCTGCTTTGGGAGCAGGATGTCGGGAGTTCGAATCTCTCCACCCCGACCAATTATACATGCGCCCGTAGCTCATTTGGATAGAGCATCGGCCTTCTAAGCCGAGGGTAGCAGGTTCGAATCCTGCCGGGCGTACCAGACGTCAAGCAGTGACTAGCACCAAGGTTTTTTACGGAATGAGTTGTTGTTATTGATCTTAATTTATGGTGGACGTAGCTCAGTTGGTAGAGCCCCGGGTTGTGATCCCGGTTGTCGTGGGTTCGAGCCCCATCGTTCACCCCAGTTATTGTAAATCCCATGTTTAGCGAAAGTGGCGGAATTGGTAGACGCACTGGATTTAGGTTCCAGCGGGGTAACCTGTGAGAGTTCGAGTCTCTCCTTTCGCACCATACACATATATGTCAATGAGGTGACCAGATGGCAGTTTCAGTTGAAACTTTGAGTGGTTTAGAACGTAAAATTACCGTGTCAGTTCCAACCACTCAGTTTGAGAATGAAGTTGGGACACGTATCCAGCGTCTTGCAAGCAAAGTGAAAATTGATGGTTTTCGTCCTGGAAAGGTACCGATGAGTGTTGTCCAAAAGCGGTATTCAGAAAACGTCCGTTATGAAGTTGCAAAAGATTTAATTCAATCAACTTTGTACGATGCATTGAAAGAGCGAAATATCGTACCTGCCGGTGTGCCAGAGGTTCAGCCGCACGAAATAGTCCCAGGACAGGACCTTGTATACAGTGCAGTATTTGAAGTGTTTCCAGAGTTTCAAATTGTCGAAATAGATGGTGATGAAATTAAAATTACCACATCAGAGGTTAAAGACACGGATGTGGATAATATGATAGAAAACTTGCGTGAGCAGCATAAAACCTGGCATGAAGTGCAGCGTCCTGCGGCATCGCAAGACAAAGTCATCATTGATTTTGATGGATATGTAGACAATGAGCCTTTTGAAGGTGGAAAAGCCGAAAAATACGAAGTGATTTTGGGCGCTGGTGCGATGATTCCTGGGTTTGAAGACGGTTTGATAGGCACGACTGCGGCACAACAGATTGAAATACCTGTCACATTCCCCGCTGATTATGGTCATAAAGATTTAGCCGGTAAAGAAGCACTGTTTAAAATCACCGTTCACCAGGTGATGGAAGGGACACTTCCAGAACTCAATGATGAATTTGCTGCGAAATTTAATATTGCGGAAGGTGGAATAAGCGCTTTAAAACTTGATATCAAAGAAAATATGATGAGAGAGCTTGATCGACGGATTAGCTCGATGAACCGAGAAACCATATTCGATTCATTGCTCCAAAAAAACACATTCGACCTTCCTAAAGCACTGGTTGATCAAGAGATTGAGCATTTAAAACATGACATGTATCATCGAATCTTTGGGAAAGAACATCATGAGCATGAAAAAATCCCTGATTTTCCTAGAGAGCTCTTTGAAAATCAGGCAAAGCGACGAGTTCAATTAGGCTTATTGTTTTCAGAATATGTTAAAAAACATGAAATGACTGTTGATACTGCCAGGGTAGGTGCTATGATTGAAAAGTTTGCGGTTGCTTATGAGCATCCAGACGAAGTTCGTACCTGGTATAAAACGAATAAGGAACGGTTAGCTGAGGTAGAAGCACTGGTCATGGAAGAATTAGTCGCCGATCAGATTATTGCAAATGCCAAAGTGGTGCCAAACGTATTAAATTATCAAGATGTCATGAATTCTAAAAAGGAACATGAGTAGAAAGGGGTTTAACCATGTTGGGTAATGATGAAAATAGAGTAAAAAATGTAAGTGGTCTCGTGCCCATGGTTATTGAGCAAACCTCAAGAGGTGAGCGCTCATATGATATTTATTCTAGACTGCTGAAAGAACGGATTATTTTTCTGCTTGGCGAAGTCGAAGACCATATGGCAAACCTGGTTGTTGCCCAGCTTTTATTTCTTGAGTCTGAAAATCCAGAGAAAGATATATTTATTTACATCAACTCTCCTGGTGGCGTTGTAACAGCAGGTTTGGCAATATACGATACCATCCAGTTTATTAAACCAGATGTGAGCACGTTATGCATTGGCCAAGCAGCCAGTGCCGCTGCTTTATTGCTTTGTGCTGGTGCTGAAGGAAAACGATTTTGTTTGCCTAATGCACGCGTGATGATTCATCAGCCATTGGGTGGCTATCGTGGTCAAGCAACTGATATTGAAATTCATGCCCGTGAAACCTTAACCGTTCGAGAAAAACTGAATACAATTATGGCTAAACACACGAAAAAAACACCTGATCAAATTATGCGTGATACCGAACGTGATAATTTCATGAGCGCATCACAAGCATTAGAATACGGATTGATAGATAAAATATTATACGGACGAGATGCAATCGAGTCTTAATTTATTCTTTTGTATCCATTCACCTCTTTTCTCTGGTGTGAATAGTTACCTTGTATTGTAAGTGCTCGGAGGGTGATTCTGACCCTCCGAGAACGGCTAAATATAGCTGTTCCTATCTACGGCGTGAGTACTTACCTTGTAATTTTAAATTTTGGCCACATATAGACATTATTGACGAATCGCAATGATTCTCTCTCCAGTCGACAAGGGGTTTATTAATGGGTAAAGCGGGAAATGGTGGTACTACAAAGATTTTGTATTGTTCTTTTTGTGGAAAAAGTCAGAATGAAGTTAAAAAACTAATTGCAGGCCCGTCGGTATTTGTTTGTGATGAATGTATTGATTTATGTAATGATATCATTCGTGAAGAAACTACAACGACCTCTCCAACTGCCGAAATTCATTTACCAAAACCCAAAGAAATTGCAGCATTCTTGGATGAGTATGTCATCGGACAAGTTCATGCAAAGAAAGTCTTGTCAGTAGCGGTATACAATCATTACAAACGCATGCATCGAAAAACCGAAGATAATATCGAGCTTGGCAAAAGTAATATTTTACTTATAGGCCCCACTGGAAGTGGTAAGACGCTACTTGCACAAACTCTGGCACGCTTATTGAATGTGCCATTTGCGATTGCAGATGCAACCACATTGACTGAAGCGGGTTATGTGGGTGAAGATGTTGAAAATATCATTCAAAAATTATTGCAAAAATGTGATTATGATATCGCTAAAGCGCAACAAGGTATTGTCTATATAGATGAAATTGATAAAATTTCGCGTAAGTCTGACAATCCATCGATCACACGCGATGTATCTGGGGAAGGTGTGCAGCAGGCATTGCTGAAACTCATTGAAGGGACCGTTGCTTCTGTGCCCCCACAGGGAGGCAGAAAGCATCCACAACAAGAGTTCCTACAAGTAGATACATCAAATATTCTGTTTATCTGTGGCGGCGCGTTTGCTGGGTTAGATAAAATAGTGCAACAACGCAGTGACAAATCTGGGATTGGCTTTTCCGCTGATTTAAATAAAAAAGATCCCAAAGATTTAGAAAAGGTGTTGGAGCAACTAGAACCAGATGATTTAGTGAAATTTGGTTTAATTCCCGAGTTTGTTGGCAGGTTACCCGTTGTAGCAACCCTAAAAGAACTGGATGAAGCAGCCTTAATAGATATCCTGACCAGACCAAAAAATGCATTGGTTAAGCAGTTCCATGCCTTATTTAAGATGGAAGATGTCGAGCTCGAGTTCCATGAAGAAGCCTTGCAGCTGATAGCTAAAAAAGCGTTGACTAGAAAAATTGGCGCCAGGGGATTACGATCCATCATTGAAAATATTTTGCTTGATACGATGTATGAGTTGCCATCCAAAGAACATGTAAAACAAGTGATTGTCGATGAAAAAGTAGTTAAAAACATGAGTCAACCGATTCTAATTTATTCGAATCAGGAAGATGAGTCAGTAATTGCTGGTGGAGAAGCGGGTTAATGACTGTAAATGGTCCTCATTTAGGTCTATTGACAGTGCAGATATCGACTTCCTGAAATTTGTTCACGTGATCCATTTCGATCAGTTTCTAAGTGGCACTTTTGTGTACTAAACACGATCTATGGATACCGTTAACAAGTCGGGGAGTTACGGTTTCGACAGATCAATTGCCAGTAAGCCCTGTCTATATGACGAATGAGGTGGGTGATTAACTCCTGTTTTAGCGTAACTCCTCGGAAGGAGATACTGACGCTCGGAGAACGGTCAAATATGCCCGTTTCTATCTACGGAGTGAGTAGCTACGTTTTAGCTTAAATTGGAGCGTATTATGTCAGGTGAAATTGAATTAGCACCGAAAGAGCCGGCAGATTTATCGAATTTACCGGTACTTCCCCTAAGAGATGTTGTTGTTTATCCACACATGGTTATTCCACTCTTTGTTGGCAGACAAAAATCGATTAAAGCGCTTGAAGCAGCCATGCTTGAGAACAAACAAATTGTTCTGATTGCTCAGAAGCGTTCAGCTGATGACGATCCAACTCCTGATGATTTGTTTATGGTCGGTACTGTTTCCAGCCTGCTCCAGTTATTAAAGCTGCCCGATGGGACAGTCAAGGTTCTGGTAGAGGGCGAACAACGCGTAAAAGTATCTAATTTTTCTGAACCAGATGACGGGAGTTACATTGCTGCTTCGTTAGAAACAGTCGATGAGGTAAACACAGCTTTCAAAAAAGAAGAAGTGCAGATCATGATGCGCTCTCTGATGTCTCAATTTGAACAATACATTAAGTTAAACAAAAAAATTCCACCAGAGGTGCTTGGTTCACTGGCAGCGATTGAAGAACCAGGCAGACTAACAGATACGATTGCGGCACATTTATCTCTTAAAGTAGAAGACAAGCAAGACCTATTAGAAGCGTTGGATGTTGGTGTTCGTCTTGAGCGTTTAATGGGTGCTATAGAAAACGAAATTGATTTACTACAGGTTGAAAAACGCGTTCGGGGTCGGGTTAAACGCCAAATGGAAAAAAGCCAGCGAGAATATTACCTGAATGAGCAAATGAAAGCCATACAGAAGGAATTAGGGGAGATAAGCGAAGAAGGCAACGAAATAGCGCAGTTAGAGAGAGCGATATCAAAAGCAGGTATGCCGAAAGAGGCACATGAGAAGGCGACCGCAGAACTCAAAAAATTAAAACTCATGCCGCCCATGTCAGCTGAGGCAACGGTGATTCGCGGCTATCTAGATTGGATGCTTAGCGTTCCTTGGAAGAAAAGGAATCGCATTCAGTTTGACCTAGATAAAGCAGAAAGGTTACTTGATAAAGATCATTATGGCTTGGAAAAAGTCAAAGAACGAATCATTGAATACTTGGCCGTGCAACAACGAGTGAAGCGTTTAAAAGGCCCTATCATTTGTTTGGTTGGCCCCCCAGGCGTTGGAAAAACATCATTAGGACAATCAATTGCCAATGCGACAGGGCGAACCTTCATTCGAATTGCACTTGGTGGTGTTCGTGATGAAGCTGAGATTCGCGGGCATCGTCGAACTTACATTGGCTCAATGCCAGGAAAAATTATTCAGAAGCTTTGTAAAGCAGGGGTAAAAAACCCGCTTATTATGCTAGATGAGGTTGATAAGATGGCCATGGATTTCCGTGGCGATCCAGCCTCAGCCTTACTAGAAGTGTTAGATCCAGAGCAAAATCACACATTCAATGATCATTACTTAGAAGTTAATTATGATTTAAGTGATGTCATGTTTATTGCCACGGCCAATTCACTAGAAATTCCTGCGCCATTGCTTGATCGAATGGAGGTTATTCGTTTGGCTGGATATACAGAAGATGAAAAGGTGAATATCGCTAAAAATTATTTGATTCCAAAGCAGACGGTTCTTAATGGCATTCGACTCAAAGAGGTTGACTTTACTGATGCTGCTGTTCATGAAATTGTTCGTTACTACACTCGGGAAGCCGGTGTACGAAATCTAGAGCGAGAATTAGCGCACATTTGTCGAAAAGTGGTCAAAGACATTTTAACGAGCAAGCGAGTTAAACAGGTCCATGTCACCCCTAAAAATATTGAGAAATTCTTAGGGGTGCGTAAATTCAGATATGGGTTAGCAGAAACCGTGGATGAAGTTGGACAAGTAACTGGTTTGGCCTGGACCAGCGTTGGTGGTGAGTTGCTAACCATTGAAGCGTCCATGATGCCGGGTAAAGGTAAAACACTTCATACTGGTCAATTGGGAGAGGTGATGCAAGAGTCGATTCATGCAGCCATGACCGTTGTTAGAGGGCGAATGAAGCAATTTGGTATTCCGGAAGATTTTTACGAAAAAAATGATTTTCACATTCATGTGCCGGAAGGGGCCACGCCAAAGGATGGTCCTAGTGCGGGTATTGGTATGTGCACCGCGTTGGTTTCTGTGATTACTCATATTCCTGTTAGAGCGGATGTCGCGATGACAGGAGAAATTACCCTGCGCGGTCTGGTGTTGCCTATTGGTGGTTTAAAAGAAAAATTACTGGCAGCTCACCGTGGTGGTATCAAACATGTCATTATTCCAGAGGAAAATCAAAAAGATTTGACCGAGATACCGGCCAATATATTAAAAAAATTAGTTGTGCATCCGGTAAAAAATATTGAAGAAGTATTGGAGTTAGCTTTGCAACGCAGCCCAATCGTTAAGGAAAAGGTCACGAAGCCAAAGAGCCAATCAAGAAAAAAGGTAACTACCCAGCATGATGACTGAACATTATTCTGAACGAAGTGAAAGATCTCCTGAATTAGCCCCAAATTAAATCAGTTTGAGTTCCTTCACTTCGTTCAGAATGCGCCGTAATACCTCAGGTTGTGGATAATTTTAATTTTAATTCAATCAAATTGATTCCGCGATCCTGAACGCAGAGATCTGCAAAATTTGGTTCAAACCAAGTTCAGTTGAGATGGTTCACTTCGTTCAGGATGACACCTGGAGACTATCGATGCGCCAAATAGGGCGTTTCCTTGAAAGACGCTGAATAGTTAACAGACTCTAATCCCAGCAGAGAGTATTTAATATGAACGGGTTTTGCTGGCAATCGGACTTTTTTCTGCCAGAGCTGTATTTGTTGTCAGCAGAAAATGGGACAGAATAAAATAAATCGAGTTGTACTGATAAAAATAGTTTACATGTAGATAAATAAAGCGTATATTCCGTCCGTGCTTGCAGCCGAGCCAGTTTATCTGCCAAGATAGTTTGACGACACCAGAGAGATCTGGTTTAATCAATTCAGGTTGAGCTAATATTATAAGCTTGCGAATAATGGATTACTAACTACAAAGGGGAAAAGATGAATAAGAGTGAATTGATTGATGCGTTAGCCGAAGGAGCAGGTATCACCAAGGTGGCAGCAAGTAAAGTACTGGAAGTGTTTACGGATACAGTAACTCATGTTCTAAAACAAGGTGATCAAGTTGTTTTACCTGGTTTTGGGTCATTTTGTACTTCTTTGCGATCTGCCCGAACAGGACGTAATCCACAAACAGGACAAGTTATTAATATCAAAGCAGCGCGGGTTGCTAAATTTAAAGCAGGAAAATCCTTAAAAGAAGCTGTTCAGCAATAAAAAAGATTTATCGGGTGCTTAGCTCAGCTGGGAGAGCATCGCCCTTACAAGGCGAGGGTCGCAGGTTCGATCCCTGCAGCACCCACCATGAATAAATTGGCTTACTAGCTAATAAAGTAAGCCTAAATGCGAATTGGAGTGGTAGTTCAGTTGGTTAGAATACCGGCCTGTCACGCCGGGGGTCGCGGGTTCGAGCCCCGTCCACTCCGCCATAATAATGCGCCTTTCGGCGCATTTTTTTTAACTTTGTACACGACAAAAAATAAAAGGCTAGAAATTTGTCCCCGCGAAGGCGGGGATCTATGCTGGTAGCTGCATTATGCCACACAAAAAATAGATTCCCGCCTTCCTGGGAAAGACAGTATCATTTTTGTCGTGTACAAAGTTTTTTTTAATATCACTATATTCCTGAGTATGGAATATGTGATATTTTATTGTGTCTTGTTTTATGGAATGGTCACATGCTGCAAAAGCTAAATGAGCGTATTCAGGGTGTTTTTGCCTGGATTATTATTGTCTTGGTTTCGGTTACATTTGTTCTCTTTGGAATCGATTATTATCTTCAATCGCGGCATGAGTCAGCTGTTCAAGCTGAAGTAAACGGGCAGCCGATTACCAAGGAAGCGTTTGAGCTTAGTTATAAGCGTATTCGTCAATTACGTGATCCAGCCCAACTGAATGTTGCGAGAGAGAATCAACTCAAGCAGCAAGTTTTGAATGACATGATTATGAATAGTCTCAGTTTACAATCTGCTCGGGCGAGTGGATTTGACGTCAATTCTGGTCAAGCAAATGCTGCCATTGTCAATATTCCTCAATTCCAAGAAGGCGGTCACTTTTCTACAAATCGTTACGCTCAAGCCCTGAGTGGTGCATTTTTTACACCAGAATCATTTCAACAAGAAGTGCGACAAGGTATGTTACTGAATCAACAACGATTCGCATTGATTGGCACGGCATTTTCTTTACCAAATGAGTTGAAGCAGTTTGTGAAGTTATATATGCAAACCCGTGATTATACTTATCTAAAAATTCCAGCACTCCAATTTATAAAACAAGCGAACATATCTGACGATGAAATTCAGTCATATTATCAGCATCATAAACAAGTATTTTTATCTCCTGAAAAAGTGAGCATTGATTATGTGCGCTTGTCGATGCGTGACATCAAGCATAAAATCAATATCTCCCCTGAGCAGCTGCACCATTATTATGAAGAGAATCAGAATAATTATTTGACTCCTGCCCAATGGCATGTTGCACATATTGTGCTGAGGGAGCCTGATCATGTTTCTGAAGGCGTTGATTCAACTAAAATCAAAAAGCAAGCTGAAGATCTACATCAATCCTTGATGTCTGATCCCAGTCAATTTGATCGACAGGTTGAATTATTATCAGATGATAAAAAAAATCCTCATGGTGTTTTGCCGTGGATTGTAGCCGGACAATCTATTTATGATAAAGTTTTGGTGAATTTGAAACATCCTGGTCAAATATCCCTGCCTATTAAAACGGATCGTGGTTACGAAATTTTTAAACTCATAGAGTATAAGCCGGCTGCAGTAAAACCATTTGACGATGTTCGCCCAATGATTCAAGAACAACTGCTAACTGAATTAACCCAAACACAATACACTCAAGCATTGGAACAATTGGCTGATTTAAGTTATCAGACGCCTGACTCCCTTGTGCTCGCAGGAAGAGTATTAAAATTGAACGTTGAGCACAGTGAGTTTTTTTCACGCCAAGGTGGGGACAGTGACGTTACCAAAAATAAGCAAGTGATTAAAACTGCATTTAGCCAAGATGTGCTTAAGTTTGGGAATAACAGTGATCCAATTCAGTTGGATAATGATAGTGTCGTCGTTTTACGAGTCAATCAACATATACACGCAGCTGAAAAGGCACTGGTAGATGTTAAGTTGTTGATAGCTAAAAAGCTCGCTCAAAAGAAAGCACAAGCTGAAGCGAAACAATTGGGTCAACTTATTCTTAAAGCAAGCAAAACTGGACGACAAGCAAGTCTTACAGGGGTTGATTTGCGCGCATTGCAATGGCATGACGTCAATAAGGCAAGTCGTGATATTGATACTATTCCCCCAGCCATCAATGAATTGGCTTTCAACCTATCGACGGCCGGTGATAAGTCAGGCTGTTCTTTGGTCGATGGTGATTACGCGGTGGTGCATTTGAAGCAAATCAATGATGGCCAGATGGAATCAGTGGACAAAGAACAAATTGCGAGCATCACCCAGCAGATTGAAGCGAGCTATGGTTTAATGGATTATAATTTGTATATGAATAGCTTGATGAACCAGGCTAAGATTATCAAGCACTAAATCACACATTAGGGCATTTGTGAAACATCAGGATAAAAAACTCAGGCGACTTAAAACAAAATTGCTTCGACACTTACGAGATGGAACACTCAGTGCACATAAAGCAACGGTTACAGAATCTGAATTTTCATCATCAGATCCTGAAAACTGGTTGCCCTTCATCGGGCCCGCCACCTCCGGCAGCAGGGGTCGTGGCGGTTGTAGCTGCATTTCTTAATTCTTGTACCTTTTCCTTGGTGTCCCCAGGACTAACCCCGCTCATTAATCTATTTGCCTCTGCTTTTTGTTGATCTCTTTCTCGGAGCGTGGTTGACTGGAGTTGCTCCTCTAACTGCCCTAGTCCGGCTAATTGTAAGACTTCATTCGAGCTGGTTTTACCATTATATTTGGTTGCTTCATTATTATCTTCATCATTGCCGGTGATTTTGAATGTGATCTGGCTTGGTTCAAATCCCTTTTCTCTTGCCGCCTTATAAGCATTAAGAATCATCTCCTGTTTTAATTCTTTATTATCAGAATGTAGGACAAACTCAATTGATGGTGTTTCCTTATCTTGCGCAATGACCCGATCGACCATGTCATTGAAATCCGTTTCCATCTTGGACTTGTCCCAGTTAAACCACGGGGCACTGATAGGCATTGAAACTTTCACGTTACCATTAGCTTCTGTGGTAATTTCTAATTTGGTTCCAGTTTTCGTTTTTTCTTCTATTGTTTTTGCACCGAACATGCCTTGGAATTGATACTCTGCGAGATCTTTGCTCGTGACTCCCTTTAATCTATTTTTTGGTGTAGTAGTCGGTCCACGGTGTGCGCTAAATGGTGTTGATCCCAGATTGACTTTGCCCGTCTGTTCTAAGAGTTCTAATCTGTCAGCTCGTAGGAGCAGATCAGCCTCAGATTTTTCTTTTTGATTGCTTACTTTTTGGTTTAAGCCCTGTACAGCTGGAACATCTTTATTATCTTTGTCTTTACTTGCTGGTTTGCCTTCAAAAGACTCTTTCAAGCTCGTTTCGGCTTTGGTATATGACTCTTCAATGGCGGCAACCATGTTTGCCATTTCCTGCTCTAATCTTTTGTTCTGAGCGTCTGGACTTAATCCACCAATGCCCAATGTTTCAACCAGATTTCCTTTAAATTGAGGGTCTGATGGAAGCAACGCTTTGACTGCACGAGTCGCTTCTTCTTTATTTTTCTTTAAATTATTCTTGGCATCTTCATACAATTGTTTGTGTACATTGATAATTTGTTGTGGTTGACGATAATCGGGGCTCCTATCAGCTGCAATTTCTTTGGCAAGTTGCAAGAACGCCCGTTGCTCCCCATTTGCTGACATCAATTCATTGAGGGGTATTCTGTTGCCAATGGTCGTATTTAAGCGTTGAACCATGTCATTGTGAGCTGCTAGCGCGCCAGGATTGTTTTTGATTGATTCAGCCTGGGTTTTGATGGATTGTCCAAACTCTCCAAGTTTCAATATATCTACCGAACGGTTCCCAACTGTATCGGGCGTCTGGGCCAGTAAAGACGACGCACTGTTTTTGATACTGTCAGCCGCATCTTGTGCATATTTTTCATATGATTTTAAATCATAACTTTCGGAATATTTAATCAGTTTTTTGGCTTGCTCGATGGGGCTATGGGCAACGAGTCCGGATTGATCAGTGGTTTCTAGCAAATTGGCTAGGGTCCCGGTGACGTCTAATAAGGGAACAATACCGGGTAAGGATTCCCCTTGTCTTATTGCAGCGGCAGCTGTATTTCTGATAAACTTTTGAGTGCCGTATGCTGCGTTTAGTATAGCTGTACCGACGCGTTGTGATGTCGGGAGCAGCTCTCCTGGTCTTTCGGCGCCCATAATATATCTCCTTCTGCGATCATACCTTTCATTTTAGCACAAATATTATTCATAATCTACCAAGCTGGGATGGCCGCATCACCGAATAATTCCTTGGCTTTTTCTTTCACCTCGTTGGAGTTCATCGCTTTAATGAATAACTTTATCTGTTCTATTTTAGGACTGTTTTTGCGAACGACAATCAAGTTAGCATAGGGTGAATCTTTGTTTTCAATAAATAGGGCGTCTTTGGTCGGTCGAAGCCCTGCGGGTATTGCAAACGTAGTATTGATGACCGCTGCATCGACATCTGCGAGAACCCGCGGAAGTTGGGCCGCATCAAGCTCTTGAAAACGTAAATTTTTGGGATTGGCACTGATAGCCGCCAGGGTGGTTCCGTGGTTATTTTTAAGCCGAATTAATCCTGATTTTTGCAAAAGTAATAACGCCCGTGCTTCATTGCTCGGATCGTTGGGAATGGCAATTAGTCCATGAACCGGTATATTATTTAGTGTTTTATGTTTGAATGAGTAGATACCCGATGGGTAAATGAAGGTTTTACCAAGGGCATCTAGTTCATAGTTGTGCGCTTTGATGGCAGCCTTGAGGTAGGGGAGGTGTTGGTATACATTTGCGTCCAGGGTGCCGTCTTCGAGTGCTTCATTGGGTAGGTTATAATCACTAAACTCGACAATTTTAACGTTCAATCCATACCGTTCTTGAGCAATTTGCTGCGCAATTTCAACTAAATCGGTTTCTGGACCGGCGATGGTGCCAATAACCAAGGTATTAGCGGACGGTTTGCTACCCCCACATCCAGCCAAAATAGATGCAATGATTGTCACACAAACGAGTCGTGTCATACGAGAGAGAAAATTTAACACAGATGTCTCCTATCAGTTCTTGTCTGTTGACCATTCAGATCTAGACGTCGCGGGGCGTTGGGTTTCTGCAGATAAATTGTCTTCAGACCCGAGTATACCGTTTTGCTAATTGATCTCCGGACATTTGCAACGCCTGCACAATAGCTATCAACAGCGCGACGGTTATTAACATCACCACCACATTAAATCGCTGATAACCGTAGCGAATAGCCAAATCACCTAGTCCACCGCCACCAACGGTCCCGGCCATTGCCGAGTAATTAACGAGCGTAATCGCGGTTACCGTAATCGCGTGAATTAAAGCAGGCCGTGCCTCGGGTAACAAGATAAATTGGATCATTTGCCAAGTTGACGCGCCCATGGCAAATCCGGCCTCGATCAAACCATGCGGTAAACTTTGAAAAACATTGTCGACCAACCGGGCAAAAAAAGGAGCTGCGCCTAAAGTCAGTGGGACAATGGCGGCCTGAATGCCAATGGATGTACCGACAATTAAACGGGTCACAGGAATCAAGGCTACCAATAAAATAATAAAGGGAATAGACCGGCATATATTAATTATTCCAGCTAACAATCGATTCATGGTGGGATTCGGTTTAAGCTGTCTGCTGATAAACAATGCGATTCCAAGTGGCAAGCCCAATATTATTGCAAATAAAGTACTGGCGGTCACCATATAGATGGTTTCAATCGTGGCTCGTCCAATATCATAAAGTGGCATGACTGACATAGCCTAAAACCTCCACGGTTAAGTTTGATTGTTCGCATCGTTGAATAAATGCAGTCAATAATTCTTTATTTGCATTTAACTCGACGATTAATACCCCACACGATACCTGATCAAAGCTATCCATGTTTGCCAACAAGATATTGATATCGAGGTGTAATTCTCGACTTGTTTGACTAATAAACGGGATCGTTGCCCCATCGCCTTCGAAGAATAATTTGAGTAAGGGCCGGTTGTTGGGGGTCATGGTTAATTGGTGAGTTAAATAATACGGGATTTGCGGGCTTAGTTGGTTGTACAACAACTCACGGGCGATACTTTTTTTATTTGCAAAAACCTGAGTTAAGGCGATTGTCTCAATAATTTTACCGTTTTCCATTAAGCTGAGTCGGTGGCACACCCGTTTTACCACCTCCATTTCGTGTGTGATAAGGATGATAGTAATGCCATATAATTGATTGATTTTCTTGAGTAAAGCAAGAATGGAATCGGTGGTTTCAGGATCCAATGCGGAGGTTGCTTCATCACATAATAAAATTTTTGGCGAACAGCTCAGCGCGCGGGCAATGGCAACCCGTTGTTTTTGGCCACCACTCAGTTTTCCTGGATATGCGTTTATTTTGGCTGTTAAGTCAACCAAGGCCAGTAATTCGTTGATTTTTTTCTTGATGTGACCTTCATCGAATTGTTGAATTCGCATGGGCAGCGCTATATTGTCATACACTGTTTTAGAATTTAATAGGTTAAACTGTTGAAAAATCATGGCCGTTTTGTGTCTTGCTTCGCGCAGCAATTTAGGCTGTAATTTGGTAATATTTTGATTATCGATCAGGATGTCGCCTTTATCTGGGCGTTCTAATAAATTCATGCATCTCAGCAAGGTCGATTTTCCGGCACCGCTTCTTCCGATGATGCCAAATATTTCCCCTTCTTGAACGAATAAATTAATATTTTTTAAAACCGTGTGATCTTGATATGTCTTATATAATTTTTTTATTTCAATCATGCCGAACAAATTTAATTTGGAGTCGTGATCCAGGCATTGACCGCCCTTCCGACCAAGCTCTTTGTTGGGCCAAGACTCAACCTACTCAGAGCACGTAGACTGGGCCAAGGCCCAGCATTTATGGACGGAACGGCGGCCAATGCCGTGATCCACATTTAATGATTATACAGAGCCTATTTTTTCAATTCAATCCGATTTTTAAAATAAGTCAAAGCATCAGGATTGATGAGAGAATCTAAGTTTTTAACCGGTTTTTCTTCTACGATCTGGCGCACTGCGAGCTCAGCCAGTTTACCATTCATGGTTCGTGGAACATCAGCGACTTGTAAAATGAGATGGGGAACATGTCGCGGAGAGGTATGATAACGAATAGCCTGACGAATGGTGTTTTTCAGCGATTCATCTAAATGCAGCCCATCTCTTAATTTAACAAACAAAACAATTCGTATATCATCTTGATAAGGTTGGCCGATAACAACGCTGTCTAGGATGTCTGGTATTTTTTCCAGTTGCAAGTAGATCTCGGCGGTGCCGATGCGCACGCCTCCTGGGTTGAGGGTCGCATCGGATCGCCCATAAATAATCAAGCCTTGATGTTCGGTTATTTTGGCAAAATCACCATGAGTCCATACCCCGGTAAACTGTTCGAAGTAAGCTTGGTGATAACGGGTTTTCAGTTGGTCTTGCCAGAATCCGATCGGCATCGATGGAAATGGTTTGGTACATACCAGCTCTCCAGGTCTATTTTGTAACGAATGCCCCGACTCATCAAAAATTTCAACGCTCATCCCCAAGCCCAAGCATTGTAATTCCCCAGGATAAACTGGCAAAATAGGATTACCCAAGGCGAAACAAGAGACAATATCTGTCCCTCCTGACATGGAGGATAATTGAATATCACTCTTAATATATTCATACACGTAATCATACTGGTGAGGGAGTAGCGGGGAGCCGGTTGCTAAAAGGGTTCGCAAGTAATCCATTGAATAGGTGTGTTTAGGATTTATTTGTTCTTTTTCAAGGCCCGCAATAAATTTTGCACTGGTGCCAAAAACAGTGATGTTTTCATCTTGGATAATTTGAAATAAATGCAGTGGGGTTGGGTAGGTTGGCGATCCTTCATACAGGGTTAACGTTGCACCCAGTGCCAACGTTGACACCATCCAATTCCACATCATCCACCCACACGTTGTATAAAACATCAGATTATCATGTGGCTTGATATCGGTGTGTAATCCTAATTCTTTGATGTGCTGTAGTAGGGTGCCGCCGGCGCCATGCATGATGCATTTGGGTTTACCAGTGGTTCCTGACGAAAATAAAATATACAGCGGGTGTGCGAACGGAAATGATGCAAAGACAAGTTTTTCGGTTGGGGTATCTTGTGTTAGAAAATGATCCAAGGTGATGGCCTTGGGTATATTTTGCAGATCCACCTGTGACTGAATATGGGGATAGATCACCAAATGATTGAGACCGGGAATGGCGGCGCTAATCTCGTGTATTTTAGTCTGCGCTTCATGTTGTTTGCCATGATACGTATGTCCATCGCAGATAAAAACGACGCTTGGCATAATTTGCTCCAAGCGATCGATGATAGCACTCGCACCGAAATCTGGCGAACAAGATGACCAAATGGCGCCAATCGCGGCGCTCGCTAGCATCGCAATCACGGTAAAAGCAACATTGGGCAAGATACCTGCAACGCGGTCGCCCGGTTTTACTCCAGCGGCTTGCAAGCAAACTGCACACGCGTGAACTCGCTCTTGTAGCTCAGCATAAGAATAGATTTCCTTTTGACCTTGCTCGTCGATGCCAACTATCGCTGGGTGCTGGTCTTGTCTTGATAATAATTGTTTTGAAAAGTTGAAAGTTGCCCCGGTAAACCACTGGGCGTCGAGCATATCATGTTCATGAGTGAGTACGGAGGATGCTTTGGTATCAAATTGAATTTCAAAAAAATCGCACAAGGCTTGCCAAAACAAGGCTGGTTTTGTAATGGACCATTGGTGTAATTGCTGGTAATCGTTTATACGGGTATGGTAATTGGTGGTGATGTAGGTCATGAAATGCCAGAGACGTGACATTTCTGGGTGTTGCGGTTTCCAGATCGGTGTACTCATGTCGTCATTCCTTGATTGAACACTGAAATAGGGCATCTGTGATTGAGAAGATATCATATCTATGGGATAATTTTTAGCTGCAACCTCCTCAATCATAGGTGAAATAAATGGAAGAAAACAAACAAAAAGCATTAAACGCTGCACTTTTACAAATTGATCGCCAATTTGGAAAGGGTTCTGTCATGCGAATGGGCGATAGTCATATTGGCCGAGATATTGAGGCCATATCGACTGGCTCACTGGGACTAGATATTGCGCTGGGTATTGGCGGATTACCCAAAGGTCGTATCGTTGAAATTTACGGTCCCGAATCGTCAGGAAAAACAACACTAACCTTGCAAGTGATCGCTGAATGTCAAAAAACAGGTGGTACCTGTGCGTTTATTGATGCTGAACATGCATTAGATCCAAGTTATGCTGAAAAATTAGGGGTGAAGGTAGAAGATTTATTGATTTCTCAGCCAGATACCGGGGAGCAAGCACTAGAAATCACCGATATGTTAGTCAGATCAGCCGCGGTCGATGTGGTGGTTATAGACTCAGTTGCTGCGTTAACCCCAAAAGCAGAAATTGAAGGAGAAATGGGTGATACCCATGTCGGTTTGCAAGCACGTCTGATGTCACAAGCCTTGCGCAAATTGACGGCCAATATCAAACGATCCAATACCTTGGTTATTTTCATCAATCAAATTCGGATGAAAATTGGTGTGATGTTTGGTAGCCCGGAAACGACGACGGGTGGTAATGCGCTGAAGTTTTATGCATCGGTTCGTTTAGATATTCGGCGGGTTGGTTCGCTGAAAAAAGGTGAAGAAGTCATTGGCAGTGAAACACGTGTCAAGGTGGTAAAGAATAAAGTCGCACCACCGTTTAAAATGGCCGAGTTTGATATTTACTACAATGAAGGGATTTCGCGAGAAAGTGAAATTATTAATCTAGCGGTACAATTAGGACTCATTGAAAAATCTGGAGCTTGGTATAGTTACCAGCAAGAAAAAATTGGTCAGGGTAAGGACAATGTTCGGGTTTACTTGCAAGAGCATGCTGCGTTAGCGCGCGATCTTGAACAACAGATTCGAGCTGAACTCCTGACGAAGAAATTGGTAAGTCAGGAAGCTGTCTTGGAAGATGCATAAAGCTTATTCTCGTGCCGTTGCGCTATTGGCTCGCCGTGAGCATGGCGCCCAAGAACTGGCCCAAAAATTGAGATTAAAAGGATACGCGGCGGCTGATGTGATGGCTGCATTAGCCGAATGCCAGCGTTTGGATTTGCAAAGTGATGCGCGATTTGTTGAAAACATTGTTCGGGCTCGGATCCGCCAAGGTTATGGGCCTGAACGCATTCGACAAGAATTAAAAAGTAAACAAATTGAAGGTCAGTTAATTGCAACCGTTTTGGCAGCAGAACAAGAGCACTGGCTAGAGTGTGCTTTACAAGTATGGCAAAAAAAATATAAGCAAATAGGTGGGTACACCTATTCTGAAATCCAAAAGCAAAAACAGTTTTTACTTTATCGTGGATTTACAGTAGATACGATCAATTTGGTTTTTGAGTATATAACAAATGAATAGTTCCGAAATAAGACAAGCATTTTTTGATTTTTTTGAAAAACATGGTCATCAGATTGTACCCAGCAGTTCATTAATTCCGGCTCATGATCCGACTTTACTGTTCACGAATGCGGGCATGGTCCAATTTAAGGAAACGTTTTTAGGCCAAGAAACACGGCCTTATACCCGAGCCGTTTCATCACAGCGCTGTGTGCGAGCGGGGGGTAAACATAACGATTTGGACAATGTAGGCTACACAGCGAGACACCATACCTTTTTTGAAATGTTAGGTAACTTTAGTTTTGGTGATTATTTTAAACAGGATGCGATTCGTTATGCATGGGTCTTTTTAACCCAAGTGTTACATTTACCCGCAGAAAAATTGTGGGTAACGGTTTATCAAGACGATGATGAGGCCGCGGATATTTGGTTAAAAGATATCGGCGTTTCTGCCTCCAGGTTGTCGCGGTGTGGGGAAAAAGACAATTTTTGGTCAATGGGCGACACGGGTCCGTGCGGGCCATGTACTGAAATTTTTTATGATCATGGCCCACAGATTCCGGGTGGCCCGCCAGGCACGCCTGAAGCAGACGGTGATCGTTATATAGAAATATGGAATTTGGTATTTATGCAATTTAATCGTGATAAAAGTGGACAGTTGCATCCCTTACCCAAACCGGCGGTTGATACTGGCATGGGTTTAGAACGAATTGCTGCTGTTGTTCAAGGTGTACATAATAACTATGAAATTGACACGTTTAGCTATTTGATTGATCGCATTGCTGAGCTTGGTAAGCAAACAGATTCATTTCATCCGTCATTGCGGGTTATTGCCGATCATATTCGCGCCTGTTCTTTCTTGATCATGGATGGCATCACGCCAGGAAATGAAGGAAGAGCTTATGTTTTGCGGCGGATTATCCGCCGTGCAATTCGTCATGGACATTCATTACAACTGCCTATGCCATTTTTTTCTACGCTGGTGAAACATGTCGTGACAGTCATGGGAGATGCTTATCCCCAGTTAATTCAACAACAAGGACATATTGAGCAGGTCATCCTGCAAGAAGAGCAACAATTTGCCCGGACATTAGATCAAGGCATGCGTTTATTGGAGGAACAGGTTCGTGATCTCAAACCCCAAGATGGTATTTGCCAAATTTCAGGTGAGGTTGCTTTTAAGTTATACGACACTTATGGTTTCCCACTGGATTTGACCATCGATATTGCCAGAGAGCGTGATATTGAAGTAGATAGCGCGGGTTTTCACGAGCATATGCAGCTGCAACGAGAGCAATCTCTTTCAGCCAATGCCTTTCAAGTAGATTACTCAACCGCGATTCAGCAACTCAATGTCAAGACAACTTTTCAAGGTTATGATCATGAAAGTGTGCATAGTCACGTGCTCGCTCTGTTTCCTCGTTCACATCTCGATGTTTCCGTTGCAACGTTACAAATGGGCGAAAAAGGGACTGTTGTGCTAAAAGATACGCCTTTCTATGCGGAAAGTGGCGGTCAAGTAGGGGACTGTGGTCAGTTGCAAGGTGATGATTGGATTTTTCGAGTGGATGATACGCAACGACAAGGTGATGCCATCTTACACCATGGGGAATTAATTTCAGGGCAAATTGCAGTAGGACAAGCGGTGTTAGCTCAAGTGAATGTTGCCAGGCGAGAAGCAATCCGTTTAAATCATACAGCCACTCATTTAGTCCATGCTGCTTTGCAAAGAGTCATCGGTGCGCAGGTTGAACAAAAAGGGTCATTGGTTGATGCCGAACGAACGCGTTTTGACTTTTCTCATGGCCAAGGGTTAACATCTGCTGAAATTCAACAGATCGAAAGCTTGGTGAATGAACAAATTCGGGCCAATAAGCCGGTTCTCACCACGTTGATGTCTCTTGACGAGGCAAAAAAATCGGGTGCGATGGCACTTTTTGGCGAAAAATACACGGAAATGGTGCGGGTTTTAACCGTCGATGATTTTTCAAAAGAGTTGTGTGGTGGGACGCACGCGCGGCATACTGGGGATATTGGGTTTTTTAAAATAACCAATGAATATGGGGTTGCCAGTGGGGTCCGTCGTATTGAGTTTGTGACAGGATTGTATGCCTTGGCTTGGGTAAACCAGCAACTGGCTCAATTAAGTGAAATCGCAGCCCAACTGAAAACCAAACCGGGGTTTGTTGTAGACAAATTATCGCAACACTTGCAAACCATGCGGCAACAAGAAAAAGAAATTGCCCGGTTACAACAAAAATTAATGGTACAATCTGGTTCGGATCTTGTGCATGAGAGCCGAATGCACGGGGATATTCAGTTTTTAATTAAACGCCTTGACCACTTAGATGGACCAGGCCTAAGGATGATGTCTGATCAACTAAAGTCCACCATGACGCGAGCAGTGATTGTGCTATATGCTATTCAGGCAGAGAAAATTAGTGTGATTGCTGCAGTTAGTCAGGATATTACCAAACGGATGGCAGCGGGAACGCTAGTCAAAGCATTGTGTGGTAAAGGGGGGGGGCGCGATGATTTAGCTCAAGGTGGGGGACCGGTGCCACAGGATTTAGAGGCGCGAATTATGCAAGTGGAAGAGTTGGTGAGGGGTTGTTGACCCGTCATCAGAATGGTTAACAGACCTCAATACAAGGAGAGATGAGTGGAAGCTGATGCCAGTAGCAAAGTGAGTCAAAAAACCCAAGAATCACTTATGAAAGCTCATGCTTCCCTGGTGAAACGGATAGCCTATCATTTGTCAGGACGTTTGCCGCGCTCGATTCAACTGGAAGACTTGATGCAAGCTGGAATGCTTGGCTTACTGGAAGCAGCTCGCTCTCATGATGAAGGCAAGGGCGCTTCATTTGAAACGTATGCCACGATTCGTATTCGCGGATTTATGATCGATGAAGTGCGTCGCAATGATTGGGTGCCGCGATCGGTTTATCGCAACGCACGAACGATTGCTGAGGCTGTTCGCGTCATCGAAAACCGAATCGGCCGTGAAGCAACCGATCACGAGGTTGCACAAGAACTTGCGATTGGCCTTGACGAGTATCATGAAATGTTAAACGATGCCAATGGTGCGCATTTATATGGATTTGAGGATTTAGGTGTAACCGATGATACTTTAAAAGATAGTTCAGACAGTTTAGCGAGTGAACCACATGTTAATATCTTGCGATCGGATATGAGACAACAGTTACAACAGGTGATCCAAGGATTGCCGGCCAGTGAACGCATGGTCTTGTCGCTTTATTATGAACATGATATGAATTTGAAAGAAATTGGTGAAGTGTTAGGGGTAACCGAATCGCGGGTGTCGCAGATTCATAGCCAAGCAACGCATCGAATTAAAGCCCGATTAGAGAGAGAGTAGTATGTTAGAAGTGAATCAAATTGCTGTGATGATCACCGATTTACAGCATCGTATACAGGCGCTTCGGGGGTATCTTTGACTTTGACAACAAACGAGAACAGCTCGAAGAAGTCATTCGCGAATTAGAAGAACCATCCATTTGGGAAAACCCGGATAGGGCGCAGGCCCTGGGACGTGAGCGTGCCCAATTAGATCATGTGGTTCATCAATTAAAATCATTAAGTCAATTGCTAGATGATTTAAGTGAATTGTTTGATATGGCGCGTGAAGAACAAGATGAATCAGCCATTCACGATATGGCGGGCGATTTAATCCAGGTAGAAAGTCAAGTTGCCGCGCTAGAATTTCAACGAATGTTCTCGGGGGAGATGGATCGGTGTCATGCTTTTCTCGATATTCAATCCGGTTCTGGTGGTACTGAGGCACAAGACTGGGCTGAAATGCTGTTGCGGATGTATTTACGCTGGGCTGAGCAGCATGGTTTTAAGACTGACTTAGTTGAATGCTCCGCGGGTGATGTGGCGGGGATCAAAAGCGCAACCATTCATATTCAAGGTGAGTATGCTTTTGGCTGGGCAAGGACCGAAACCGGCGTGCATCGATTAGTCCGTAAATCGCCATTTGACTCAGGTAATCGACGACATACCTCGTTTGCCTCGGTTTTTGTGTCACCGGAAGTAGATGATGACATTGAGATCGCCATCAATCCTGCTGATTTGCGGATTGATACCTATCGTGCATCTGGGGCAGGGGGGCAGCATGTCAATCGGACTGATTCCGCGGTGCGGATCACCCATGAACCCAGCGGCCTGGTTGTCCAATGTCAGAATGATCGCAGCCAGCATAAAAATAAAGATCAAGCCATGAAACAATTACGAGCCAAGTTGTATGAATTAGAAATGCAGAAAAAAAACGCTGCTCAGCAAGCGTTAGAAGACACCAAATCAGATATTGGTTGGGGTTCGCAGATTCGATCGTATGTGTTAGATCAATCAAGAATTAAAGATTTGCGAACGGGGGTTGAAACCAGTAACACCCAGGCGGTCTTGGATGGTGATTTGGATCAATTTATAGAGGCAAGTTTAAAAGCTGGAGTAGAAGCAGCATGAGTCAAACAGACGAACAATTAAATGAAAAAGATGTATACCAAATCCGTAAACAAAAATTAGCGGATTTGCGTTCGCAAGGATTTGACTTTCCCAATGAGTTTAAGCGCTTGCATTTGGCTGATGATTTAATGAAATCCTATGCAGAAAAAACCAAAGAAACCTTGGCTGCAGATCCAGTTGAGGTGGCAGTTGCCGGTCGGATTGTTTTAAGACGGGTGATGGGTAAAGCGAGTTTTTTGCACATTCAAGATATGTCAGGTCGCATCCAAGTCTATGTGCGCGAAAATGATCTCCCCCAACAATATGAACAATTTAAACATTGGGATTTGGGTGATATTGTTGGCATCAGCGGTTACTTATTTATTACCCAAACCGGTGAATTGACCATTCATGCAACGGCGATTTCCTTGCTAACCAAATCGCTCAGACCGTTACCAGATAAATTTCATGGCTTATCGGACCAAGAAATGCGCTATCGTCGGCGATATGTTGATTTGATTGCCAATGAAGACAGTCGAAAAACATTTTTAATTCGCTCTAAGCTCATCCAAGCGCTGCGCAGGTTCATGGACGGTCATCACTTTTTAGAGGTAGAAACCCCGATGATGCATCCGATTCCTGGTGGTGCTATCGCCAGACCGTTCGTGACTCACCACAATACCCTGAATATGGACATGTTTCTGCGAATTGCTCCGGAGCTTTATTTGAAGCGTTTGATTGTCGGCGGTTTTGAGCGGGTTTATGAAATTAATCGTAATTTTCGCAATGAAGGCATTTCGCCTCGGCATAATCCTGAGTTCACCATGGTTGAGTTTTATCAAGCTTATGCCGATTATCAAGATTTGATGGATTTTACCGAAGAATTATTACGCTTCTTGGGTGATGAGGTGTTGGGAACCCGGCAACTCATGTATCAAGATCAATGCATTGATTTAGACAAGCCCTTCACACGGATTGCAATTCCTGATGCGATATTAAAATATAATCCCACGTTAACCGCTGCTGATATTGCCACAGTCAGCGCGTGTCGAACAATTTTGAAAAAACTTGGATTTGCATACAAGGAAACAGATGGTTTGGGTAAATTACGTATGATTTTGTTTGAAGAAACGGTTGAGCATCAATTAATGCAACCAACCTTTGTCATGGATTATCCCACCGAGGTTTCACCGCTGGCTAGATGTTCAAAATCCGATCCAACTGTCACTGATCGCTTTGAGTTTTTCATTGCTGGTCGTGAAATTGCCAATGGATTTTCGGAATTAAATGACGCTGAAGATCAGGCCGTACGATTTTTAAAGCAAGTAGAAGACAAAAATGCAGGTGACTTAGAAGCCATGCATTTTGATAGTGATTATATCGAAGCCTTAGAATATGGGATGCCCCCCACGGCGGGAGAGGGGATCGGGATAGATAGACTGGTGATGTTGTTTACAAATTCACCATCGATTCGTGATGTGATTTTATTTCCACATCTGCGTTCGAGTGACGCAACGTGATGTCGTCAATCATCAATCCAATGATGCGGTTTGCTTAACGTAACTACCCAGGTTGTGGATAATTTTAATCATAATTGAATCAGATTGATTTAACCTTGCTCTGATCGCAGTGGAGGATCTCCTGAATTTGGCTCAAACCAAGTCAATTGGAGATCCTTCACTGCGTTCAGGATGACGTAGTTACCGCTTCACTGCGTTCAGGATGGCGTAGTTACCGCTTAACAGCGCATGCTGTTGAGAGAACTTTCAAATGATGTGACTTTTGTCTCTTGCTTGTGCAATTCATTCAGCGCGCTTTGTTTGGCTCCCTGTTTCAGATTGCTTAAGATAGCTGTTGAACTGGTGTAAAAGAATGCGCCAGGAATCAAACCGAAGAAATAATGCGTGCGCACTTGCTTCATGAAGTCAGTTACATCGGCTGGGATGGTTTGTCTCGGGTTATCACTGATTAACCTTAACACCCGATTTTTTGCCATTTTGATTAAAGTGGGTTTGAAAATTGGATCCTGGCAAAGTGGATGGTTGTTGGTAATATTTAGTATGGTCTTAATATCAGTGCAGTGATTCAAATAAGCTTTATACTGTGCAAGTTGGAAGGAGGGTGTTCCTTCGCTGGGCGCAAAGTTTAGGTCTTGATTTGCCGCATAATACTGTTTGAATACTTCGGTGGAAATAGCATACCCATTCTGGACGGAAATTGTTCCGGCTAGTAGCTTCAGTTTTTCTGGATCGGGGAGTTGGCTCAGGGCTTCTTGGTATTGTGTATCTGTTATTAAGTTTTTATTTTTTAATGACGTATAGATGGTTGTTATCGTGTCAGGATTGTTTGCGCGAAGCACGGTGCTTAAGAGTAGGGTAATACAAGACCGATAATTTTCCCACTTAATGGCCTGAAATGCTGCTAGATTGTTCGCAATGTAATCCAACGGACGCGCCATTGGTTTTTGATAAGATGAATGAGATAACGGATAATTCTTCACAACAATGAGTGTAATGAGGGCCTGTTCATTACCGTGCTGAATCGCTAGCTCGGGTAGTGTCAATTGCTCTCCATCGATATCCACCAAAGGTAGTTGCGTCATGCTTATCGGTAATGGTAGTAACTGGTTAATCTGATCAAAATTTCTGAATTCACGGTGTTGATTTAAAAGACGCTTTTCAGCTATTCGTTGATTTGTCTTGGTAATCTGATTCTGTAGTAAATTGTGATAAGATTGAAGTTGCTGAATGGCCGCATTTACGCTGATGAGCCCAGTTTCTATTTCCTGCACTGTATATAGCGTATAATTATCTATTGTTTGGATTGTCGGTGCTGTATATACAGGGATAACTACATGCTCTGTTGGATCAAGGGTGGTGAGCTCTCTTTTTCCATTATCAAGTTGCCCTTTTAACCTATCAATAGACAAAATCAATGTTTGATAAGTTTGTACTGCGATCGTATGACGTTGAATGGCATCATTCCGTCTTCGTTCGTTTATTTGTCGTTGATCTGCGATGTTTTGATTTACTATCATGTTTCTCATTAAGAGCTCGACGACTATGTCGTTGCCATGACAGCCGTGATGGCAGCCGGAAAAAAGGCCGTGATGACAACAACCGCGGTTATGATGATGGCCTCCATGACAATGAATACAACCGGAAATAAGGCCATGAGTACAACAGCCAGGTCTGACATTGATATGAACGGGAGAACAGTGGAAATGTTCACCCCCATGATGCCCACCCCCATGATGCCTACCACCATGATGCCTACCACCATGATGCCCATCTTGGTGATGAAATAGTCTGTTATCATGTGGCATGCCTACCTCCCTCCCATAAAAGATACATAACCAATTTATGTTGTAAATATTTATCTTGAGAATGTGACCGCATTATATCATGCCATATTCAAATAAGAACAATATTTTCATATTATGACCAATAAAAAAACAAAAAAGCCACTCAGACTATGGATAAGTCAGCTTTCTATTTTAGGGTCTGCTGACAATTCAGTTTTAACGTTCTGCGACGTCTGGTTTTAGAAGATGAATAGTGAGGGTGTGCTGACAATTCATCTTTCGAAGCCCTACATCCCGCGACGTCGAGAATTGTCAACAGACTTTAGAATTTAGGGATTAAGGCTGATGGGTCTAATGGGGGTCGCAAGTAAGGATCTGGATTTGTTTGATGCTTCCACATGGAAAGACGCCTTAAACTGACATCATCAATAAATGAGTCCCGAACGTTCTGTTCTGCCTGTGCTTTGATTTCACTGGATGTTATCAAGAGACCGGCCTCGTCTTTTATTTCTGCAATTGTCGACAATTTGAATGAGTTTCCTAAGCTCAGACCTTCTCCAAAATACGCATTGTGAATGACAGCAGTTGATCGCGGTTCTGTGAGTTCTAATTCTACCAAAGTCAGATTTTTCCATAATTCAAAACAAGCTGCATGATAAGCTGTTTCATCTTGTTCCTTTTGTGGTTCTTGATCTAAGTAAGTTTTTACAAGGTGCAGGTAACCATCTGCTAGCAACAGAAAACCGGCTGCACCCTGCTTGGCTGCCAATGATTCCATATCTGCCAATGTGTTCAAAAGGGCTTGTATTTTTTCTTCAGGGCCCATTTTCTGGGTAATCACTTGATGTAAACGCATTTGCGCTGCCTGGATCGAATCAAATTTAAGTGCTAGATTTAAGTATTTATCTGATTTATCGACAGCAGTGGTTTGATAGTTTAATGCTAAAAGATAAAACACATAACCTAGCACCAAATCGCAATCAGCAATCGGTTTTTGTGCGACAAAAGGATTTTTAGGATATAACTCAACGCGTTTTTCTGCCCAAAAATTATCAAAATATGCATGTTTCAAGATAGGATAGCGGTTTGGATAGGCTTGATAAAATTGATTTAAGCGGATCTTATCCCAGCTTTTCATGTGATCTAGCGCTTCTGAAAATTTCGCTTGATCTAATAACGAATCGACTTTTTTATATGCATCCAATATTTCTTGTTGGTTAGGCATCAGTTTCTCCACCCCGGTTATTGGTACAACTATATACTATACTATACAAGTATAACTTATTTTCTTACTGATCGGTGTAGCCATCATGGATCGTGACCAAAAAAAAGATATCATTAAACGCTTTATGCAAGAGACGAGTGATGGGTCAGTCATTTTATCTGATGACGAGGCGACCTATTCAGCTACCTATCGTCAATTTCGCCATGTGCTCGACTCATTAGAGCGCTCTCATGCCCATTTTTTAAACTTTGCTGACGTTAAGACAGATGAGGATAAATGGACTGTATTAAAGACAGTGCTGCAGGCAGGGATAACAATAGATCAAGGCGTTCTCATAGTCGATAAACGCAAGATGCGCCAACGAGCAGATGGTTTGTATCTTGACACGTTACCGCAACCAGATTACTACAATCGGACAACGCAACCAGATTCTGCTGCCCAAGCCGAAATTAAACCGATAATTGATCAAGCAAAAGCCAAATTATCCAGTCTTCTTAATCCAGATCCTCTATCGATTCTGGTTGATTGCGACAATAACGCAGCAATCGAATTATTTATCGGTCGTTTACAAGAGGCCAAAATCGATCCGAGCAATGCAAATTTAACTGAGTATTTAACTGGCCTTCAAAAACAGATAACCCTGGCTGAAGATTTGTTGAAAATAAATCGATTAACAACGATAACGATTCCTGGTGAACACGGCGAACCGCCGATGACTTATTGTACATTGGCAGAATCAGCAGGGGGAATGACTCAAAAAGTTTCTCTTGTTAAACTGGAGACGGTGACTCAGCAACTCAATCAATTGGTTGAGGCAAACCCGGCTACAATGGATGACTATCTTACTCAGCGGGATCAGTATAAATTAAGCCCACAGGCTATTATTAAATTACCCAAATACGGTAAAATCGTTGAGGTTCAACGTGAGGCGATGGCACTGAATATTTCACGGATGCTTGGCCTTGATACGACCCGCTCCTCCATCATGACCCACGACGGCAAGCCTGCACTGTTCGTTCCTTTTGAGAAAATTAGACTATTGAAAGAATTTGCGAAAGGCGAAGATTTTACCGCGATTAATTTTAAACCGCTCCCTGAATTCAATAAATATGAGCATTACTCAACGATCAATCCAGTGGGGTCTGGTTTACAAGGTGATAGATTTATTGAAGATTTTGGTAATTATTTTTCGCTATTTTACGTTTGTAGCGACACCGATAGCATCGGGGGATATAACCAAAATAAGGCGTTGCGTGATAGTCGTTCCTTGTTTGTTTTTGATCAAGTGGTGATGCCCTCTGATAAAATGAAACTGGATTCGCGATTAAGTTTACAACCAGATCAATCGTTAATGAAACATACCCGGCATGGTCAAGGTCGCAATAGAACGGTGATAGAAGATTCATCTTTCAATCATAAATTCGCCAGTTTAATTAACTTGGCTAAACAACAAGAGAGAATTTGTAGATATGCGAGGCGCACGGCCGTGTCCCATAATGGGAAAATAAAGGAAATAGATGCCCAACTCGCAGGTTCCGGGCTATCTGCTGAAAACATTACCCAGCTAAATGCACAAAAAAATGAACTAAAAACATTGCGAAATGACGCGCTTAAATTAGAGCAAGTGATCCAAAGCCGTATTCAACAAATCAATCAGGTTTTACCGAAAAGAAGCTCAAATTTAAAGGATGAAGATGTGCGTCAAGCGTTGGTTTTAGAAAAATTAATGCATAACCCAGTTTTATTTACCGAAAACGGCCGACCGTATAAATATCCTTGGACTTATCGCCAAAACAATCCGGTAAAAAGTATAGAGGCCAATCCAGCAGGTGACAAGGTTGTGCTCACTTTCCGGACTCCGGTATCTTCAGAAATGGTTTCTTTTCTTAAGCGCGCTGGTATTGATGTCAGCAAACAGGGTATTTTGGGTAGACAATTGGTGCTTTCCCACACCGAACTCAACCGTTTAAAAGAAGACATGCTTCATCCTGAAGCAAGTTTGGCGATTGATCATCAAAAAAATTATTTAGATCCACCCGATTTAAAGCAAATTGGTAAGGCATATGGAAACGGAAATCAGGCTTATATTTGTGAGTTAATGGATCTTTATCAAAAAAGTGTAGATGATGAAAGTTCTAGCTCACTCGCAAAGATCCAGATCATGGATAATGCACGAATATTTTTACAACAAGCGATCAATGAAACCAATGATACAGGTTTTGGCATGCATGTCATGAAAAAGCTTCATTTTGATATGCAGAAGCGTTTACAAGCCATGATGGATCCTAACTTAAAACCGCCTAATATGGATGCAGCCTTTGCTGGGGCACTGAAACTAGATCGAGTTGATACATTCAACAAGGTCGTTGCGTCTGCGCTTGCGAATAATCGACTTGACAAGCCTGAGTTTAGAGAATTTCTAAATGGCTGCGAGCGTCGCGCAGTGGCAGCCACTAATCATGATGAAGGTGTACAAGCAAGTCAAGCAGTCGAGGATCATGCAAGGGGATTATTGGCTGTCTTTAAAGTGGCGCCGGAGGTAGACTTAGAAGATGAAAATGTCAAACTAGGAGGGTTGAATCCGGAGGATACTCGTCGTGAGGCGGTGAGTCAGCAGTGTAGTCAGCTCGGTGGTCTTGCTTTTTCTAATGCATCTATACTCAACACCCACCTCACGGGCCAGGGCCAGGCCCAGGCCCACGTGGAGCAGTCCGCTGTCTCGTCGATAGTATATAATAACTAGAATTCGAAACTAAAGCTTAAAAATAAACCGCAATTAAATCAGCCCGGTCGGGCTGAGCACCCTAGCTATTTTATAGCAAATATGAACAAAGAACTTCGCTTCAGCAACCCCTCATCCTCCCTGCGGGCATCTTCTCCCCATGAATGGGGAGAAGGGAAATGTTCTTTTCGGAAGGAGGCGTTTACGCCGTCTCAAAGCCTATTCACCAAGGCTTTGAGACGAGGCTAAAGCCTCTCAAATAACAGCATTATAATCAGTTGATATATTTAAGTTTTCAATAAGCTCAAATCCCAAAGATTTCGCTCGATTAGTTAAACTTTTAATGAGGCGTTCTCGATATTTTTGTTCATAATAATTCTGATCTGTTTTGATGTACTCTTCTTTATTCTTAAGCATATTATAAATTATGACAGCTAGCTTATGTGCTGTTGCAGTAATTGCTTTTGGTGAGCCCATACGAGATTTAAGACGTCTTAAAAAGGCACCCAAAGAAGACTGACTTCGATGCAGCGTTCCAGCGGCAATGCGTAAAGTGGAGGCTGCGTAATTTGCGGTGCGTTTTGTTTTACCACTCTGTCTTTTCCCTCCAGATACTCTATTTCCAGGACAAAGTCCTAACCAGGAAGCAAAAGCCTTACTCGTTTTCCATCGACTCATATCAAGTCCGATTTCAGAAATAATTTTTAATGCACTATAGGCTTCGATACCAGGGATCGCTGTTAAATCAACGCCCGTCATTTGTCTTAAATACGTTTGTAAATCAAATAATGGAGCATTTTTATCTTTAGCCGTTCGTGACTTTACCTTGGCTGTCTTTTCCGTACTTTCTTTGCAATATTCAAATTGAGACAAACATTGTTCAATTTTTTTATCGCAAGCATCTACTTGAATTTGATAAGTGTCATAAAGACTCAATGCCTGTGTTAAAGTAAAAACATGCTCTTCGGTATAGTGGCCTGTTAATGATTTCTCAATGACTTCTAACGAATTTTTACAGCGATAATTACGATAGCTTGCTAATAATTTTGGATCAGTTATTCCAGAAACAATTGCTCGAATAATATTCATACCAGTTTCACCAGTAATATCACTGATTACATTGTGTAACTGCAAATTCATTTGATCTAACGATTTTTGCATATGCTGTACATGAGATGCCTTGCGTTGGATAAGCATGCTTCTCTGGCGTAAATAAACGCGTAAAGTGCAAATTTCTTTAGCAGGACGAAACGCGCTGCTTAATAATTCGTAGGTATGAAGTTGCTGCAACCATTGGCAATCTAGTACATCAGTTTTTCGTCCACTGACATTTTTGACATGCCGTGCATCAACAAGCAGAACCTCAAATCCTCGCGACTCTAATAATTCATAAAGCGGAATCCAATAAACGCCCGTTGATTCCATTGCAACGGTTTCTATGCCACACTCATCTAACCAATCAGCTAAGGCATGAAGATCGTTGGTAAAACTTTGAAATTCACGAACACATCCGTCAGACGTTCCTTCAGGAACAGCAACAAAATGCGATTTAGATCTTATATCAATCCCTGCAGCCGTTTTATTAATATGAGCCAAATGTTTAGGTAATTTATGCGTTTTTTTTGGCTTTCTTCGCTTAATTTGTGTATCTTTAGTCATATCATTTTTTTCCTGAGAAGTTAAAAACGATATGCTCATATAGCAGGGGTTGATTCTGGCGGCTATCTCTCAAACGGGATAGTGCTCAAACGGCACTTCACCAACGATATTGTCGCAAACCCCTGTGACCATGCTCAGCAACAGGTATGTGTAAACACTAATGGACTTACGGCCTTCACAACATGTGCATATCAGGCCGAAATCTATCATAAAAACTGTTATTTTCCGATATTTGGTACAACGTACCTAGTTTGCTCAGCCCGAACGGTTCAAAAAAACCAAACTCATGTTTTATTTTTAATCTTAAGATTCGCATTAGACTCGGTATAGACAAATTGATTAAGGATCTTTGCTATTCGATAGCATAGCCATTCCGTTGCCAGATTGACGACCCATGCCTTATAAAAAGGAAACGTACGCGCTTCGCTGTGATCGTTGTAGGTGAGACGAATGTCAGCTGTTTTGGCTTCAGGCGTTTGCCGCCAATAGTTGTCTAAGCCTTGTATATGAAAATACAAGGCTTCATGATGAGATCTTTCCTGGAAGCGGAGCCATGGGTAATTATGTGGGGATTGGATTAAAGTTTGTAGCAACCCCCCGGTGGCCTCATCTTGGATAATGATTGGTTTTTTTAGATCGGCAATGAGCTGTTTTAAATGCTCTGATGCCCATTGTTCGGGGGTTGCGATAATATAATCGGCGAGCATGGGGTCAATTATTTGCTGTACGGTTGGAATATCAGCTTGAGTGCAAATCACTTTAAACTCAAGATAAGGCCTTTCTAGGCGATACCCTGTTTCACAGGGGATATGCTGCAGGACTTTATCTAACTTTTCTGCGATGATACCCTCGGAAACATCAAACAAGCGCCATTTTAAGAGACGCTTCTTACTCTGTGGTTGATGTTTAATTATCAGCGGGAGGGCTTCCTCTTTAAACATCGTCAAACATTCGATAGGAGGGCCTGGTAATAACACAAATAATTTACCGTGATGCTGATAGCTACATCCTAGTGCAGTTCCATGCGGATTCGCTAAAAGCGTTGCCTCTTTTGGAAAATAGGCTTGTTGACGATTGTTTGGACTGATCGCCATGATTTGAACCCGATTTAAACGCGTTTGAATGTGCGTGAGTGCGCGCTCATGTTCAATCAATGGAATATCTAAAAAGCGCGAGAGGGCAAATCGGGTGCGATCATCTGACGTTGGTCCTAAACCACCGATGAGCACGAACGTATCGTGGTGCTCATCTAAGAATTTCAAACTGGCAACGATGTCTTCTTCTTTGTCACTGCAGGCCAATTGCATGCCAACTGCCATGCTGGCAGAACTTAACGTGTGAGCGACTTCATGGCCATTGGTATTTAATGTATCGCCATGAATAATTTCATCTCCAGTTGCCAGAATTCCAATGGTCATTTATCCTCATCATCCCAACTTAAAGTGCCGCCTGCTTGGTATTCAATGACCCGTGTTTCAAAGAAGTTTTTTTCTTTTTTCAAATCCATCATTTCACTCATCCAAGGGAATGGATTTTCAGCACCGGGGTATTGTTCTGGTAAACCAATTTGCAGCAGCCGGCGATTGGCGATGAAATGAATATATTCTTCAAACATCTCTGCATTCATTCCCAAAATACCATGGGGCATGGTGTCTTTGGCGTATTGATATTCTAAAGCAACCCCTTGCTTAATCAACGCGATGATGTCTTGTTTAAATTCTGTCGTCCACAAATGTGGGTTTTCAATTTTAATTTGATTAATCACATCAATGCCAAAATTCATATGCATGGATTCATCACGCAGGATATACTGGAATTGCTCTGACGTCCCGACCATCTTATTGCGCCGGCCCATCGATAATATTTGTGTGAAGCCGACATAGAAGAAAATGCCCTCGAAGACCACATAAAACGCGATTAAATCACGTAATAATCGTTGATCGCTTTCAGGTGTTCCTGTATGAAAATTGGCATCACCCAAGCTTTGAGTAAAAGGCAAGGCCCAGGCTGCCTTGGTGGCGACAGAGGGGATTTCGCGATACATATTGAAAACAGCCGCTTCATCAAGACCTAAACTTTCAATCACATACTGGTAAGCATGGGTATGCAAGGCTTCCTCAAAGGCTTGACGCAAGAGGTACTGCCGACATTCTGGATTGGTGATATGTCGATAGACCGCTAAGACCAAGTTATTTGCCACCAAGGAGTCAGCGGTTGAGAAAAAGCCTAAATTACGGAGTACAATCAAGCGTTCATCTGCGGTTAAGCCATTGGGATCAGACCACAGGGCTAAATCTGCGCTCATGCTGATTTCATTCGGCATCCAATGATTCGCGCACGCGGTTAAGTATTTATCCCACGCCCATTTGTATTTAAATGGAACTAGTTGGTTTAAATCAGCCCTGCAGTTAATAATCCGTTTATCGTCAACATGAATGCGTCCGGCACCCATTTCAAGTAATTCAAGACCGGTGGCACCGGCTGGTAGGTGGGATTGAGTCTGGCTTTGTGCAATATAGGTCATGATATAAGTTCCTCAAATTGGTTTGTAACTAGTTACCCTTGCCGAAAGACTTGTACCTAAGGGTGGGAATTACTGCACCTAGGTAGGTCATTCTAGGTGCAGGCACGTCAAATATCCACAAACTAGGGGGTACGACCGCCCTTTACTGACAAGCTTCACATTCCGGATCAGTGATAGAGCATACGCTTGGTTCTTCTATTTTTACCGCATTTAAAATACCATCAGTGACTGTCGATTTTTCAGCATTACTGGCACCTAAACTACGCAAATAGTAGGTTGTTTTTAAACCACTTAACCAGGCTTGACGGTACAATTCATCTAGTTTTTTACCGGATGGTTTGGCCATGTAAATATTTAAAGATTGGGCTTGATCAATCCATTTTTGGCGTCTCGAACCGGCTTTGACTAACCAAATTGGATCAATTTCAAACGCAGTGGCATAACGCGCTTTTAATTTTTCTGGGATACGACTGATGGGTTGCACACTGCCATTGAAATACTTTAAATCATTAACCATGACCTCGTCCCACATTTTCAAAGCTTTGAGATCAGTGACCAGATAAGGATTAATAACTGTAAATTCACCGGACAAGTTGGATTTTACATACAGATTTTGGTATGTCGGTTCGATAGATTGTGAAACACCGCAAATATTCGAAATCGTGGCAGTCGGGGCAATGGCCATGAGATTGGAGTTACGAATGCCTTGAGTTCGCACTTTGACACGGAGAGCTTCCCAATCTAAACGTTGGCTACGATCTTGTTCTAAGAATTTACCCCGCGCTTGTTGCAGTAAATTAATCGAATCAATCGGCAGAATCCCTTTGCTCCATAAAGATCCTTCATAGCTCGGGTAACAACCACGTTCCGCGGCTAATTGACAGGATGCTTCAATTGCATAGTAACTGATTAGTTCCATCGAGGTATCAGCAAACTCAACTGCCGCATCTGAAGTATAATCGATGTCCAAGGCATACAGTGCATCTTGAAAACCCATGAGGCCTAGGCCAATTGGTCGGTGCTTGAGATTGGAATTACGTGCTTGTGGAACAGAATAATAATTGATATCAATCACATTATCTAACATCCGAATTGCAGTATCAATGGTGCGCTGCAATTTTGCGCGATCGAGTTGACCTGATGTGATGTGAGCCGGCAAATTGATACTACCCAAGTTACAGACGGCAATTTCATCCGCAGAGGTGTTCAAGGTGATTTCGGTGCATAAATTTGAACTATGAATGACACCCACATGTTGTTGTGGAGAGCGCAAGTTACAAGCGTCTTTGAAGGTCAGCCATGGGTGACCGGTTTCAAATAACATCGATAGCATTTTGCGCCATAGTTTGGTGGCTGGGATGGTTTTAACATACTGAATTTGACCCCGTTGCGCTGCCTCTTCGTATTTTAAGTACAATGATTCAAAGGCTTTACCGTACTGCTCATGCAGATCCGGGACATCATTCGGTGAGAATAGCGTCCAATCACCCTCGGCATATACGCGCTTCATGAATAGATCCGGGATCCATAAAGCGGTATTCATGTCATGGGTGCGGCGGCGATCATCACCGGTATTTTTGCGTAACTCTAAAAACTCTTCTACATCGCGATGCCAACATTCAAGATACGCACACACAGCCCCTTTACGCTTGCCACCTTGATTGACAGCAACGGCGGTTGCATCAGCGACATTTAAGAAGGGGACAACACCTTGGGACTTGCCATTGGTTCCTTTGATGTGTGAACCCATCGCACGGACTGAAGTCCAATCATTACCAAGACCACCGGCGAATTTCGATAGCAGGGCATTATCTTTCAGGGCGCTGTATATCCCATCTAAATCATCTGGGACGGTCGTTAAATAGCAGCTTGACAATTGCGGACGCGTTGTACCGGCGTTAAATAGAGTGGGGGTTGAGGCCATATAATCAAAAGAAGACAGCAACGTATAGAATTCAATGGCTTTGGCTTCTTTATCTTTTTCACGCATCGCGAGTCCCATGGCTACACGCATAAAGAATGCTTGGGGTAATTCATAACGAATACCCTGTTCATGAATAAAGTAACGATCGTATAGGGTTTGTAAGCTTAAATAGGTAAACTGCATATCACGCTCAGGCAGTAAAGCCTGGCCGAGTTTATCTAGGTCGAATTCAACTAATTTGGGATCGAGCATGCCTTGTTCAATCCCTTTGGTGATAAATACTTTAAAATAAGCAGGGTATAAAGCTGCCATTTCGTCAAAGGTCGCGTCTGATTGCATGGCAACCTCGTTCAATGCCTCAGCGCGGAGGCTATCTAGCAACAATCGAGCACTGACATAGGTGTAGTTTGGTTCGGTTTCAACCAAGGCACGGGCCGCCATGATCAACGCTTTGTGGACATCGTCTAGCTTTGCTTGATTGTATAAGTTTCGCAGCGCATCTTTAATGACTGGTTCGGCCTTGACCTGATCCAGTGAGCGGCAAGCCTCATGGACGATGGTTTCAATTCGGTCCAAGTTCAATGGTTGCAGGCTGCCATCCGGCATCGTAATGAGGCGAACTTTGCTATCTTTTGCGGCATTTTTTTGCAGGTCGGCATCTCGTGCTTTGCGGCGTTCTTCACGATAGAGCACGTAAGTACGCGCAACTTTATTTTGACCACTCCGCATCAAAGCCAATTCGACTTGATCTTGAATATCTTCGATGTTAATGGTACCGCCGCTGGAGAAACGGCGTTTAAACACGTTAACCACTTGTTGAGTTAAGCTATCAATTTCGTCGCGTATGCGATTAGAGGCGACGGCGTTTGGTCCTTCAACTGCAATGAATGCTTTGGTCATCGCGACTTTAATTTTGGTTTCATCGAAGGGTACGATAGTTTGGTTTCGTTTGATAATTTTTAATGAGCCAGGTTTGTTGGCTTGTAATTCAAGGGAATCGTTTAGTAATGTTTGTGCCATATTTCCTCCAAATATTGAGTATCGTTTCACAATCCTTGATGAAAACGTATGATAAATAAAACAAAAAGCTTTGTACGTTGAAACACTATATGTAGTTGTTTGTTGAGATCATCTACACAATATAATGTGTTTCTTGGCAGATATCAAGAGAATAAGCTGTGGATAAGTTGTGTATTCTATCTGGGTATGATGACAGAATGATCATAGGTACTTCACGATGAGGGCTCATTGACAATGTCAGTAATGGCTCTGCGGGCGGATGTAAATTTGTCACCTTTTGCAAGTTTTATGTTGGGGCAAGGCTCAACTCACGGAGTTTTTCCTCAAGTCGAGTATGAACGTTGAATCTATATTCGGGTATTTACCCGAGATACAGATGTTATTGTGCTATAATTACACACATGTTCACATGATAATTTTTAGGAGAAGCAATGCATGATCAAGAGCTTTTAAACTTGTATGCAGCAGACCAAGCAGAACGAAAAATGTATGCTCGTCTCGCCAATCAGACTGAAAAGGAAAGCATGAAATTACGGCTACAAATAAATGACAAGCAACGCAGGGAGCTGGTTGCAGAACTGATGCCACTTAATGGTTTGCGTAAAAGGGATGTCCATGATTATTACTATGCGGCAACGATATACAGTCGCGGCCAGACTCACAAAGAGCATCAAGTGGCTCATGCTTATGCCAAGAAGGCTTTTTCAATGATTGAGTTTAGGCGCGATGATTTTTCTGAAAAAGTGAGAGATTTATATAAGCGAACAGAAAAAAAATTAAACAAAAACACCCCCCAAAAACAACTTACCCAGCAGAACACTAGCCGTAATCCTTTGCAAATACAACCCAATGGTCCGGCCAAGCGGAGTCAACAACAAGAAGAAGAATTACGTCAAAAGGAATTAGAAAAACAATTAAGACGAATCCCCTTGTGTTGTGTTTGTGGGCGTAAACATCAAGGACCTTGTGCACCGCGATAATCTTATGGTGTCCACAAGGGGATCAGGTGGCAGGTCTTGGTTTTACAATGATCGCGTCACTCACACTGGCTATACTTGCGACATTGATTGTGAAGGACTCAATGTGGGCATAAAGTTGACTCGAACTACCGCCATCTAAATTAAGTGCATCTATGCAGTTGAGTGGTGGTGCTTTCATTTTCTCAGCTAACCAGGTTGTACTCATCGGACTATTTTCTGTCACAATCATGATGACTTGGCCACTGGCGGTGATACCCAGTGCTGATCGCTCGGCAATGCCTGGTTTTAACTGCGGAATTTTTCCGTGAATCAATAATCTTGGGCCAGCTTGCACAGCAAAATCAATTTGTGTGTCCTGTTTAAAGTCATGCAAACTGGTAATATGAGGCAAGCGGTTTTTTGTGTAAAAGATACCCCACCAACTGATTGATTTCAAAGGATTATGTTGGCGTTGATTGCTGATCCTCAAACCCAAAGGCTGAAAATTTTGATCAAAGAAACCGCCATTGATTGCGATCAAGGCTTTGCTCTGGTTTAAAAATTCATGGGCTGAGGCTTGAGCTTGGGCGAGTCCACTTGCCATCACCAGATCCAATTCATTCCGCTCCAGATCAATTTTAAATGCATGGACGTGGGACCAATATGTCAAACTGCCCACGTGCAAATCTTGATATTCAACTCCAGGCGCTAACTTGAGCCATTCATCTGCATGGACTGAACCAATGAATAAAGACAATAAGACCCCAAAAACTGTTCTTAGCATGTTAAGCCCTGGATTAAAAAAATTTATCAGATACAATCTTCATATATCACTCGTAGGATATGCAACGGCGTTTTTTTAGGTTTAAACATTAGGGCGTGTTGACAATTCAGATCTCGACGTCCCGCGACTTGTTCGCGGGACAATGAGGGCGTCAGAAAATGAATTGTCAACAGACCCTAATCATCGAGTGTAACTGTATTTCCTATATCGATGTTTCAGCCACTGGGGTTAGACGTCGTGATCAGATAAGGATTACGAGTTATCTTCACTTTTCGATCATACCAAGCTTATAGGATATCAACTAATGATAAAAAGATTAAAGCAAAATACCAATAGGGGCACCTTGAAGTCAACTGATGAATTAAAAGAAATCATGGATCAAGTTTTACTTCTAGCTAAAAAAAAGGGTGCAACTGCGGCATCGGTCGGCGTCAATCTTGATAGTGGGTTTTCAGTTGATGTACGCATGGGAAATGTAGAAACAGTTGCTTTTAGCGAGGATAAAGGGGTAGGGCTCAATGTCTATATTGGGCATTCTAAAGGGAGTGCCAGCAGCAGTGATACCACTCCCAAGGCTTTAGACGATATGGTAAATGCTGCGTGTGAAATTGCAAAAGTCAGTGCTAAAGATACTTGTTTTGGTTTACCTGAACCCGAATTAATGTGTGCAGACCTGCCTGACCTTGATTTATATCACCCGTGGGACTTGACGCCGGCACAGGCGATTGAAGAGGCAATCTATTGTGAAAATCAAGCACGAAATCTTGATAAACGTATTATCAATTCGGATGGCGTGCAAGTGGCAACTTATAATTTTTGTTTGGGTCATGCCAATAGTCATGGTTTTGAAGGATTTATTCACAGCAGTCGCCATAGCATAACTTGCTCTTTAATCGCGCAAGACAGCAACGGAATGCAGCGTGATTATGATTATACCACTGCACGTTGCGCGGATGATCTCCTCGATTTGGATACATTAGCCAGACAAGTAGTTGAACGGACAACCTCGCGACTGAGTGCTAAAAAGATTGCAACTAAAAAATTACCCGTTATTTTTTCATCTCGAGTCTCTAGTGGCTTATTCTCATCTTTTATTGCGGCAATCAGCGGTAGTAATTTGTATCAAAAAAATACGTTTCTGCATGACTCCTTGGCACAGCAAATTTTTCCTGCCGGCATTTGCATTCACGAACAGCCATATCTATTACGAGGCTTAGGAAGCGCGCCATTTGATGGAGAGGGGGTGAAAACCAGAAATAACGTATTTGTTGCGGATGGTCAACTACAGCAATATGTTTTGAGTTCTTACTCCGCTCGCAGGCTCGGTTTAAAAACCACTGCCAATAGTGGGGGGGTCTTCAATTTGACAGTTGACCCAACCGCAGGTGATTTGGATTCGTTATTAAAACAGATGGATACCGGTTTGCTAGTAACTGACTTAATGGGACAAGGCGTGAACATTTTAACCGGAGACTATTCCCGTGGCGCTACTGGGTTTTGGGTAGAGAATGGAAAAATTCACCATCCCGTGGAGGAAGTCACCATTGCTGGCAATTTGAAGAAAATGTTCGGTGATATTGTTGCGATTGGTTCGGACATGAACACGAATATTGCCACAAGGTGTGGATCTGTATTGATTCAGGAAATGACGGTCGCAGGGCATTAAGCGGATCATGGTGCTAGGGTGTGTTGACAATTCATATCGATATATTATAACTACAATAGTGCTGTGCGTTGAGCAAGATCTCTGGATTCGGCGGACAAGCAGCGGGACGTAGGGCTTCGAAAAAAGAATTGTCAACAGAGCCTAGTTTTTATCTCGGAAAATGATCCGGCCTTTTGTTAAATCGTAAGGTGTTAGTTCTATTTTAACTTTGTCGCCAGTCAAAATTCGAATGTAGTTTTTACGCATGCGGCCTGAAATGTGGGCAGTAATCACGTGCCCATTTTCAAGTTCTACTCGAAACATCGTATTTGGTAATGTGTCAATGACTGTTCCTAGCATTTCGATATGATCTTCTTTTGCCATGGTTCTCTCTATTTAGAGCATATTCAAACGAAGTGCAAAAAACGCACTAAATTATAAAAAATATCAACAGGGTTTAAGTAAAACCGAACCGGATAACCGGTTCGGGTGTTTTCGGACTTTAGAGCGACGGAAACGCTGGATTAAGCAGCCAATGCTTTTACACGAGCACTGAGACGGCTTTTAATTCTTGATGCTTTATTTTTATGAATAAGACCTTTGCTAGCCGCTTTATCGATAACAGGCTGAGCTAATGAGTATGCAGTACGTGCTTCCTCTAGATTTCCTGCTCCTACAGCCTTCAAAACATTTTTTACATACGTACGGTACCTAGAACGCTCACTGGCATTATGTTGACGCAATTTGATATTCTGACGAGCACGTTTGATAGCTGACTTAATATTTGCCACTTAACAATCTCCACTTCTTAAAAAACAAAGAAAAACAATGGGGAGATCATGCCCAATATAATTAAACTTGTCAAGCTGTTGCTAACCCCTCAACTGAAATATCTTCATCATATACGAAGTTTCGAATAATTTGCTGCGCTTGTTCAGTCGTTAATGGCTTGGTGATGACCCCATCCATGAAATAATCTCGGCAATCATATTTGACGATGTCTGCTTGATAGGAAGTCAAGGCAATAATCGGTACATGATAGCCGGAACCCTTTTCTTGTTCGCGTAATTTTTTGGCCACAATATAACCAGATGTATCCTGTAAACCGATATCCATAAAAACCAGATCATATTTACCGGGCGAGAACAAAGAGACTGCAAGTTCACCGGTCTCTGCCATATCAACCTGACAACCCAATGAAATCATCAACGCTTGTTCAACTTTTTGAGCAATAAGATTATCCTCAACCATTAAAATGCGTGGTAAGTTTTTCAACAATAGTTTTTGTTTTTTTAACACGGATTTAGATTTTTTCGGGAGATTATCAGACTGTTTTTGATCTGTAACGTCAGTTAAAACCACCACCAAACCAATGACTTGTTTTTTTTTATTAAACAGCGGTACGCGTGTGGATAAATAACATAATATTTTACCATGATCTGTCTTAATCGGTTGTTCTTCAACTTGATACTGAGCTTTTTCCGAAAAAATAGCGGTCATATCATCTAGCTTCATGGCCTCAAGAAAATAATCGGGCCAATCAAGATTTTTTTTTATCAACTCGTAAGGGGACCCCTTGAAATTTTTCAAATCCACCAAACCAAGTAATTTTACAAAATTATGATTTGCTCCCTTTAAAGCACAATCCAAATCAATCCAATACACAATATTAGGCATGCAATTGATGATATCCATGTAGTATTGATGAATTGCAACTGAAAGATCAGAAACTCCCTTTTCTATTTTTCCCGTCATGCTAATCCCTCGTCGTTCATTCAGGTCCTAGGAGCTGTCGACAGGTCCTAATACTCAACTCCCGTAATTTCATACTCCACCAATCCTCCTGGTGTAGCGACGCTAACCGTATCATCTACTTGCTTACCAATTAAAGCACGTCCAATCGGCGAGCGATAGGATATTTTATTTAATTTAATATCCGCTTCATCTTCTCCTACAATTTGATATCTTAGCTCTGATCCTTTTTGCACGTGGTGAATGGTGACTGTTGCGCCAAACACAACTCTTCCATCATTCGGTAATTTTGTGATATCAACCACTTGCGAGTTAGATAGTTTTGCTTCTAACTCTTGTATCCTGCCCTCCATAAAACTTTGGTCTTCGCGGGCCGCGTGATATTCTGCATTTTCTTTCAAATCGCCATGAGCGCGGGCAACCGCAATCGCCTCAATAATACGAGGACGCTCAATGCTCTTCAGTCGATGTAATTCGGTTTGCAGGGCCAAGGCTCCTGCGACAGTCATGGGGTGTTTTTGCATTTAATGTAGATCCTGTAATCGGGTTACTGAATTCCTTTCTTCATATTTCATAGCCAAACAAGCCGCTTCAGCACCAGATAAGGTTGTTGTGTAGCTGACCTTATACTGCAATGCATTTCGACGAATGGCAAATGAATCCGCTATCGCTTGTTTACCTTCGGTAGTATTCACAATAAAATCAATATCTTGATTTTTAATATAATCTACTATATGGGGTCTGCCCTCGGCTACTTTAAATACCCGCTTACAATCAATGCCGGCGGCTTGAATTACCACCGCTGTCCCGCGGGTTGCAATAATTTCAAAACCAAGCGCAATCAATCGCTTCGCAATTTCTCCGATCCGCGCTTTATCTGCATCGCGAACAGATAAGAAAGCACGTCGGCGCTTTACTATATCACAACCTGCTCCGCGTTGCGCTTTAGCGTAAGCTTGCCCAAATCGTTTAGCAATCCCCATGACCTCCCCAGTTGATTTCATTTCAGGACTTAAAATAGAGTCAACCCCTGAAAATTTGATAAAAGGGAACACAGGTAATTTAATCGAATAAAAAGCTGGCATGTGTGATGGCTTGATTAAACCTTGTTCTTTTAAATTTTGGCCAATTTTACATCTCGCTGCAATTTTTGCCAAAGGCAAACCGGTTGCTTTAGATACAAAAGGCACGGTACGAGAGGCCCTGGGATTGACCTCTAAAACGTAAATATCATCGCCTTGAATAGCAAACTGGGCATTAATCAACCCCACAACGCCTAATTCTAACGCCATTTTTCGCAATTGTTCAATCAAATCTTGCTGCACCACCGTGCTCAAACTAAAAGGTGGTAACGTACAAGCAGAGTCACCTGAATGAATGCCAGCTTGTTCAATGTGCTCCATGATAGCACCAATCAAAACATGCTCACCATCACAAACTGCATCAATATCGACTTCAATCGCATCATTTAAAAATTTATCTAGTAAAACAGGTGAGTCATTCGAGACACGCACTGCATTTGACAAATAATAACGGAGATCTTCCTCCTGATAGACAATTTCCATCGCTCGACCACCTAATACGTAGGAAGGTCTTACCACCAAAGGATATCCAATTCGATTGGCTAAGGCGATTGCTTCGAGCTCACTGCGAACGGTACCATTTGCAGGCTGATGTAATTTAAGCTCCGTCACCATCTGCTGAAAACGTTCGCGATCTTCTGCTTTATCAATTGCATTCGGTGATGTTCCTAAGATGGGAACACCATTTTCTTCTAAGATACGGGCTAATTTTAAAGGAGTTTGTCCACCATAATGTACAATCACCCCGATTGGTTTTTCAAGCTCAACAATCGGTAACACATCTTCCAACGTTACCGGCTCAAAATACAATCGATTCGACATATCCACGTCAGTTGATACGGTTTCAGGGTTACAATTTACCATGATTGTTTCATAACCCGCTTCCCGTAATGCCATCGCGGCGTGGACACAGCAATAGTCAAATTCAATGCCTTGACCGATGCGATTAGGTCCACCACCTAAAATCATGACTTTATTTGATGTATAATCTGGTCTTGCTTCGCAGACAGCTTGATAACAGGAATATAAATAAGCTGTATCAGTTGAAAATTCAGCGGCGCATGAGTCAACGCGCTTATAAACTGGCCGAATCCCCAAAGCCAAGCGATGAACTCGCACTTGTTGCTCAGATACCTGGAGTAAACCTGCTAAATAGGCATCAGCAAAACCGCGCTGCTTTAACAACCGCAATTCATCTGCTTTGAGATCAGTCAACTTCTTACCGACAAGATCTTGCTCAAAATGGACCAGTTCTTGTATTTGGGCTAAAAACCAGGGATCAACTTTTGATTCCTGATGAATTTCTTCTAGTGATAAGCCCAGACGAAAAGCATCAGCGATATACCAGAGGCGATCAGGTGTAGGTTCTTGCAAAAAGCCGATCAACACCGACATTTCGGTCTGTTTAAACATCGGTTGTAATCCACAACGGTCAATTTCTAGGCCACGAATAGCCTTTTGTAACGATTCCTGGAAATTGGCACCAATAGCCATTACCTCACCAACGGATTTCATTTGCGTCGATAATATAGGCGATGTTTGTGGAAATTTATCAAAATTAAACCGCGGAATTTTGGTGACGACATAATCGATGCTCGGTTCAAATGAAGCGGGTGTTTTGCCACCTGTGACATCATTGGCTAGTTCATCCAAGGTATAGCCAACCGCAAGTAAGGCGGCAATTTTCGCGATAGGAAAACCAGTTGCTTTAGAAGCCAAAGCTGAACTTCTTGAAACACGTGGATTCATTTCGATAACCAGCAACCGTCCATCAGCGGGATTTACCGCAAATTGGACATTTGCACCACCCGTATCCACGCCCACCGCACGCAATACCAGAATGGCTGCATCGCGCATTCGTTGAAATTCTTTATCAGTTAAAGTTTGTGCAGGTGCCACCGTGATTGAATCTCCAGTATGCACCCCCATTGGGTCTAAATTTTCGATAGAACAAACGATGATACAATTATCATGTTTATCACGCACCACTTCCATTTCAAATTCTTTCCAACCCAAAACCGATTCATCAATCAATAATTCTCGGGTCGGTGACAACTCCAAACCTCGAAGACAAATGTCTTCAAATTCTTCTAAATTATAGGCGATGCCGCCCCCGCTTCCACCCATTGTAAAAGATGGGCGAATAACGAGAGGAAAACCCAACTGGGCTTGTGCCACCAGTGCCTCATCGAGCGAATGAGCAATATGGGAGCGCGGCATCTCTAAGCCAATTTGTTGCATCAGTTGGCGAAATTGATCGCGATCTTCGGCCTTATCAATCGTATCTTTCGTCGCGCCAATCAGTTCAACCCCAAATTTTTTTAAAATGCCGTGCCGTTCCAGGTCTAACGCGCAATTTAAAGCTGTTTGCCCACCCATTGTCGGCAATAACGCATTTGGTCTTTCTTTTTCAATAATAGCTGCCACTTCTGGCCACAATACCGGCTCAATGTAAGTGGAATCGGCTAGTTCAGGATCTGTCATAATCGTCGCTGGATTTGAATTAACTAAAATAATTCGGTAACCTTCTTGCTTTAGCGCTCGGACGGCTTGTGTTCCTGAATAGTCAAATTCACAGGCTTGCCCAATGACAATGGGGCCTGCCCCCAAAATTAAAATAGATTGGATATCAGTTCGTTTCGTCATAATCAATCGATAAATAGTGTAATCGGTACAAGTATACCTTCAAATTGTGTTTTTTATAAATAGGGAACGCCTCTAAAGTTTCTCAAGAAGTGAAAAATCAAGCAATTGAGATAAGTAGAGTTCAGTTTTTTCAGCTAGAATGGCAGGGGGTTAAAAACAGTTCTTGCACAGCACCAGATATCCACACGTCTAATTCCTTGTTGTTTTAAAGTTTTCCCTATTTCATTTGCGGTGTTGCCAGTTGTTAATAAGTCATCAACCAATGTCACTTGTGAGTAAGCGATCGGTTTTGATTTGAATGAATTGGCTAAGTTCGTTTGCCGAAATCGCCCACTCAAACCAGCTTGCGGTAGAGTAAGCGTTGTTTTTAGGCAACTATTATCCAAGTAGGGGATTCCTAAGATTTTGCTTAACCGTTGTGCCAATATGGACGCTTGATTGAAACCGCGCTCTTGCAATCGTTTTCGATGCAAGGGAACGGGAATAAGGCAAGTTAAGTTTGCATGGTCTATGGGTGCTTGAAGCATGAGATCGACGAGAAATGAGGTCAAATACAGTCCATCATGATATTTAAACTGATGCAGCAGAGTTCTGAGTGGCTCCTCATAATGATAGGCTGTGATGACCCGATCAATGAACGGTTTTTTGTCACGGCAACTACGACAAACTGAATGATCATCTGGCAACGGGATAGCGCAGATTGGGCAGGTGGTTCCTAATGGCCTCAACAGGGAATAGCAGAAATGACAGATTGCATGGGGCCCGGTTTTTTTTTGATTGCATAGCGTACAAGCAGCGTGAATGCGCCAATTTTTTTTATTGAATGGGGACGGAAGTCTGCTCGATGCGGTTGTGATTAATTTTTCTATTTGTGTTAAAATCGAAAGTTTATTAAGCATGTTATATTGTAACTCCGCAGGTACCTCAGTTTGGTTTAATAAAAATCAAAATTATCCGCAACCTGAACCTGGGTAATTACGTTGAACATCCGTAACTTCGCGGGTTGTGAATAATCGTGTTTTCACACTTTGAGTCTTTATCATGAAATTAAAAGCCGAAATTCGCAACACATTTAATCAGCACGCAGCTGAATATGAGCAAGTAGCTGAAGTGCAACATGAAATTGGTCAACGTTTGTTTGACCGTTTGCAATATTTTAAAATTCAACCCCGTTATGTGTTGGATGTCGGCTGTGGCCCGGGTGTTTTTACTGAAAAATTGAAAAAAGCATATCCAAAAGCCCAAATCGTTGGAGTAGATTTAGCATGGAATATGCTGCAATTATCCCAAGATAAACAGCGCTGGCGTCGAACCTGGTCTTTGGTGAATGGTGACATGTCGATGTTGCCCTTTTCATCGGGTCAGTTCGATCTTGTTTTCTCGAATCAAGTGATACATTGGGGACCGTCACTGGCCACGGTCTTCCGTGAGTTTAGCCGAGTGATGCGACCAGATGGTTGTTTGATGTTTTCTACGTTAGGGCCTGATACATTTCAGGAGTTAAGGCAATCTTTTCAAGTCGCTGATTCCTTTGCGCATGTGAATGCTTTCTTGGATATGCATGACATAGGTGATTGTTTGCTCCATGAAAAATTTATTGACCCGGTGATGGATATGGAGATCTTAACGGCGCATTATTCAACATTAGCAGATTTATTGGCAGGGTTGAGAGCACAAGGTGTTCGAAATATACATGGTAATCGCAATCCGGGATTAACTGGCAAAGATGCTTGGCATAAATTCGAACAAAAAATCTTATCGTTTCTTACGCCTGAACAAAAGCTGCCGTTGACATACGAAGTGCTGTATGGCCACGCTTGGAAAGGCATGCAGAGTAGAACCGAACAGGGAGTTGAGACTTATGTTGCGGTAGATACACTGCGTGCGGGTGGTATAAGTTGAGGATAACGGCCTGGTGAGGGTAATAGGAGATTTATGGCTTTTATTAGTAAATATAAAGCACATCAGCCAGATGTCGATGGGTGGATTGATTATTCTTTCGAAGAAAATCGAGTATGGCAGTTGCTGTTTACTCGCCAAGCAAAAGAGTTACCAGGACGAGCATGTGATCAATACTTAGATGGATTGGCAAAACTAAAATTAACAGCAGATCATATTCCTCAACTTCCAGACGTCAGTCGTGTACTATCCCAATTGACAAATTGGCAGGTCGTTCCGGTACCTGCTTTGATTTCTGCGCGCGGATTTTTCGAATTGTTGGCCTCTCGACGTTTTCCTGCCGCAACGTTTATTCGTTGTGAGGCTGAGCTTGATTATGTAAAAGAACCCGATATTTTTCATGAATTATTTGGCCATTGCCCGATGTTAACCAGCCCCATTTATGCCGATTTTATGCAGCGTTATGCTCAATTGGTTCTGAGCTGTGATGAAGCCGATTGGCCGTTATTACAACGTCTATTTTGGTTTACGGTGGAGTTTGGCTTAATTACAACAACGCAAGGACTGCGCATCTATGGTGGAGGGATTCTTTCGTCCGTGAGTGAGTCGGTTTATTCTGTGGAAAGTGATATACCAATCAGGGCTTTATTGAATCCACTGGTTTCTTTTAGAACACCTTATCGCATAGACATGTTGCAATCAGTTTATTTTGTTATTCAAGATTTTAAAGAACTTTACGATTTGGTTAGCTTAAATATAAAAAATTTGATCGGCCAGGCTAGGAGTTTAGGCGAGTTCCCCCCTTGTTTTCCTGCGGATGAAAACAATCCCTGTGTGCATATACATGCTTGCTAGTGCCATTAGGTTCTGATACCACGCTTGAGGTTGATTCATGATCGGTTTAATTGAATAAAAAACATACTCATTCTTAATCTGGGGCGTTACAAATAAAAACCCTAAGATCGGTTGTAAACTTTAAGGAGACTTGTTAATATCTCTGCATCTTTTATGTTCATTTGGTATAACGGCTCGCATGTTCGCTTTTCCTGGATGATTAAACTTAAAAAATTAATTGAATCTAGCGAGAGTAGGGCCTGTTGACAATTCATCTTTTGAAAACCGACGTCCCGCGACTTGTTCGCGGGATCCAGAGATCTTGTTTCATGCGAAAGCTAATTGCACAGCGATAGTTTATGATGGATCCTGCGGACAAGCTGCAGGACGTCGAGACATGAATTGTCAACAGACCCTAGATTCAATTACCTTTTTTAGGTTTAATAGGGAAAAGCAGTTACCGAGTGGTTTCATATTCAAGGAGCATCGTTTGATTAAAGTACTCATTGTAGATGATCATGCTTTGGTTAGGATGGGTATTCGACGGTTGTTGGATGATTTACCTGATATGCAAGTAGTTGGTGAAGCTGAAAGTGGTGAGCAGGCTTTGGTTTTAGTTAAACATACTCCCCCTGATGTGGTTCTCTTGGATATGAAAATGCCTGGCATTGATGGATGGGAGGTCACCAGACGATTAAATAAATCAAATCCGCAAATTAAAGTGATCGCGGTGACCGCCATGTGTACGAATACCATGCCATCCCGGGTGTTACAACTAGGCGCCATGGGTTATTTAACGAAAGAATCTGGCGTAGATGAAATGGCCAGCGCTATTCGCAAAGTATTTAAAGGTGAGCGCTATTTAAGTGCGGAAGTCGCACAAAAAATGGCAATTAACAGTTTAGAATCGGCGAAAGATTCCCCATTTGATGAACTTTCTGAACGTGAAATGCAAGTCATGTTGATGATCACCAAAGGGATGACAGTCCAAGAGATCACTGAAAGATTATTTTTAAGCAGCAAAACAGTCAATGGTTACCGTTATCGTATTTTCGAAAAATTAGGTATTAAAAATGATGTTGAATTGACTTACTTAGCGATGCGTTATCAAATGATTGAACGACCCGATGAAGAAAACGCGTAAGCTCAACCACTGATCGGACTCCATGACCAAAGACATGACTGTAACGAATGTGCCGGTGTTACTCGCAAACCTACCCAGTGAACCGGGCGTTTATCGCATGCTCGATGAAAAAGGCACTGTGCTGTATGTAGGAAAAGCAGCCAATTTAAAAAAACGGGTTGCCAGTTATTTTCGAAAACAAGTCAACCATTCAAAAACTCAAATCTTAGTTAGTCAAATTGCGGATATTGAAGTCAGTATCACGCGCAGTGAAACCGAAGCCTTGCTTTTGGAAAGTAATTTAATCAAAGCATTACAACCCAAATACAATGTTTTGATGCGAGATGATAAGTCATATCCTTTTATTCACATCACCGATCATGCTGATTTCCCTCGAATCGAAATTATCCGAAGTAAAAAAAAACCAGTGAATGGTCAATTTTTTGGGCCTTATCCTAGTGCCGCCGCTGTTCGGGAAACAATGAACCTGATCCTAAAGATATTTAAGCTTCGAAATTGTAGTGATAGTTTTTATCTCGCCCGTTCACGGCCGTGTTTACAATATCAAATTAAACGCTGCAGTGCCCCTTGTACGGCTTATGTGTCCAAAGCGGCCTATCAGCAAGCCATACTAGACACCACCCGTTTTCTGCAAGGGAAAAATCATCAAATGATGGACGAATTAAGCGCCCGGATGCAACAAGCAGTCGCGAAGCTTGCTTTTGAGGAAGCCGCTGTCATTCGCGATCAAATGAAGCATTTGCGGTTAGTCCAAGAGCAGCAGAGCATGGTTTCTGCCCGCGGTGATGCGGATGTGATTGTGATTTCTGCACAACCAGGATTTGCTTGTGTCCAATGCGTGCATGTTCGTGAGGGGGAAGTGTTGGGCTCCCATGGGTTTTTCCCAAGTGTTCCTGAGTTAACCATAGAAGACAGTGAAACCATTTGGCAGCAAGTATTTGAGGCCTTTATTTCATACTATTATCTGGGCATGCCAGAGCGCATTCCCTCGATGATTTTAACTGATCAAGTGGTCGGTCATCATCTATCATTACAAAAAATGTTGAGTGAAGTCGGTGGCCGATCCTGCCTAATAAAAACAGGTTGTCGGGGATCGCAACAATTGTGGATTGATTTTGCTCTCAATAATTTGAATGTATCAATTGCTAAATTTCAAACTTCTGCACAAACCATGCGCTTGCGTTTGGGGGCACTGGCGGATTTTATTGGAACGACACAGCCTCTTTTACGTCTGGAGTGTTTTGATATCAGTCATACTCAAGGCAGTGAAACGGTTGCGTCGTGTGTTGTTTTTGATGAACATGGTCCATGTAAGCGCGAATATCGTCGTTTTAATATTCATGGCATTACGCCAGGCGATGATTATGCTGCCATGGAACAAGCGATTACCCGTCGCTATCAGCGCTTGATTAAAGCGGGGCGTTTACCCGATGTATTGATTATTGATGGTGGCAAAGGGCAGGTTCATGTGGCAACACGGGTTCTCAATGTCCTTGGAATAAGTGGTGTGATCATCTTGGGTATTGCGAAAGGGCCTGGGCGTAAAGCTGGTTTTGAACGTTTGATTTTGGCTGATGAGCTACAAGAAAAGACTTTGCCAATTGATTCTCCCGCTTTACAACTCGTTCAATATATCCGCGATGAAGCGCATCGTTTTGCTATCAACGCCCATCGGGCTAAAAGACAAAAAACAAGTATCGAGTCATCTTCTTTGGAATCTTTGCCGGGCATTGGTGCTAAACGGCGTCAAGCCTTATTGCGCTATTTTGGCGGGTTACGTGAATTGTCCAAGGCACCAATAGATGAAATTGGAAAAGTTCGGGGCATTAGTCGGGAGTTAGCTAACCGAATTTATGGCCATTTTCATTCATTTTGATTTTGCGCGCTTGTTCAACTACACTTTTTTCATGGTCAGCTGATTAGGACCTGTCGATAATATCGGGTTTCAGATGATGAATTTAGTACAATGTCTCACTCTAAAATAAGGATATCATGAAGCGTACATTAACGATTTTCACCGCGATTTTCACTTTCACTTTGGCGACCAGCGGTTTTGGCGCGGTAACAAAAGCGACAACCCAAGGGCCTATCTACTATGGGACTGCGCTCTGTGCTTATCCGCAATACGAATGTATTAAAGTGCAGTCAGGTGAAAACTGGGCTAAATTATTTCCAGATGAAGCGCAACGTGATTTAGTGCAACGGGTTAATCGCACCTACAATGCTATTTATCCTGGAAGGGTGTTAGTTGTTCCCAAGCATTTATCAACGGTCACCATCAACGATTTAGCGCCATTTCCACACACTATTTCAGATCACGAAAAACAAATTATTGTGGATCAAGATAAATTAGCGTGGGGTGCTTATGATCAAGGTCACTTGGTGAAATGGGGACCAATTGCTTCTGGTCGAGATCGATGTCCTGATAGTGCGAATGCTTGCCTGACCTTGACAGGTGTCTACCGTGTTTTTAGTAAAGAAGACGATCATTGCAAATCAGATATATTTCCAATTGGCAAGGGTGGTGCAAAAATGCCATATTGTATGTATTTCCACAAGGGGTTTGCGTTACATGGTTCTGATGATATGCCAGGTTATCGCGCCAGCCATGGTTGTGTGCGGCTCTTTATTCGAGATGCGAAATGGTTGAATCAAGAATTTGTAGAAACATCAACTGATAAAAATGATAACATGGGTACTAAAGTGGTGATACGTCCGGTTACATCGGCATCTTCAGGTAGAGAACCATCATGAAAAATAAGCGACGGATTGGGTTTCTGGTTTTATTGTTGGTCAGCATGCTTTGCGATGCGGAAAGTGCCGAAAATTATGAAAATCAATATAATGATCCGTCGAGAAACCCACTGGGGTGTAAAGACATGGGTTACCAATTTAACTTAAATGTGGTGAATATTTTACCTGCATCAGCAGGCGATCGTCAGTCATTATATTTCATCTATAACAAACTAGATAAACCGATAAATTTATTTCAAATGTTAAAAGATGAGAGTACGCGCAGCACTTATTTAAATCACGTGATTCGCCCACAGCAGTGGGCTGTCCTGTCGACCAGTGAAATGGAAGTAAAATATATTTGTACCATAGAAAATGGCAAATCACGCTATGGTAAAGTGGTGAGTTGTGGTGATAGTCTTAAGGTCTGTGAATATGTGCGCGTTAAATTTGGTTTGAATAATCGAGGTAATTACTGGGTGGTGAATAGTGCACCACGTGGTAGGGCAGTCGGAGATGTGGTGCGTTATGGTATTATTCCGAGATAACTCAAGGAGAAAGAAGATGAAATCATTGATTTCTTGGTTTTGTCTCGCAACAATCACCAACGCCAGTTTGGCTTCAGCGGCCGATGGCTTGGATGCGTATCGTATGGGTAAATACAACAAAGCGGCCACTGTTTTATCTGGCGGATTGAACCAAGATCCGGTGGCGAATTATTACCTGGCAAAAATGCGTTTATATGGCTACGGTGAGCTGAAAAATAATGTGTTAGCCATTCAATACCTCAAGTTAGCAGCAGATAAAGGCTTTTTACCGGCCCAACAAATGTTGGCTCGTTATGAATTAATCGATAACAATAATCTCGAGCAAGCATTTATTTGGTTTAAAAAAGCAGCGGAAGCAAATGATGTCCAGGCGCAAATGTATTGTGCAGCAGCTTATCTTTTTGGCTTGGGTGTTCGTGAAAATGATGATCTTGCCAAACGTTACTATATTGCAGCGGCTAAAAATGGCAATAGTATCGCCCAAACGACGCTGGCGGCAAGTTTTCTCCAGACAAAGCATTCGGCTAACAAACAATTGGGTTTACTTTGGTTAAATCACGCGTTGCAACAGCATGATCCAGAAGCACAACTCATGATGGCAGCGCAGTACCTAAATGGCGGTGCGGTGGAGAAAAATCTAGATAAAGCGAAAGAATACGCAGGATTGTCCGTTGCCCAAAACTACGCACCCGCATTTTATATGATGGGGCAAATTGAACTCAGTCAACAGCATGCAGCAGAGGCTAGTGAATGGTACAAAAAAGCAATGGCTGCTCAATACGAGCCAGCGACTTTTGCTTTAGCTGAGTTGTATTTAGATTCAAAAAGCCCCCTTTATAATGCGCATCAAGGTTTTTTATGGATGTTAAAAGCCGCGCAAAATGGATCAAAAAAAGCACAAATATCCTTGGCGAATTTATATGCGCAAGGTGTTGATACCGAGGTTGATGAAAATATAGCCAAAGAATGGAAAGACCGATCTGCCAAAGATGATAGCCCCACCCTAACAATCAGAAAAGTGCAAGCAGTGCAATGGTTAACCAATCGAAAGGCCACGAAATTTGAAAATACACCCTATGCGCTGAAAGGAATCTTTCATGCTTGGCATAATTTAAGTGATACCCGACAAAATAATTACAATCAACCCCCACAAATGGAAAGTGTGTCACGTGATGAGCTCTTTAAGCCAGCATTTGTCATGACCAAACCAAATGACATACCAATTAGTGAATATTACACCCTGTTGGTTAATTCAGAGCAAAATAAACCGGTACAATTGGCTTTTTCTCATTATGGTTTGTTGGCCCAACCCGATTTAGCCGATACAAATCAACCACGGCTGACTGATCCTGCGCAAATCGCGGCACTGTCTGCGGATCAAGCAACAATGTACGAAACTTTATTTAAAAAATTGGAAGGACAAGCTGTTTTAGGGGATAGCGCCGCACAATTTGATGTAGGACAAATGTATCAATATGGCATTGGTGTAAAAAAAGATGTGAATCAAGCGATTCATTATTATCAATTAGCAGCAGCGCAACAAGATTTACCGTCCGAATATAATTTAGGATTACTCTACCTGACAGGAACTGATATTCAACCTGATTATCCATTGGCCATCAATTGGTTAACTGATGCCGCTTTTAAAGGGAATGGGTTTGCACAATATGCGTTAGCCAGCATTTATGATGGTGGCTATCGCAATGCGGAAAATAAAGAGGTGATTCCGGCTGATCCAGAACAAGCGTTTGCGATGTTTAACCTCGCCGCAGCGAATAACGACGGTCTTGCGCAGTATCGATTGGCAGAAATCTTAATTCGGCAGAAACCAACCGATTTGAGCTTAACTGCGATGAAGGATCGGCAAGAGTTGATTAAAGGATTATACACGAGTGCAGTCGCTCTCGGGGTGACACAAGCCAATTTACCCCTGGCGTTTTATCATGCGATGTCAACTATTCCGGCTAAACAACAATTAGCCTTCGCTGCAGCAACAAAAGCAGCGGGCGAGGGAAATAAAGAAGCAGCTTTGTTATTGGGATTGATGTACGATCGCGGTATCACTGTGACACCTGATCGAGATACAGCTTTAAATTGGTATCAACAAGCAGTCGATAATCCAGTGGGGGCTTTTATATTAGGTACTTATTATGCGGAAGGGGATGGCGTATCGAGAGATGTGACTAAATCTCGCGAGCTTCTCCAAAAAGCAGCAGATAGTCAATTTTCCTATGCAAGTTTAAATTTAGCCATCTTGAAAAATCAACAAAGCGAATCATTTATGTCAGATTTAGAACAAGCTGTTGCTTTAGGAAATCGGACCGCAGGTTTGTTAATGGCTGATTATTATCTCAATCAACTGAACACCCCAGATAAACTAAAGCTATCTCGGGATATTTATCAGCGATTAGCTGAAAAAGGCGATAAAGATGCTGCACTGAAATTGGGTTACTTATTTGAGCAGGGTATTGGCGGTTCTCAGAATATGGCACAAGCTCAGATCTGGTACTCCCAGGCCGCCCATCTTAATCAACCAGTTGCGCAATATTTGTTGGCAAACCTCTACCAAATGGGAAAGTTAGGTAAAATGCCAGATTATACACAAGCTAAGTATTGGTATGCTGAGGCACAAAATTATTATCCACGAGCAGCAGTTGCCCTGGGATTCATTTATGACACTGAAGATGAAGACTACGCGCAAGCCAAGTCCCGCTATCAACTCGCGAGTGAGCATGATGATATTATCGGCGCTTTTAATTTAGGCTTAATTTATGAACGAGGCGAAGGGTGTGACGTGGATCTTGAAAAAGCCAAAACATATTATTCGCAAGCAGCCCAGAAAGGGCACCGTCAGTCGATGGTCCAACTGGCTGGGTTATATTTGAAAAGTGGTCAGCGGGGTTATGATACACGCGAAGCATACTCTTGGTACAAAAAAGCGGCTGATATGGGCGATCGAGATGCCTTGTACCAGTTGGCTTTAATGTCAGAAACTGGGGTTGGCACGACACTTGATTTAGCAGAAGCCTCTCGCTTCTATCAAGCGGCGGCTGAAAAAGGCAACACCAAAGCCATGCTCGCCCTGGCACGATTGTATCAATATGGTTTAGGGACCACTAAGAACCTGCAACAATCAGAAAAATTATACAGTGATCTAGCTGCCCACGGAAATTCATATGCACAATATCAACTGGCATTGTTTTGTTTCAAGGGTCTGATAAGTGGTTGTCAGGCTGAAGAGGGCAAGAAATGGTTAGAAAAAGCCCAATCAAATGGTAGTTTTGATGCAGTGAAGGCATTGCAATGGCTTAATGCTCAATCTACACCACAAGTGAGCTTTATTGAATCAGTGCAGTTGCCTCCCTCATTGGCTTCAGAGGATTCGTCATCAACTGATATGCTGTATTTAGAAGCGTTGAATGCCTGGAATGTTGGCGATGAGGGTCTGTCAAAAGCCATTCTAGCTCGTCTTTTGATTGAGCAACCAAATAATCAGCTAGCAAAACAAGCCTATCAACAATTATTAGAGATCGGTACAGCCAAAGATGATTTCAATCTAAATATTAAAAAAACCGCCTCTTTGCCATAACCGCCGGCTTTTCTGGCCTTTATCGCGGTTCCCGACTAAACTCTTTGTTAGGCCAAGGCCCAACATTTTTGGACGCACTAGGACGTGTTGACAATTCAGATCTCGACGTCCCGCGACTTGTTCGTGGGATCCAGCTGGATCTATCTCTGTGCAATAGTGACGTGCATTGAGCAAGATCTCTGGACGTAGGGCATCAGAAAATGAATTGTCAACAGATCCTAGCGGTTAATGGCGCTTTTTTTAAGGTAAAATAGCATGACTGACTGTAGTTCTGGTTTAAACAAGATAAGCATTCGCGGTGCGCGAACGCACAATTTAAAAAATGTTCACATCGATATACCGAGAAATAAGCTCACCGTGATCACCGGTTTGTCGGGATCTGGTAAATCTTCATTGGCGTTTGATACCCTGTATGCAGAAGGCCAGCGTCGCTATGTTGAGTCCTTGTCGGCCTACGCGCGGCAATTTTTATCGATGATGGAAAAACCAGATGTGGATGCGATTGAAGGATTGTCCCCAGCGATTTCCATTGAACAAAAGGCAACGTCTCATAACCCACGATCGACTGTTGGTACGATTACCGAAATCTATGATTACTTGCGTTTATTGTTTGCTCGTGTCGGAGAACCGCGCTGTCCCACCCATGGAATTGGTTTGCATGCACAAACGATCAGTCAAATGGTTGATCAGGTTTTGGCTTTGCCAGAAGGACAACGAGCCATGATTTTGGCCCCGGTGGTTCAAGATAGAAAAGGTGAGCATGTTCAATTAATTCAGCAATTGCAGGCGAAAGGGTATATTCGAGCTCGAATTGATGGTGAATTGTGTGAATTAGACTCGGCGCCTAAGTTATCTTTGCGAAAAAAACATACGATTGAAGTGGTGGTTGATCGTTTTAAAATTCGGGCTGATTTAGCACAACGTCTAAGTGAGTCGTTTGAAAATGCACTCAATTTAGCGGATGGATTGGTGATGGTTGCCTCTTTAGATGCCGCCTTTCCCGAAGTGGTTTTTTCATCAAAGTTTGCTTGTACCTTGTGTGGCTATAGTTTAAGTGAGCTCGAACCCCGTTTATTTTCGTTTAATAATCCGGCTGGAGCATGTCCTGGTTGTGATGGACTGGGTGTTGACCAATATTTTGATAGAAATCGTGTGGTACATGATAAAACGCGCAGTTTAGCTGATGGAGCGATTCGTGGTTGGGATAAGCGCACCAGTTATTACGCTTCTTTACTTGAGGCATTGGCGTGTCATTATGATTTTTCAGTGGATACACCCTTTGCAGAGCTACCTGAATCAATTCAAGAAGTCATTCTCTATGGTAGCGGCGAAGAACATATTGCCTTTCACTATGAGCGTCCTCGTGGTGGCACGGTGATCAAAAAGCACCCTTTTGAAGGGGTTATCCCAAATATGCAGCGTCGATATCAGGGATCTGACTCATCGATGGTGCGTGATGAATTGTCAGCCTATTTATCATCACGCCCTTGTACAGCGTGTCACGGACAGCGATTACGGGAATCTGCACGCCATGTTTTTATTGAAAATAAAAATTTATCAGATTTAACGGCCTTGTCCATCGATGAGGTGTATCTATTTTTTAAAAATTTGCAGCTGCCTGGTTACCGGGGTGAAATTGCTGGCAGAATAAATAAAGAAATTGTTGAGCGCTTGGGATTTTTAGTTAATGTTGGCTTGGATTATTTATCATTATCACGGAGTGCGGATACCTTGTCTGGTGGCGAGGCGCAGCGGATTCGTTTGGCAAGTCAAATTGGTTCGGGCTTGGTCGGTGTGATGTATATTCTGGATGAGCCTTCCATTGGATTACATCAACGAGATAATGAGCGTTTATTAAAAACACTCTCGCATTTGAGAAATTTAGGGAATACCGTCATTGTGGTTGAACATGATGAGGATGCAATTCGTTCTGCTGATTTTGTGCTGGATATTGGGCCTGGCGCGGGTATTCATGGGGGTGAAATTGTTGCCTTTGGGACACCTAATGAGGTGATGCAAAATCCAGAATCGTTAACAGGTGCATATTTATCAGGCAAAGAAGCGATACCCATCCCAGCTGTCCGTAAACCCATCGATGAAAACAAAATGATACGGTTATCTGGCGTCACTTGCCATAATCTACAAAGCGTGGATGTAAATATTCCCCTGGGTTTAATGACTTGTGTCACGGGGGTATCGGGTTCAGGTAAATCAAGTTTAATCAATGATACGCTCTATCCGCTCGCAGCCAATGCATTAAACCGCGCCAGTATGCGCGCAGTGGGCCAGGTAGAGAAGTTGGTTGGATTGGCTCATTGTGCTTCGGTTATTGATATCGATCAAAGTCCGATTGGTCGGACACCTCGTTCAAATCCTGCGACATATACTGGATTATTTACGCCCATTCGGGAGTTGTTTGCGAACACCCCTGAATCCCGTTCTCGAGGCTATGCCCCGGGACGCTTCAGTTTTAATGTGCGAGGTGGTCGTTGTGAGGCGTGTCAGGGTGATGGTTTGATTAAAGTAGAAATGCATTTTTTACCAGATATATACGTTGCATGTGATGTGTGTCATAGCAAGCGCTACAATCGTGAAACCTTGGAAATTCAGTATAAAGGTAAAACAATTCATGAGGTGCTGGATCTCACCGTTGAGGATGCACGCCAATTTTTTGATGCGATCCCGGTCATTGCGCGCAAATGTCAAACTTTAATCGACGTTGGACTTTCCTACATTCGTTTAGGTCAGAGTGCCACTACTTTGTCCGGAGGAGAGGCGCAGCGTATCAAGCTAGCCCGCGAGCTTTCAAAACGTGATACAGGGACAACCTTGTATATTTTAGATGAGCCAACCACCGGTTTACATTTTCATGATATTCGACAATTATTGGGCGTGTTGACTCGTTTGCGTGATCAAGGTAACACCATCGTGATCATTGAACATAATCTGGATGTGATTAAAACGGCTGATTGGGTGATCGACCTGGGACCAGAAGGGGGCTTCAAGGGCGGGCAGATCATGGCCATTGGCACACCGGAGATGATTGCTAAAACTCCAAAATCGTATACAGGATTATTTTTGGCAAAAATGCTCGGATATGATCCATCCTGAATGTAATCAACAAGTTAATATTGATGAAGGACTGGACTTCCTGCGATCTTTGCACTAACCTTATGAAGGTGGTTGCAACTGTTGAGGTTGTCCCTCAAATTTCGAATTGACAAAAATAACAACGGAGATGGGTATGAAACGTATAATCATGTTAGTAGCTGTTAGTCTGATGACTTTCGCACTGGGCGCTTGTGGTCAAAAAGAACAACCTAAACCAGAAGCAACGACTCCTGAAGCTGAACAAGCATCACCTGCGCAGAATCAGGGTGCTGAGCCAAAATCAGAAGTACAGAAACCTTCTGCTGAAGCAACACAAGCTGAATATCAACAACAAGCTGAAGCTGATCCAACAACGGCACCTGGCGCATCTGATGCACCTGCAGCGCCTGCTACACCAGCAACACCGTCTGCCGATGACGCCAATGCTCAACCGTCAACAGACACATCAACAACAGAAAGTGGCAATGCAGCTGATACAGCAAACTAATAGAGGTTAGTTAGTTCTTATTGGTTTCGACTTCCTGCGACTTGTTCGCGGGAAGTATTATTCAGAAGGTAGTAATCTAAATCCCGAAGTCCCTCGACTCAATCGCGTGATCCCTGTTGCTGTTCAATCAATTGCATTAACTCATAGCATAACTTCTGTGTGCCTATGCCACTGATGGCTGATATACAAAAGTATTTGTCCTGCCAGTTTAATTTATCGAGGATATTTTGAATCTTATCAGCGCGCTCTGCTTCATCTGGAATCATGTCAATTTTATTGAGGATCAACCAGCGTGGTTTTTGGAGTAACTCAGGATTATATGCGGCCAATTCTTGGATGATAATCTTTGCGGATTCGACGGGGTCAGACTCATCAAGCGGGGCGATATCGACTAGGTGCAGCAAAATGCAGGTTCTTGACAAATGTTTTAGAAAGCGATGTCCTAAACCAGCCCCTGATGAAGCGCCTTCGATGAGTCCGGGAATATCTGCCATGACAAAACTTTTATGAGAGCCAACGCGGATGACACCTAAATTGGGGTACAAGGTAGTGAATGGATAATCAGCTACTTTGGGTTTCGCACTGCTGACAGCGCGGATCAGTGTTGATTTTCCAGCATTGGGTAAACCCAATAAGCCAACATCAGCCAAAACCCGTAACTCCAAACGAAGTTCACGACTCTCACCGGGTGTTCCTTCGCTGGTTTGTCTGGGTGCTCGGTTAACACTGCTTTTGTAACGCGTATTGCCCAACCCATGAAAACCGCCTTGGGCGATTAAAACGCAGTCACCTACTTTGCGAATGTCTGCTAGTTTCTCACCGCTCTCTAGATCGTAAGCAATGGTACCAATGGGCACTTGGATAAATAAATCATCGCCTTTTTTTCCAGTACAATTGGAGCCCATGCCAGATTGGCCATTTTCAGCTTGATAATGGCGCTGATAACGAAAATCGATTAGGGTATTTAATTCTGAATTGGCTATCAAATAAACCGAACCGCCATCGCCACCATCGCCACCATCAGGACCGCCACGGGGAATGAATTTTTCTCGACGAAAACTGAGGCAACCGTGTCCGCCATTGCCAGCAGTGATCTTAATGGTGGCTTCATCAACAAATTTCATGGATTAATCCCCGATATGTTCAGGTGGGGTGAGATAATGAGCGGCTCTCTTGTAATCAGAACCGCATGTCGTGGTCAATCTTACTCAGCAATCGCTTCAACCGGATCGATGGCAACAAACTTTCGATTCAACGCACCTTTGGTTACAAATTTGACAATGCCAGTTCTCAACGCATATAACGTGTGATCACGACCGAGCCCTACATGAGCGCCCGCATGAAAACGGGTACCGCGTTGGCGAACAATGATTTCACCTGCGAGGACGAACTGACCAGCTGAACGTTTGACCCCAAGAAACTTTGGTTTCGAGTCGCGGCCGTTACGGGTACTACCACCTGCTTTTTTATGTGCCATTTCTATCTGCCTCTATGCTTGTCCAACTGCAGTAATTTTAATTTGGGTGAAATTTTGACGATGTCCCATCCGTTTCATGTGATGTTTACGCCGTCTAAATTTAATAATGGTAATTTTTTTGTGTCGCCCATGTGCGATTACTTCCGCTTTGACCATGCCATCTTGAATAAATGGGGTCCCAACGGTGACGTTTTCGCCATCTGTGAGCATCAATACTTCAGGAAAATCAATGACTTGCCCAACTTCCACTGGTAGTTCTTCTATTTTAAGAACATCGCCGGCCTTGACTCGGTATTGTTTACCGCCGGTTTTGATAACCGCATACATACTATTTCTCCACACTTACAAAGTGCCATATTCTATAAAAATTCAATTCGGACTTCAAGTTGTATTTAATTTATTATATAATTGCCGGCTGGTTCGTCCTTGGTCGCAAAGTGACGAAAACCTTTTTTAGTCTGGCAATCACCTAAAAGGCGATGCCTATTTTTTTTGGAGTATGACATGTCAACCAATATGGTGCTAGAAGCGAAAACAAGAGACGTTTTGGGGAAGGGTGCGAGCCGCCGCCTACGTCGCCTTGAAAATAAAATTCCGGCTATTGTTTACGGTAGTGATAAAAAACCAGAATTAATTCACTTGTGCCATTTTAAAGTGAATAAAGCACTGGAAAGTGAATCAATTTTTACCAGTGTTTTTCATTTGAAAGTCGATGGTAAAGACGAACAAGTTATTCTGAAGGATTTGCAAAGACACCCTTACAAGCCAGTGATTTTGCATATGGATTTTCAACGAGTTTCTGCACAGGATGTCCTGGTGCGCATGATTCCCCTTCATTTCTTAAATGATGAAAAAGCAGTCGGTCATCAAGCCGGCGGTGTTGTCAATCATGTGATGTCGCAAGTTGAAGTCCGGTGCCAAGCGCGATATTTGCCTGAATTCATTGAAGTTGATTTGATTGACATGAAATTGGATGATGTGTTGCATCTGTCTGATATCAAATTGCCCAAACACGTGGAGCTCACTGTTGATTGTAACGATGCCGCACATAATCTCCCGGTTGTGAGTATTCATATCAGCAAAGCTGCGTTGAGTGAGGAAGCTGAAGAAGCGGCTGAAGCGGCTGCAGCAGCAGAGGGTGCCGAAGCGGATGTGACAACAGAAGCCTCGTCAGCAGCAGACACAAGCCATGATGAGACGACTGCAGAAAACAAGGAGTAAGGTCCTTGTCACTGAAGCTGATTGTCGGGTTGCGAAATCCAGGGACAGCGTATGAACCAACCCGTCATAATGTGGGCGGGTGGTTCGTTGAAGCGCTCGCTGGTGCACAACACCTGGTCTTTAAAGCAGACAAAAAGTTGGGTGGAGACATTGCCCAGTTGGCGATGAATCACCTGCAGACATATCTATTTATGCCATTGTCGTTTATGAATGCCAGCGGCCATTCTGTGCGGGCAATGGCTCAATTTTATCGAATTTTGCCCCATGAAATATTGATCGCCCATGATGATTTGGATATACAGCCGGGTCGAATCCTTTTAAAAACAGGTGGTGGTCATGGTGGACATAATGGTTTGCGAGGTATCATCACGCAGTTAGGTAGTGCGGATTTTCATCGTCTGCGAATTGGCATTGGTCATCCTGGGCATAAAGATTTGGTGTCCGACTATGTTCTGACTAAGCCGTCGTCACCGGATAGACAGCTGATTGTTGAAGCCATTGATCGAGCGATTGCAATCATGCCCCAGGCCATTGAAGGGCAGATGGCGCTGGCGATGAACCGCTTAAACTGAAAAACCGTTTTTACAAGTTGATGCCCCAAAACACACAGGAGATGGCATGGGATTTAAATGTGGTATTGTTGGATTACCGAATGTTGGTAAATCGACATTATTTAATGCGTTAACCAGTGCGGGTATTGAAGCGGCCAACTATCCATTTTGCACCATTGAGCCAAATATCGGCGTTGTGACCGTCCCTGATAAGCGCATGGACGCATTGAGTGCGATTGTGCATCCAGAACGCGTGGTACCTGCGGTGATGCAATTTGTTGATATTGCGGGCTTGGTGAAGGGCGCAGCCAGTGGCGAAGGGCTCGGTAATCAATTCCTGGCAAATATTCGCGAAACCGATGCCATTGCGCATGTCGTTCGATGCTTTGAGCATCATGATGTCATTCATGTGGCAGGGTGCGTCAATCCAGTGCATGATATTGAAGTGATTAATACCGAGTTGGCTTTGGCCGACATGGAAACTGTTGAAAAAGCCTGGTTCAAAGCGAGTAAACTCAGCAAGAGTGGTCAAAAAGACGCGGTATTTGAAAAACAAACCTTGGACAAAATCAAGGCCCACCTCGATGCAGGTTTGCCAGTACGCACACTCGATCTCACCGCGGATGAACGAGCTTGCGCTCAACGACTTTGCCTGATTACGGCCAAACCAGTTTTATATATCGCGAACGTTGATGATCAGGGTTATGAGAATAACCCGTTGTTGGATCAGGTCCGCGCATTGGCTCTGCAAGAGCATGCCCAGGTTGTTCCATTGTGTGCGGCCACTGAAGCGGAGCTTGTGGAATTAGACGAAGCTGATCGCGCTGAATTTATGTTGGATTTAGGTTTAGAAGAGCCGGGGCTCAATCGCGTGATTCGCGCGGGTTATGAGTTATTGGGATTACAAACTTATTTTACTGCCGGGGTGAAAGAAGTGCGCGCCTGGACCATTCCGATCGGGGCCACTGCTCCACAAGCGGCAGGCGTCATTCATACCGATTTTGAAAAAGGCTTTATTCGCGCAGAAGTGATAGCCTATGATGCGTTCATTACCTATCAGGGTGAACAAGGCGCCAAAGAAGCCGGGAAGTTGCGCTTAGAGGGCAAAGACTACATCGTTTGTGATGGCGATGTGATGCATTTTCGTTTTAATGTGTAAGCTGGGGTAAAATGGGTAGCTCAGGTGGCACTACTACTGCCACCAGGTCTTGGCCCCTGAACAGCTTGTTCAGCCTCTTCCAGTTCTTTCCTGATATCATTCTGTCCCTTGGCCAATTCTGTTCTTGCATAGATATACCTGGTCTTGAAATCTGCATTCGCACTCGCCTGTTCATTAGGCGCTGCTTGCTGACTGTCTGTCTCTTTTTTTATGATGTTCAGTGCTTTTCCGATTTCGGAGATGACTTTTGAAGTTTCTCTATACGCCACATGAGCATAATAAGCTATCATATTGATTTTATTTGGTCCTGCTAACATGATTCTCTTGTGTTCGTAAATAAGATTAGCCGCTTCCCTAGCAAAATTAATATTCGCAGTGTTTGCTGAAATTTCATTCCAGTATGCTCGACCTCTTTCAGTCTTAACCTCGATAGACATTAGCATAGCATCTCTCTTTGCAATAATTTCAGTTAATTTATTAAGAAATGTATTAGCTTCTTCTCTAGTCCGGCTGTCGTGCACCTTGTCTTTGATTTCTTTTACTTTGTCATATAATTTATCAATTTCAGGGTATGGTTTTTTCTTGTTTTGCTCGGTAATGAATATTTGGTGACTTTCGAGCTTGCCATCATTAAGCCCACTTACTGTATTTTTTATAAATGACGTACCAGCTTTATATGAAGCATATATAACGTTTGTATCTTGATTTACATCAGCCAACCCTATGTAGTTCAGTTTTTGTTTGGGTGTTATAGAGTCGGCTTGACCGTTACTTTTTATAGATGCTTGACGATCAGCCCATTTTTTTAACATTTCCTTCGAATCTTTCGACATATCAGCCCCTTATCCAATAGATTGATTATATATTACTTTAAATATAGTCCAAATTAATGAAAGTATTTAAAAAAGGTAATTACCATATCGAGTTAATCTAGAATCAATTGTATGATACATTTGTAAAAAGCATAACGTCATCTAGGAAGTTATCCGATGTTTCCCCATAAGAAATTGGGGTTTAAGGAATAATTAAGCTTATTATGAATTATTTAAATACATATTAATCTACAAGTTAGGTAGTTATCAAAATATAATTAATCATCCTAAAAAGGCAATTGATCCCAGCGACAGTGGTTCATGTGTTGTTTCTTCAAGAAACAGCCCAGTAGTCAATCATAGAGGATTAATCTGTTTTTTTTATAATCAAAGTGAGAAAGGCATGGCGCAAGACAGTGAAGTCAAACAATCTTTTATTCATATCCCCAAGGAGTCTGATTTTTCAATTCAAAATCTTCCTTATGGGATTTTTACAGAAAAAACGAATCAGCAAGCACGTGTTGGGGTTGCTATCGGCGATATGATTCTAGACTTGGCTGCGCTAGAAAGAAGAGGATTGCTGGGAGTTGGCCATGGTGAATTTGTTTTCAATCAACCATCGCTTAATAAATTTATGTCTCTTGGGGAAAACAAGTGGGACGCAACTCGTGATAAAATTATTGAGCTAGTGAGTCATGATAACCCCATCATTAAAGACAATGTTGAATTATACAATGAGTGTCTTATTGCACAGAAAAATGCAAACATGCAACTACCCGTTGAGATAGGGGATTATACGGATTTTTATTCTTCTGAATATCATGCGACCAATGTAGGGATGTTGTTTCGTGATAAAAACAATGCGCTGCTCCCCAATTGGAAACATCTACCAGTCGCCTACAATGGCAGAGCCAGCTCGGTGGTAATCAGTGGAACTGATATCCATCGTCCGCGTGGTCAAATTAAAAGTGATCCAGATAACCCGCCAATCTTTGCAGCCTCTAAAAAATTAGATTTTGAGTTGGAAATGGGGTTTTTTATCGGACAAGGTAATTCGTTTGGGAGACCGATTCCCATTCAGACCGCACAAGATCATATTTTCGGCTTCGTCCTGGTTAATGATTGGAGCGCTCGAGATATTCAATTATGGGAATATCAACCATTGGGCCCATTTTTGAGTAAAATATTTGCCACATCCATCTCTCCTTGGGTTGTTACCGCCAAAGCATTGGAGCCCTTCAAAACAGCTATGCCGACGCAAGATCCAGAGCCATTGCCCTATCTACAGCAAAAAAATAGATTTACCTACGATATAAACTTGGAAGTGCAATTAAAATTATTTGAATGTGATAATCTGTTTACTATATGTCAAAATAACTTTCGATATATGTACTGGAGTACCAATCAGCAACTAGCCCATCATACCATCACAGGTTGTAATATGCGCACAGGTGATTTACTTGCTTCAGGTTCCATTAGTGGCTCAGAACCAGGTAGTTATGGAAGCCTGCTGGAGATAACTCAAAATGGCAAAACCCCCATTCATTTTCCAAATGGGAAAGTACGTGGTTTTCTTGAAGATGGTGATGAAGTTATCATGAAAGCGCATTGCCAAGGCAATGGCTTTAAAGTAGGGTTCGGTCGTTTAGCAGGGACCATACTTCCAGCATTTGATAACAAATAGCGCCTTTCATATCCACAACCTTAGGAGTTACAGTCTAGCTCAAACCATAGGATAGACGTTGCTCCACTACTGGTAATGTAGCCTCAAGAAGTGCTTCTGAATTAATGGTGATATCAGGAAGCGTACCATCTAAACTATAAGCGTCCAGAATAGGTTTCAAATGCTCTTTAAAGGCAACAGCTCTAAAGCAAAGGGGGGTGTTTTCACGAATAGTCCCGGCTTCTAATGCGCTCTTGTACTGGTTTATCGCAGAGAGTTCAATGTGAGAGAATAGCGTGAGTGCCTGAGAAATTGAACAACCTAAATCGCGTAAATTAGCAAAAACGATTGGTTTATAGGTGGAGGTTACTTTTGTCGTTTGAAGCTGCTGATAAAATGCTTTTTGTTTAGCCTCTTTAGTCTCAAATGACAACTCATCAAACCATGATTGGATCTCAGTCGCGATATCTGGCGTATATTGTCTCATCAAGGCGGCTAGATATGCAAGATAAGGGGAATTTACTCTAAGTTGCTGTTGTCGAAAAGCCAAATAATTATCTATCACAGGATAATCGGGGTTATCTAACAGTTGATCTAGTTCTGTTTTTAGCGCAATCAGACAATCGGCAATGGGTTGGGTAAGGTATACAGAGCCTTGCATGTTCACGTGGCCATCTAGACCTGAAACATTGATAATCCATCGAGCAAACCAAAGATTCAACTCTGCAGAATTTATATGGCCAATTAATACTCCAGTTTTAATACTATTAAGCATATTGTAACCGCCTTCCATATCGAGTATGTGGCGGGCATGAGCATTTCTGTAGAAAGCAAATGGTAATAAGGTTAAGGCCTCTTCACTGAGAAGGCGACAAATAGGAAATAGCGATGCACGCTGAATAACCACATCAGTAATAAATTGTTCGCTGTCGGTCGATAACATCATATCTTCAGCTTTAGCCAAGTCTTCTGCTGCTTTTGATTTAGTAATAAAGCAGCTAGCCATGAGGCAATTTACAAGCCTTACCTAATGAATTAAGTGGCTATACCAGCACGCCAACTGTTGTCATTACCAATCAGGCTGGGAACTCCGTTTCTAAAAGCCTTGCTTGGAATGCTCCTACAACCGTGGATCGATTGAAAGTCAATACTGCTTATCAATTCTCTACACCAACTATTAATTATAATGGTTATAATTGTTCGCCTACTTTTTCACCTACAAGTGTGATCGCAGGCATGACGCCCTCTACAAGTAATTTAACTTTCAACTGTGTGTTGGTCGCTCAGGATAATATCTTTGTGACTGTGAATGGAGCATCCACAACGCTCACTTCCTTGAAGGTGAATTTTACCCCCAATAATAATTCTACCGTCATCTCAAAAACAGTTGCTTTATCTAACGGCAGTGGTACTGACAGTGTTTCGCTAACCGATGGCTTTATCTATACAGTATCTGCTGATAACGTTTCCGGCACGATCCAATTTTCGCCTCAGCCTTTAACGGCCACTCCTAATGCTAGTGAAACCATTACCATCACTGCTCAAAGCGGAGGAACCCCTGTTGCGACAAATGGTCAATTAACTGTATGTGGTACGCAATTATGTAATGCTCAAGGCACACCTATTCAGTTACAAGGTATGAGTTCGCATGGATTGCAATGGTATGGTTTGGGGACTTGTTTAACCACTGCATCATTGAATTATCTGACCAATAACATGAAAGCCAGTGTTATACGTCTTTCTATGTATGTTCAGGAAGGTGGTTATGAATCCAATCCAACAGCATTCACGCAACAAATGAATACTTTGATTAATGAAGCCTATAATCGAGGTATTTATGTGATTGTAGATTGGCATATATTGAACCCTGGTGATCCTAACTACAATTTGACTCGTGCTAAAAAGTTTTTCGGTGACATCATTGCTGCAAATGGCACTAAAAACAATCTGTTGTATGAGATTGCGAATGAGCCAAATGGTGTGAGCTGGTCAACGATTAAAAGCTACGCGGATCAAATCATTCCTTACATTCGTGCACTTGATCCAAAAGCACCCATTATTGTCGGTACCCGAGGATGGAGCTCTTTAGGGGTCTCTGACGGTAGTTCTTATCAAGAAATTGTGAATAATCCCGTCCAATATCCTAATATCATGTACACTTTCCATTTTTATGCGGCTTCGCATAAAGATGAGTATTTGAATGCTCTTGATAATGCATCCAAAGTCTTACCTATTTTCGTAACAGAGTTTGGTACGCAAACTGTGAGTGGTGATGGTAACAATGATTTTGTGATGTCTGATCGATACATGCAGTTAATGGCAAGTAAGAAGATCGGCTGGGTAAACTGGAATTACTCAGATGACTTCAGATCCGGCGCTGTATGGATTACCGGTACTTGCGCAAAAAATGTTTGGACTGACAGTGCTTTGAAACCTGCCGGTACTTATGTCAAAGGCAAGATTATTAATCCATAAGTTTTAAGTTTCGGCAATTCGTTTAGCCCCTTGCGTGCTAGTGTGCCAAGCATGCGATTTGCATCTCAACAGCAAAGAGCAATGCTGCACAAATGATGAGGGAAAGCCCCTCGTGATTGATATGCACATATAGGTCGCAAACTACCTATCTTAAGCGACTGTGTTCAAAAGACATGGTCGTGAGCGTCAAGGAACGGTTCTGGAAAAATGGCTAAAGTCGAGGAGTAGCCATTGTTGAATTCTTTGCGATAATTGATCTAAGAGAATTTATAATATAGAATGCGATTCAAATTAATTCACAAAAGATAAAAAATGAATAGTCATGCTAATACCTCTGTAGGAAAAACAATTCTCGCATACATTGAAAAAAGTATCAGTCAACAACAACTGATTCGTGCATTTGAATCGTTCAACAATAGAGAATTCGGGTCTTATTTAGAAGAAAAAACACTACTGCATTTTGTGATTGGGCTCGATTCTGATATTGAAAACCGTTGTTTTGTGATTGATAAACTCCTTGAAAGAGCACAAAGACCCGATGCGCAACAGAGCGGACTTTTTCAATTTTTAATGACAAGGGGAAATAATGCCTATCGGTCGCCGTTTTATGAGACATTTAACCACCCGGGTTTTCAAGAGATAGCCGCTAAAATATCTGCTTGGACTTTATTTGGGGTGAGTTTAGGTTTTATAGCACCAGCACAATATGTGGCAACTCACTTTATAAAAAATAATCAGGAAAACTTCCCGTTAGCTGCATATGCAACCGGTGGATATTTTGAGGCTTTTGGCATGGTGTTAGCAGAACTCAAATATGCTGTAGAACAAGGCTGGATGTCGCAAGCCGTATTTACAAATATTTTAACGCAGCCAAATAGGTCAAAGGTAGGTATAGTCGATATCGTTCTTGCCTCATCGTGCCATAAAACAATTGAGAGACTGATTTACTATGCTGGTAATGCCGCTTTTGGAATAGATAGTCTTGGCTATTCAGCGATGGATCGGGTAGCGTTAGCAGGACAATCTGAAAGCCTCAAGACGATTTTTAGGGTTATTGCAGAGCAGCTGGTTGCTGGACGTATTTCTTCAGATATATACCAAGCGATCTTTTTGAAAAGAACGAGACGAGATACACCCTCCCAGATTTTGCACATCGGATTGTTGCCTAATAATAACAAGATAGGCCCTGTTATTCTTGAGCATGCTGAGTGGGCTAATCAGCAGGGATGGCTCACAGATCCTGCATATCGAACATTCTTGTTGAACCACCCGCAGGAAGGGTATAACCAGGCGCATGAGGTAGTTCGCTGCGGTGACGATGAATTTGTTTATGCATACATCAATGCATGTCTTCGAGCAATTCTGAGAAATAAAATGACGCTGGGATCATTCATGGATATGCTGTTGAAATCCCATCGAAACAATTATACGGTGCTTCATCAAGCGATCAGTAAGGGCTATATAGAAACTGCCGAGCTATTTATCAATTTATTTAGGTTGTTACTACCTAAAAAAGAATATGCAACTCTGTTAACAGCTGAAACAAGCAAAGGAATCCCACTTCTCAGATGCGATGCCGCACTTCATTCTAATGTTGCCTTAAAAATAAATGATCTACTAAGGGCTGAAAAAACAAGTTTAATCAGAGATGCGGACGTTTTTGGTGAAAAGCATTATATTCTGGCCTCCCCACCAGATAAGCACAAAGTAAATTTTTTAGAGTCTTTAGATTTAATTCGTCTCGTGAAAACCAGCTTCATCCAAACTCAACAGCGGACCGAGAGCATGGAAGTAAATGGTTCGAGAGTAAATGAGATATCTCTCGCTACAACTCTTCACGCTGCTGGATCGAATGTGCCTCGTGTTGGTCGTTTGTTTTCACCAGTAATCGAGCGCCCAAAAAAGACAATTGAATCGGAGTATTCCTCAACAAATTCTTTAAGCTAGCTGATACTGTGGGGTCAAACAACTTCTTTTTGAGTAGATGACGCCCTGTTATTCATTTTTTGGAATTATCCCAATTGCCAATTTTTGACGATTAGTTTGATGGTCAGCTCTTGCCCCTGGAGGCGAATTTTACTCGGAAGGGTGACCTTGCCGACCGTGATATATTGGGTGTACTCAATCGTATACCCAGCTTGCCTCAAACTATGGAGCGTATGATCTGGATTGTAAGCGGACGATTGAACAGGACCGGGAGCGGGGATTCCCCTGATCCAATAATACAGGTTATTAATGGGCAAATGGATACCGGTTTGTTTTTGCAGTAAATCGTGATCATTGGATGAGGTCACTTCTTTAGCGCCTTCACGGTAAGTTGTCATACCATGTTTTTTTTCAATCATCACTGCTTGTGTACCGACCGGTCCCAGCAAACGAATTTGATATTGATTGGGGCCATTTTGTTTCCAATTGATGGTTGCTGTCCATCCTTTTTTGTGATTCTTAGCCGCGATGGCGCCCGATAAGTCAAATGAAGAGGGAATGGTCGTGTTGTTGCTCCGTGTGTTTTCTTGAGTCAGCGTTGTGCTGTTTGCTTCAAGCTGGGTTTGAGGGGTGGATGAGCTGGTTTGTTCTGGGAGCAGGGCTGTTTTATTAGAAGAGCAGCTTGTTATAAGTATAACGAATAAGCTCGCTAAAAAACCTAGGGTTTGTTGACAATTCATGTCTCGACGTCCTGCCGCTTGTCCGCGGGATCCATCATGAATTAACGCGGTGCAATTAGCTTTCGCATGAAGCAAGATCTCTGGATCCCGCGAATAAGTCGCGGGACGTCGGTTTTCAAAAGATGAATTGTCAACAGGCCCTAATTGTTTGTTGACTCGAATCATGTGAATCTCCCTTGATATTGAATAGCTGACACTCTATTCCAACGTATCGTTTTTATTGAAACAATACGTTAAACTAATCGGGTAAGCAAGAGAGGTTTTCATGCAGCAAAAAGTTATCTATCCGGGTACATTTGACCCGATCACCAATGGACATGTTGACATTATCACGCGCGCAGCTCGTATATTTCCTGAGATTGTGGTAGCGGTGGCGACCAATCCAACTAAAAAACCATTTTTTTCTCTGACGCGTCGCGTGGCGTTTATTGAACAAGCGGTCGGATCACTCCCGGGAGTATCGGTGTTGGGGTTTGATAACTTACTGATAAATTTCGCGTGTGAGCAACAGGCACAAATTATTTTGCGAGGATTAAGGGCGGTTTCTGATTTTGAGTATGAATTTCAATTGGCGGGTATGAATAGAAAATTATCCAAAGAAATTGAAACGGTCTTTTTAACCCCATCAGAGGATTCAATGTTTATTTCTTCAACACTGGTAAAAGAAATTGCTTCTTTGGGCGGCGATGTATCAAAATTTGTACCATCGGGTGTGATAGCAGCCTTATCAATAGACCCTATTGATCCGGGTCATTGATTAGTTTTTCTATGGATTGCCGCACTTTTTCCAACAACGTATCTTTGTCTTTTAATGTATATTTCGAAGCGTCAATCGGTTCGCCAATATGAATTTCTGGGTATTGATCAATATGAAATTGAACAGTGCGGGCCGGTAGTATTTTGTGGGCGCCGCGAATGCCAATGGGGATGATGGTGGCTTGGGTGTTGATAGCTGTGATAAAACCACCTTTTTTAAACGAGCCTAATTTGCCATCTTTGGATCGGGTTCCTTCGGGCGCTATCCAGATGATAATCCCACTTTTCATCAGATGAGTCAGCGCATCTAAATCTTTAAAAGCTTGCCGACGATTGTGCCTATCTATGAATGGGAACTCTGCGGCAACCATGCCACCACCAAAAATAGGAATTTTCCCCAGTTCTTTCTTAGCTAGCATGCGGATCGAATGATGACGGAAGGCCAAAAAACTCAAGGGGATATCAAATAAACTGCTGTGGTTACACATGATAATGGTGGGTTTGTTTTTAGGTGGTTGGGTTTGATGAGGGTTGACAATTTTAGGATGAATCCGGACCGCGCGATTGAGTCGTTTTACCATTCGTTGTAATTCCTCGTCGCACCATTGGCGCGTGATATTGTGGCGCATAGATTTATAAATGGCACGTCCGCATGTGTATGCAGAATAAGCAAGGCATAATATAATAATCCATATTGATCGTAACTTACCAACTTTCATCTTGAAAAGTGTGCTTGATTAATGTGCGTGGAACATTACAAGGATTTTCGTGACGAGTCTAGGGTTTGTTGATAATTAACTTTGTTCAAAGTCCAGCGCACAAGATTACTGTACTGAAACCGATCGCAATGGATCCCGATTGCCAACTGACCCTAGTACAACGTTTCATTCATTTGTCCTGTCTAACGGTGGCGTGCTAGCTACTTCTATGCGTGTTCAAATTGTGGTATGATATGATACATTGAATCTGAGGCTGAAGGAGGAATTGTGATGTTTGGTGCTTTGAACTTGTCTTTTTGGGGTTACGTAATCGCTACGTTGATCATGACTCAGCTTACGATCGCATCGGTTACTATTTATTTACATCGTAATCAAACACATCGCGCGCTGACGCTCCACCCGATCATCAGTCATATTTTCCGTGGATGGCTTTGGTTATCAACCGGTATGGTTACCGGTGACTGGGTTGCTATTCATCGCAAGCATCATGCCTATTCTGATAATGAGGGCGACCCGCATAGTCCAGTTGTGTTCGGTATTAAAAAAGTTTTTTGGCAAGGAGCTGAGTTGTATCGTGCTGCACGCAAAGATAGAGAGATGGTCGCTAAATACTCTCATGGAACCCCAACGGATTGGATTGAGCGCAACGTGTACTCACGCCATTCGACAAAAGGGATTATCTTGATGTTACTCATCGATTTATTCTTATTTGGTATACCGGGTTTGACGGTTTGGGCTATCCAAATGATGTGGATTCCGTTATGGGCTGCGGGTGTTGTGAATGGAATAGGCCATTACTGGGGCTATCGTAATTTTGAATGTCCTGATGCGGCTACCAATGTGTTTCCATGGGGATTTTGGATTGGCGGTGAAGAATTGCATAATAACCATCACACGTATGCATCATCAGCCAAATTTTCAATCAAATGGTGGGAATTTGATATTGGTTGGATGTATATCCGGATCCTGTCCTTTTTTGGTTTGGCTAAAGTAAAAAAATTACCGCCTAAACTGGCGCAAGAGAAAAACAAACTGAGTATTGATTTAGAAACTGTCAGGGCGGTCGTCACTAATCGTTTCCAAGTCATGTCACATTACTATTCAGATGTGCTGCGGCCCATCTTAAAACAGGTGAAACAGCATAATATTGAAAACGATGAAGATAAAAAACTGGTTCGTCGTGCGGGATTTTTATTGCGCAGAGAAAGAGACTTACTGACGCCAAAAGCATCAAATCGCTTGCAGGCACTTCTGAATCGTTATGAACAATTACGTGTTGTCTACAGCTATCGGCAATCGTTACAACATGTTTGGTTGAAAACAGCTAACTCTCAAAAAGAGCTCGTTGAATCATTACAACAATGGTGTAAGCAAGCAGAAGAATCAGGTTTCGATGTGTTATATCAGTTTGCACAACGACTGAAAAGTTATGTCCCAAAACAGATGGTCGCTGCCTAAGGGATCGAATTGTCAACGGTTACATCATGCGTTTAAGACAATTAAAACTGGCCGGATTCAAGTCTTTCGTTGATTCAATTGTCATACCTTTCCCCAGCCAGCTTGTTGGTGTTGTCGGACCCAATGGCTGTGGAAAATCAAATATCATCGATGCAGTGCGCTGGGTAATGGGTGAAAGTCATGCCAAAAACTTGCGTGGTGAGTCGATGGTTGATGTTATTTTTAAAGGAGCTACCACGCGTAAGTCAGTCGGACAAGCCTTTGTTGAATTAACCTTTGATAATCAATTGGGACGGCTGACGGGACCTTATGCCAGTTATCAAGAAATCGCCGTGAAGCGATTGGTTACTCGAGATGGTGAATCAACTTTTTTCTTGAATGGAACTCGCTGTCGACGTCGTGATGTGACGGACATTTTTTTGGGTACAGGAGCCGGGCCTCGCAGTTACTCTATTATCGGCCAAGATACAATCTCCCGCTTAATCGAATCTCGCCCAGAGGACTTGCGTGGTTATTTAGAAGAAGCCGCGGGCATTTCAAAATATAAAGATCGTCGTCGTGAAACATTACAACGCATTGCCCTCACTCGAGAGAATTTATCTCGGGTAGCCGATATTCAAGCCGAACTCACTAAACAATTGGCTCGATTGGAGCGCCAAGCACATGCCGCAATCCGTTACAAAGAACTCAAACAGCAAGAACGACAGTGTCGAGTTGAGATACTATCCTTAAAATGGCAACATTTGATGAACGCTTGCCAAGCAGCGCAACAACAATATGCACAGTGTCAGTTACAGCAAGACACGCATCAAACTGATACAGCTCAGTTGTACGCAAGGGTAGCCGTTATTCAAGAAGAGTTGAATCTTGCTCAAATAGATTATCAGAAAAATCAAACCCATTATTATCAATTGGCGACTGAAATTGCTCGTTTAGATGAGGCCCTTCGTCAAGAGGCACGTGATAGAAAGCAATTACAAATTGATCAACAGCAAATCATACGTGAACTAGAGCAAGTTGCACAACAAATCAACGCTGATCAAACGCAGATTCAAATGAAAGAAGAAAACTTGCGTGTGTTAGAATTAAGTCACCAAGCCTGTCATGCACGTTTGGTAGATGATAAAGTGGTGATGGAAACACATCAACAAGTGGCAACGGAGTCTGATCAAGCTTCACAAGCATTAATTTTTGCGTTGCACGAAGCTGAACGGAATATGAAGTTTGAAAACATGCATTTACAAAAGCTAGATGTTCGTCGCCAACAATTACAACTTCATTTTGAAAAAAATCAGGTTGAACAATCAAGTTTAGATCACGACATGCTTGGTGAAGATTTCCAGCCCTATCAGGCAGAAAAAGTTGAGTTAGAAGCGCAGTATCTCCATGTCAACGTTCAATATCAACAGATGTTGTTGCAAGGAAGTGAATTACAACAGCGCTTACAATTGCAAGAACAACAACTTCATCGCGTGCAGGATAAGACCCGAGCAATCGCCATAGAATTGGCCGCTTTAAAAGCCACGCAGCAAGCTGCATTTAAGTCTGGGTCTGGTTTTTTGTCCCAAAATACATATCAAGGAAGGCTTGCTGAGTCAGTGAAAGTCGACGAAGCGTGGCTCCCCATCGTTGAGTGTATTTTAGGTGATTATTTACAAGCCATTGTTGTTGATTCGATCGATGCCTTAACCTCGTTGTTACCGACGCTAGAAGGAAATAGTGGAATATACACAGAGACCAAACCGTGTCAACTTGATGCGGACAATACAACCAAACCATACCCCAGGCTGTTAGACTACGTATCGGGTGACGTTCCTTCCTCCATGATAAATCTTGAACAAATTTTTGCAGCTGAGACGCTTCAAGATGCTTGCAGTTGGCTTCCTTTTATCAGCACCAGGCAATCGATTGCCACACAAAATGGATTCTGGATTGGACAAGATTGGATCAGAGTTTTTAATCTTAAACCGCAGGCAGATGATGAAGTTGGGTTATTAAGCCGTCAGCGAGCGTTAGAACAATTAAGTGTTGATTTACAAAGAGAACAAGACAATATCACACAATTAACCAAACAACGAAACGAAATCTATGTCTTACTGACAGCCAATGAGCGCGACCAACTCACGTTGAAAGAACAGATTGCGGCGCTTTCTAATGCCATTCATCAGCAGGGTTTGTTGATTGAACAAAAAAAACAAGCATATGACTATACAATTTATCGATTAGATCGACTGACAGCAGAGCAAGCAACTTTGCAGACTGAAACAGAGCAACTCGCCGCACAACACCTGGAAGTTGAGGCTAAAAAAATGGAAGCGCTCCACCAATATAATTCTTTTTTGGCAAAAAAACAGCAATTACTAGACAATCAAGCAAGCGCAGCATCACATTTGTTAGAAGCCAAGCGTATCGTAGAGACAACCAAAGCGACCTTGCATGCTATCCAACTAGAATGCGCGCAAGAAAAAACCACCATATCGCATTTAAAAGAACAAATTAAACGTTCCCAGCAACAACAAACGCAGATGCAAGAACGACTAGAAAATTTGATCCATCGTGGGATAGAGTTAGGACTTGTTGATGGCCTCGCTTCTGAAGCCCGATGTCGAAATCCAAGTGGTCAACGGACCTCAATCGAACCCAAGCAAAGCTTGGATAATCTCTTGCTGATAAGAACGGAAGAACATCGCCACGCTGAGCACCAATTCATGTTAAAACAGCAACAGGTAAATGACTTACAGCAACGCTTGCAAGAAACCGAGCAAATATGTAAGTATGAAGAACAACAAATAAAAAATCTGCAAACACAACTTCAAGCACATCAGCTTGAAGAGCAGACTATGCTCACGCGTGCAACAAGTGTGGTTGAGCAGTTGGATGAGCTAGATAAAAATTGGCGAGATAAATTATTTCATCCAGACGACACAAGTCCTACTCCAGTTGCTACCATGGATAAATTAGAGCAAGATTTAGTCGCCTTGGAGGCAAAAATTAATCGGTTGGGTGCGATTAATTTATTAGCAATTGATGAATATCAATCAGATTTAGGGCGCAAAGAGCATTTAGATGCGCAACATGAAGATTTAAATGCAGCACTGGCTACCCTTGAGCGGGCGATAGCCAAGATGGATCAAGAAACCAAACAACGCTTGCAAGAAACGTTTGATGCGGTAAACTCCGCATTCCAACGCTTATTTCCGAGACTGTTTGGTGGTGGGCAGGCAACGTTAACTTTAACATCTGATGACTTGTTAACAGCAGGGGTATTGGTCATGGCGCAACCCCCGGGTAAACGCAACAACACAATTTATATGCTGTCTGGGGGTGAAAAGGCAATGACCGCGGTTGCTTTGCTGTTCGCAATATTTCAATTAAATCCATCACCATTTTGTATGTTGGATGAAGTGGATGCGCCTTTGGACGATGCAAATATTAGGCGCTTTTGTGATCTGGTTAGAGATATGTCACAATTTGTGCAGTTTTTATTTGTTACCCATAACAAGGTAACCATGGAATTAGCCGATCATTTGATTGGTGTTACGATGCGCGAACCAGGGGTATCAAGAATTGTATCAGTTGATATCGCCGAGCAACATCAAAAAATAAGCGGTACAACGTAAACTGATCGGAAGGAGATGAACATGCAAGCAAACTGGAGCTTGATCCTCAACGTGGTGTTGTTGGCCGGGGTAGTTTATGCAATTATCCATGTACTACAGACACGTAAAAGAGCTGCTGAAATTAGAATGCGTTCACCATCAATTGGTCAATTTGATGCGAAAATGCAACATGATGATATTATTGCCATCCGTCGCGTGAGTGAACTGACCCCGGATGATCAGCCAATTGTCACGCCTGAACGTGAATCTGTTGATGAATCGAGTGATAGGCTTTTTACAGCAGGCCGAGATGGGTTTGCTCAGACTCATACTGCGCGCGAAGAAAATGAACCAAAGATAAGCACAAAGCCGGATGTTGAACAAATCAAGTCTGAGAGGATGTCATTTGACCAAACGTGTATCGTTGAGACAAGTCAGGTGAAGACAGAACCACTTATGATGTTTTTATTAGCAAAAGCGAATCGCCACTTAGCCGGTTACGAGTTATTGCAGGCCGTACTTGCTGCGGGTTTAAGATTTGGCGAAGGAAATTTGTTTCATCGACATCAATACTCAAATGGACAAGGAACCGTGATGTGTAGCTTGGCTGCAGCAACGGATCAAGGCGTATTTGATTTGCAAAACATTGGTGCTTTTACCGTTCCTGGCTTGTGTATCTATATGCATGCTTCAGGTAATCCTGGGATTGATGAAGAACGGTTTGATATCATGCTAGATACAGCAAAAACATTAAGCGAAGATTTAGATACGTATTTACTAGATGACCGACGTCAGCTTCTATCTGAAGTCAGTATTGAACGATATCATCGAAAATTGAATCTAAGTTCACTAGAAACCGTTGCTTAGGGAGGCTCTTGTATGAATTTACAGGAAGTGGCAGCCGCATTAAATATTAACGCTGTTGTCAGCGAATATCACGATGTAAAATTGGTTGATATCACGATAGATAGCCGTCGCGTTAAACCTCAATCGCTCTTTATTGCGATTGAGGGAGAGAGATTTGATGGCCATGATTTTATTCTAGATGCTGAACGAGCGGGCGCGGCGGCAGTTGTATGTACCCACGCAATAACAGGTGTCAACATACCACAGCTCGTTGTTGCAAACACCATCGATGCGTTGGCATTGATAGCAAAATCTCATCGACAAGGTTTGTCATGCAAGGTTGTCGCTTTAACTGGCAGTAATGGTAAGACCAGTGTGAAAGAGATGATTGCCAAAATATTGCCCCAACCATCTTTTGCAACACCAGGAAACTTAAATAATCATCTGGGGGCGCCGTTAAGTGTGCTACAATTAAAACCGACCGATCGCTTTGCCGTATTTGAGTTAGGGGCTAGCTGTCAGGGTGATATTGCCCATACCGTTCAAGTTGTTCAACCGCATGTGAGTTTGATTAACAATATTGCACCAGCCCATATTGCCGGTTTCGGATCAATTGATGGCGTTGCTGATGCGAAAGGCGAAATTTATCAGGGACTGATGCCAGGTGGAACAGCGGTTATTAATGATGATGACGCCTATGCACATTATTGGGATGCGATCTTAACCCGATATTCAGTTATTCGGTTCTCAACAAGTAAACCGGTAGACGTTCATGCGCAGGGTATCCACTTCAACGAAGCTGGCGTAGCGTTTTTTAATTTAGTGACGCCTTTAGGTGAGCAAAGTATCCAATTACAGGTACCCGGCCGACATCATGTCAGTAATGCCTTGGCGGCGGCTGCTTGTGCGCATGCTTTGGGTATCTCCATAGAAGACATTGCCGTTGGTTTACAAGCTTTTACTGGGGTTCCGGGCCGCATGAGTTTTAAAAAAGGCAAGAATAACGCGGTGATCATCGATGACACCTATAATGCCAATTTACGTTCCGTTCTAACCGCAGTGGATGTCCTTGCCACTCGTCAAGGTCGGCGTATTTTAGTCCTAGGCGATATGGGGGAGTTAGGTGATTGGACTGAAATACATCATCGAGAAATAGGTTTAGCTGCTCGTCAACATGGCATTGATTTGGTTTTGACCTGTGGCAAGCACAGTGCTTTTACTTCAGAGGCATTTGGTGAACCTGGTCGACATTATGAAGATCAAACGGGTTTAACCAAGGATTTAATGGAATATTTGAATGAAGAAACGACCGTACTGGTGAAAGGATCACGATTTGCGGCTATGGAAAAAATTGTTCATGAATTAATGAGCAACAAATGCTGAGCCAAGTACGAGCCATGGTGCTCTGAATAGGTTGGGCCTTGGCCCTTGGCCCAACAAAGAGCTTGGCTACAACGGTGGTCAATGCCCAACGTTTGTTGACGTTTTTGGGGATAATGTGTCACGGTAATCTTGATTAGGTAGCAAATATGCTCTTTTGGATAACACAACAATTACAAACCCAGTATCACGCATTCAGGGTGTTTCAATATTTAACGTTCCGCTCTATCTTGGCGGCATTGACGGCTTTGCTGGTGGGGCTGCTGTGTGGACCCGCGACCATTAAGTGGCTCAAAAACATGCAAATTGGCCAAATGGTTCGTGATGATGGTCCTAAAAGTCATTTATCAAAAGCAGGAACCCCAACGATGGGTGGGGTGCTGATTTTAATCGCGGTAACGGTCAGTTGCTTATTATGGGGCGATTTACGTCAACCCAGCTTATGGCTAGTCTTGCTGGTAACCCTCGCTTTTGGCCTGGTCGGTTGGGTTGATGATTATAAAAAACTGGTGCTAAAAAACAGCAAAGGACTTTCAGCGCGCTCGAAATATCTTTGGCAGTCGCTCATCGCGATTGTGGCTTTAGGTTATTTATATCACAATAGTAGTTTACCGGTTCATACTGACATCACCATTCCTTTTTTGAAGTCTGTTTTCATAAACCTCGGTTATTTGTTTCCCTTATTTGCTTATTTAGTCATTGTTGGGAGTAGCAATGCGGTTAATCTGACGGATGGTTTAGATGGATTGGCCATCATGCCTATCGTCATGGTTGCTGGGGCCTTGGGTATATTTGCATACGCTGCCAGCAACGTGGTATATGCGCATTATTTGGTTATCCCTTTTGTGGCAAACAGCGGCGAATTAACCATATTTTGTGCTTCTTTGGTTGGCGCCGGCTTGGGATTTCTCTGGTACAACAGCTACCCGGCCCAAATTTTTATGGGAGATGTTGGGTCACTTGCTTTAGGCGCAGCGTTGGGTATGATCGCTTTAATTGTTCGACAAGAATTAGTCTTGATGATCATGGGTGGTTTATTTGTTATTGAAACAATTTCTGTCATTTTACAAGTGGGTTACTTCAAATATTCGCATGGAAAAAGATTATTTCGAATGGCACCGCTCCACCATCATTTTGAATTAAAGGGTTGGTCAGAACCGAAAGTAATTGTTCGGTTTTGGATCATGACTGTCGTGTTTGTATTATGTGGTTTAGCAAGCTTAAAGCTGAGATAAAGACATGAAACCATCTCGTTACCTGATTGCTGGTATTGGAAAAACAGGCTATTCGATCGCTCGTTATTTACAGCGAAAAAATAAGCCATTTGTGGTTTTTGATACCCGTACAGACTTAGACGGATTGACAGAATTCGAGCAAACGTTTCCAACTGCTCAGTTGTTTTTGGGTTCAATACCCGAGGAAATTTATGGTGACCTGATTGCTGTGATTGCGAGTCCAGGCGTAAGTCTTGACCAAACTGTGATGAAAAATGCCCATGATGACCAGATCCCGATATATGGTGATATAGAATGTCTCGTGCGCGAAATTAACTCACCAGTTATCGCAATTACCGGTACCAATGGCAAATCGACCGTGACCACCCTTGTCGGAGAGATGGCCAAAACAGCTGGAATCAAAGTCGCTGTTGCTGGCAATATTGGCCAACCTGTTCTTGATTTATTGGATGATTTGCCCGGACAATACGAACTCTGGGTGTTGGAGTTATCTAGTTTTCAGTTGGAGCTGACTCAATCTTTGGCTGCGGTTGCCGCGACGATTCTGAACGTTAGCCCCGATCACCTTGATCGACACCACACCTTTTCGGCTTATGTCGGCGCAAAACAGCGTATCTATCAGCATGCGGGATTGGTATTGTATAACCGCGCTGATCAAGCGACTGTCCCTGTGCCAGCGGTGCCTGAAAACACGCGGATGACAAGCTTTGGTTTGGATCAACCCGAATCAGGTCAATGGGGGTTGCAAACCATCGATGAAACTCGTTATTTAGCATATGGAAAGGAATCCATTATTTCAGTTGACGCGTTGCGAATTAAAGGAAAACATAACTGGGCTAATGCCCTGGCTGCATGCGCTTTGGCCCATTCAGTTGGCATATCATTTGATTGCATGAAACAAGTGCTACAACAATTCCCCGGCTTACCTCATCGCACGCAGTGGGTGCGGACACTCAATGAAGTAGACTGGATAAATGATTCGAAAGGAACCAATATCGGGGCCACTATTTCTGCTATTTCAGGGATCGGACATACGCTACGCGGAAAAATCGTGTTAATTGCAGGTGGGCAGGGGAAGGGTGCTGATTTCAAAGCGCTTCGCCCCGTGATGAATTATATTCGCTCAGTGGTTTTGATTGGTGAGGATGCTGATAAATTGGCCGATGCATTGGGTGATATCGTGGCGATTACTCGGACCAAAACCTTGGAGGAAGCAGTGAATGTGGCACGGATCTCAGCCAAACCTGGGGATGTGGTTTTGCTTTCCCCTGCGTGCGCAAGTTTGGATATGTTTGATGATTTTAATCATCGCGGAGACGTGTTTTGCCATGCGGTGAATTTATTGTGAGTGCCCGTCGTCTTGTTTTTCATACCAATTCACGTGCCCCGTCATTATATGACAGGTGGCTGATTGCTGCGGTTATTGGTTTGTTGATTATTGGTTTGATGATGGTTGCTTCAAGTTCGGTGATGATTTCAACTAAATTTTATCATCAACCGTTTCATTTTCTCATGCGTCAGGCTTGTTATCTATTCATTGGTTTTGTCGCAGCGATTATAGTCATGCGAGTAGACACATGTATTTGGAAAAAATACAGTGTTCATCTGTTGTTTATTTGTTTAATTCTCTTGATGGTGGTTTTAATTCCGGGAATTGGTCGTGTGGTGAACGGGAGTCGGCGTTGGCTCTCCATTGGGCCAATTAGCGTCCAGGTTTCTGAATTGGTTAAATTGACGATAATTATTTATGTTGCCGGATATTTGGTGCGTCAAAAAGACAACGTCAGCCAAACCGTGTTTGGTTTTATTAAGCCCATGATTGTTTTGGGATTCGTTGCTGTTTTATTATTATTAGAGCCCGATTTTGGTGCGACGGTTGTCATTGTTAGCACCGTGATGGCCATGCTTTTTCTAATCGGGGTCAAATTACGCTACTATTTAGGTTTATTGCTGTTGGTTGGCCTTACCTTGTCTTTTTTAGCGATTTCTTCACCTTATCGTCTGGCAAGGTTGACGACATTTTTAAATCCATGGGCGGATCAGTTCAATAGTGGATATCAATTGACGCAGTCATTGATTGCTTTTGGCCGCGGTGGATGGTTTGGGGTGGGTTTGGGTGAAAGTGTTCAAAAAATGTTTTATCTGCCAGAGGCTTATACTGATTTTTTATTTGCTGTACTCGCAGAAGAATTGGGATTGGTTGGAATCCTTTTGGTTATCATTTTATATAGTATACTAGTCGTAAGGGGCTTCATAATTGGCTATACCGCCTATCAAGAAGAAAGGCGATTTGCGGCTTTCACCGCGTATGGACTCACGTTTTGGTTGGGCATACAAGCAGCCATTAACATGGGCGTAAACGCCGGTTTGCTCCCAACAAAAGGGTTGACTTTACCTTTGCTCAGTTACGGTGGTGCTAGTTTGGTGGTTAACTGCATGGTGGTCGCTTTGTTATTGCGAATTGATCACGAAAATCGTTGGCAGGCATTGGGGCTAAGGCGTGCGTCTGACGATATGTAAGGGTTGCTCATCAACCAAATTGGGATAATAACATGAATACTTTAAATGATACCCAAGCGCCTGCTTTTTTTCATGCACCAAGAATGGGGCATGTGAAACGGATCCATTTTGTCGGGATCGGTGGGGCAGGAATGTGCGGCATTGCCGAAGTTCTGTTGAATGAGGGTTATGAGATTTCTGGGTCTGATTTGACCGAGAGTCGAGTACTTGAGCGACTACGATCATTGGGTATATCGGTGACGGTTGGGCACACTTCAGCCAACATCAACGGCGCAGAGGTGGTTGTGCGCTCTACTGCCATTGATGATCATAACCCTGAAATTATTGCAGCGAAGGAACAGATGATCCCGGTGATACCTCGTGCTGTCATGTTGGCAGAGCTGATGCGTTTTCGACAGGGCATCGCGATCGCTGGTACACATGGTAAAACCACCACAACAAGTCTGGTAACCAGCTTGTTAGCTGAGGGTGGGCTCGACCCAAGCTTTGTGATCGGTGGAAAACTCAATAGTTGTGGGACAAATGCACAGCTTGGATCATCTGCTTATTTTGTGGCTGAGGCGGATGAAAGCGACGCTTCATTTTTATTTTTAAAACCAATGATAGCCGTGGTTACTAATATTGATGCGGATCACATGAGCACTTACGGTGATGATTTTAATAAATTGCGAAAAACGTTTATTAGGTTTTTGCATCATTTACCATTCTATGGTTTAGCCGTCGTTTGTATTGAAGATCATGAAATTCGAAGAATTATGCCTTCTATTCAAAGGCCGACTCGTACCTATGGTTTCAGAAAAGGAGCCCATTTTCGTGCTGTCAATTGGGTTCAAGAAGGATTGATAAGCTCCTTTCATGTTGAAAGACCGGCACCCCACCGACCATTAATGGTCAAATTTAAATGGCCAGGACGACATAATGTTTTGAATGCCTTAGCCGCTATTGCGATCGCAACTGAGTTAGGTATTGAGGATCAAGTGATTGAGAGGGGGCTATACAATTTTGCAGGGGTTGGTAGACGATTTCAAATGTTGGGTGAACGACAGTTTACGAATGGAACTGCTTTGGTTATTGATGATTACGGTCATCACCCTCGAGAAATCAAAGCAACCATCGAAGCGTTACGTGCTGTTTGGCCGACTAAACGATTGGTTCATGTTTTTCAACCGCATCGTTTTACCAGAACAAGAGACCTATTTAATGACTTTGTTGATGTGTTGAAGATGGGCGATCAGTTGTTGCTTTTAGATATTTATTCAGCTGGAGAGTCAGCGATTCCTGGCATTAACAGTGAAATATTATTACAAGAAATTCATCAATCGACACCCAGCGCAACGCTTGCTGCAAGCAATCATCTCAACGAGCAGTTAAATAGCGTGGTGACGGATGGTGATATTATCTTAATGCAGGGGGCTGGTACGGTTGGGCAAATGGCAGTTAACTTGATGCAGGGTTGAAATCAATGTTGGTGAATCCATGAATACAAAAGCCTTACGCGGAAAATTATTATCAGATGTAAGCTTAGCGGACTATACGACGTGGAGAGTGGGTGGTCTTGCTAAGGCGCTATATAAACCTGCTGATATCGATGACCTGTCTTTTTTTTTGAAACAGTGCATACCAACCGAACCATTGTTATGGTTAGGATTGGGTAGTAATTCGCTTATCAAGGATACGGGTTTTAGCGGAACAGTTATTTTAACCCAAGGATGCTTAAACGAAATTCAGTTAGTTGATGAAACTAGTATTCGTGTTGAAGCTGGTGTATCCTGCGCAAAAATGGCTCGTTATTGTGCGCGCAATCAATTGGCTGGTGGTGAGTTTTGGGCAGGTATTCCTGGAACGATGGGCGGTGCTTTGCGGATGAATGCCGGATGTTTTAAAGGTGAAACATGGGATTCTGTCATAGAAGTAGAAACCATGAATCGGCAGGGGGAAATTCATCGTCGCAAACCAACCGACTTTGATATTGGTTACCGGCATGTATCAGGACTTGACCCTGAAGAGTGGTTTGTCGCGGCAACATGTCGTTTAGTTCCAGGGGATAAGGATACTTCATTGGCGCTGATCAAGGAATTGCTCGATCATCGAGCGCTGACGCAGCCGACCAGTGAGTACAATTGCGGGTCGGTGTTTAGAAACCCACCGAACCATCATGCAGCAAAATTGATTGATTCTTGTGAATTGAAGGGCAAACGAATTGGCGGTGCTATGGTCTCAACAAAACATGCTAATTTTATCATCAATGATAAGGGTGAGGCGTCGGCGAATGATATAGAGGCGCTGATCCAAATGGTACAAAATATTGTTTATGAGAAAACTGCAACTAAATTAATTAGAGAAGTACACATCATTGGAGATCACGTTGATTAATCTAGTCTTGTTATATGGCGGGAAATCTGGTGAGCATGAAATTTCATTGATTTCTGCCGCGTCAGTTTTGGCAAATCTTAATCCGGAACGTTATCATATTATTCCTGTTGGCATGGATAAGAAAGGTTGCTTTTATCTGAATGATTACCAAGCGTTATTGCAACATCCTGATTCATTGCCGGTGAAAATCGCCCAGTCAAAATTAATACCAGACTTCATCGTCAATGGTCGCTTGTCATTCGATGCAGATGTTGTTTTACCAGTGGTGCATGGTCCGCTGTATGAAGATGGTTGCTTACAGGGATTATTAAAACTTGCTGAGGTTGCTTATGTTGGTTGCGATGTGTTGTCATCAGCCATTGGAATGGACAAAGACATCTCTCGGCGGTTGGCTTGCACGGAAACAATTCAGTGCGCTCGCTATCACACCTTATCTTGGTATGCGAATGCTGAATTAACCATGCAGACGTGTGAGGAAGCGGTCAGCGCTTTTGGTTGGCCGTTATTTGTGAAGCCAAATTCGATGGGATCGAGTGTTGGTATTCATAAAGCAAGTAACATGCAGGCGCTGCTTGATGCAATTGCTGACGCAAAGCGCTACGATGAAACCATTTTGATTGAGGAAGCAATTCAGGGTCGAGAAATTGAGGTGGCGGTCTTGGAAAACAGAACACCGTCCAAGTTACCCAGGGTAAGTGTTCCTGGGGAAATTTTAGTCCACCATCTGGATGGTTTTTATTCATATTCAGCAAAATATTTAGAAAGTGAAAAGACTGATTTATTGGTACCGGCTTTGCTTGATGATGGGTTACAAAATCGTTTACAGGTGGCTGCCGCGGATATTTTTGTTCGGCTTAAATGCAAGGGATTGGCCAGAGTCGATTTTTTTGTGAATGATAAAACGGGCGATATTTATTTTAATGAAGTCAATACATTACCTGGATTCACATCGATTAGCATGTATCCCAAACTTTGGCAGGCGAGCGGTTTGGCATATAAAGATTTATTAGATGAGTTGATTGATTTAGCACTGACTCATCAACGCTGTAGGGAACAGTTAGTGACGCACTATAATTAGAACTATTCAAGGACAGATTCATGGGGGAATCTACGCGTCGATTTCGTTATCTCACTTTTTTAACAATTTTGGTTCTATGTGCTTTTTTATTAATGGCACGAATGGTATATTTGTACTTAGCAGACGCGCAACGTTTTCCTATTAGTACAATTAAAATCGTTGCCAACTATCAGTATATAACTCGTGAGCAGTTAGAGACGGTCCTAGCGCAGTACACCAATGATAGTTTTATTTTATTACCAGTTGGTCGATTAAAAAATGATTTGAATGCCTTAGATTGGGCAGATCGGGTGGCAATTGAGCGAGTGTGGCCTGATATTCTCAAAATTATTTTGGTTGAAAAAAAGCCTATTGCTGTTTGGAACAAAGTGTTAATGACAGAAGATGGGCAACTACTTCATGTCGATCTTGCTGATTTAACCAAAAAAATGCTGGATGACTCATTACCGCAACTCAGTGGCCCGGAACAGCAGCGATTAGAAGTCTTACAAAATTTTCAAAAATTCAGTAAGCTATTAGGGTCTTATGGACTGCAGGCGGTTTCTCTGAAGTTGCGTGATAATCAAGCATGGGAGCTAGATTTAGCCAATGGCGTTCAGTTGCGCTTGGGTAAGCGTGACTTAGACAAACGGATATTGAGGTTTTGCAAAGCGTACTCACATATTTTTGCTGATAGAATGGAACAATTATCAAGCGTAGATTTACGTTATACACATGGTATGGCAGTGCAATGGAAGGCAAAATAAAAACAGGTAACCAGTGCCTCGTCATGGTGGTGAAGAGATACGAAAAAATCAATTAACGGGATGATGATGGCTAAAAAATCTGAAAGAAATATCATAACTGGTTTGGATATCGGCACATCGAAAGTCGTCGCTCTTGTTGGAGAAGTTTCTCCCGAGGGGACGATAGAGCTGATTGGCATCGGTCGTCATCCTTCTCGAGGACTGAAAAGAGGGGTTGTTGTGGACATTGAGGCAACCGTCAATTCAATTCAACGTGCAGTACAAGAAGCCGAGCTGATGGCTGGCTGCGAAGTCAGATCAGTCTATACTGGGATTGCCGGTAGTCATATCCATAGCTTAAATTCGCACGGCATTGTTGCCATTCGAGACAATGAGGTATCTCAAGCCGATGTGGAACGGGTCATGGATGCTGCAAAAGCGGTGGCGATACCAGCTGATCAAAAAATTCTGCACATTTTACCTCAAGAGTTTATGATTGATAATCAAGGCAGTATTCGTGAACCAATTGGAATGGCCGGCGTGCGTTTAGAAGCAAAAGTTCATTTAGTCACTGGATCTGTGAGTGCAGCACAAAATATTGCAAAATGTGTGAGACGTTGTGGTTTAGAGGTAAATGATATTATCTTAGAACAGTTGGCGTCCAGTCATGCGGTGTTAACTGATGACGAAAAAGAATTGGGTGTGTGCTTGGTTGATATTGGTGGTGGTACCACTGATATTGCTATTTTCTACGAGGGCGCTATTCAATACACTGCCGTGATTCCAATTGCTGGAGATCAAGTTACCAATGATATCGCCATGGCGTTGCGCACACCCAGCAAGTCGGCTGAGGCAATCAAAGTGAGTCATGGTTGTGCCATGCCGGAATTGGCAGATACAGGAAAAATGATTGAAGTGTTGGGCGTGAATGATCGACCAGGTCGGAAAATTTCTACCAAGGCGCTGTCGGATGTGGTTTCAGCGAGATATGAGGAGTTATTCAACTTGGTTCGAGGTGAATTACGTCGGAGTGGATTTGAGGATCTCATTGCTGCGGGTATTGTTTTAACTGGTGGCGCGTCAAATGTTAATGGTGCGATTGAATTGGCTGAACTATGTTTTGAAATGCCGGTTCGTCATGGTGCTGCGCAACAAATGATTGGTTTATCAGATGCAAGCTCAAACCCTGCTTTAGCGACCAGCATTGGGTTACTGCTTCATGGCTTTCGACAACAATATGAAGGTGGGTTTAATGTACAAACCATGCATGATCAACCCGGTGTATGGAAGCGTATGAAGAAGTGGTTTAATGTTAATTTTTAATAGTATAATTTTCGAGCTTGAGAAAAGCGAGGTATAGCATGTCAGAATTAATGGTGAGTGACTTAAATAATGCGGTGATCAAAGTGGTGGGTGTCGGTGGTGGTGGCGGTAATGCAGTCGAGCATATGGTCACCGAATCGATTGAAGGCGTGGAATTTATTTGCGCTAATACGGATGCACAAGCATTAAAAAACTCGAAAGCTCATCTATTGGTCCAGCTTGGGGATCAATTAACCAAAGGATTGGGAGCTGGCGCCAATCCGCAAGTTGGTCGAGAAGCTGCGGAAGAAGATCGCGAACACATCAAACAGATCTTGCAGGGTGCAGATATGGTATTTATTACTGCCGGCATGGGTGGTGGTACTGGAACTGGTGCTGCCCCTGTCTTTGCTGAAGTAGCCAAAGAATTGGGTATCTTGACGGTTGCTGTGGTGACAAAGCCCTTTTCTTTTGAGGGTAAACAGCGGGCCTTGGCAGCAGAGGAAGGGATTAGATTACTTGCCGAGCAAGTGGATTCACTGATTACGATCCCAAATAATAAGCTATTGAGTGTTTTAGGAAAAAATATTTCCCTACTAAATGCCTTTAAAGCCGCTAATAATGTGTTATTAGGGGCTGTCAAAGGCATTTCCGATTTAATTACAAGGCCAGGGCTTATTAATGTCGATTTTGCCGACGTTCGAACCGTGATGTCTGAAATGGGTATGGCGATGATGGGCACAGGGCATGCCACCGGAGAACAACGAGCTCGCAAAGCCGCCGAAGCGGCGATTGCATCGCCGCTTTTGGAAGATGTCAATTTCAACGGCGCTAGGGGGATTCTAGTCAACATTACTGCCGGTCTTGATATGTCAATTGGCGAATTTGAAGAAGTTGGTGATGTTGTGAAGGAATTTATTTCTGATGACGCAACCGTGGTTGTTGGAACCGTGATTGATCCCAACATGACAGATGAATTACGGGTCACGGTGATTGTGACCGGACTGGGCGATAGACACAGACAGCCTATGAACACCGCCATGAATAAAGGGCGTTTGCTTGAACCCAGACGCGGTGATGGACCTTTCAATTACCAGCAACTAGATAGACCTGCTGTCTTGCGCAAGCAAGCATCAACCCTAACCAAAGCAGCCTCCGTTAAACCAGCGCAAAAGCCGGTCGAGTCGACGCCGGTACCGGATGTGGATTATTTAGACATTCCTGCTTTCTTGCGAAGGCAAGAAGAAGAAGCCTAGTACAACGTTAGAAGCCCTACTTCCCGCTGCTTGTCCGCGGGATCCGGAGATCTTGCTAAACGCACAGCGCCATTGCACTGAAATAGATCGATATGGATCCCGAGAACAAGTCGCATGACGTCGAGATCTCAATTGTCACCAGACACTAGTAAAATTACTCTGTAGGGTACGATTTTTAAAGCCGCTCTTTAAATCACAACCCTACTCCGAAGGGCCTATTGCACTGCTTTTTAGGAATAATAAGCATAAGTTGATAGTATTCTTTGAAATCCAGGCAAGCTTTTAAAGAACAGCACCATTCATGCATCAAAAAGCACTATTATATTTTAGGTGAAATTGAACCATCCTCTTTATGATGGTCATCACTGGTTAAAATAGTGCTATCTTGATCATTGATGATTTTATTTGCAGGAATGATTTCATCATGATCGTTATTATTACCATTAGGTGAAATAGTTTCATTACGTTCATGATTAGTAACACCCCAGGTACGTCATGTATGGACCCCGCCCTGGTTGTCAAGGATTGTATTAACATTTAAACAAAATAAAGGTTGAGATGCAGTCATGTATTCGGCCTCTGGTTAAGTGAAATACGTTCACTCGGGCCCTGATAGT
>DAIDKT010000076.1 GCA_027449905.1 Legionellales bacterium
AACCCATATTCCGCAGTAAAGTCATGAATAAAATTCCCAATATGGTTTGCCCAGGCATTTTAGTATAATTTTATGTCTATCAATAATATTTGTAACCAACTCTGTTGCTTTATCAATGAGTAGTACACTGATTCCTTGAAAACAAAAAAACACCCATCTTGCAGTTGGGCGTTGAGTTGGCTTTTTCTTCATGTCAGGGAAAGATGAATTATGTTCAGCAAGACGTTGCCTAATGAGATGTTCGATCCCCGCATAAACCATAAGGCTGCAAGTCATAATCATTAATAATGCTTCGATGCGCTCGGGCTTTTTTAAAAACAATGAAGAAGTTAAGAAGTCAGGGCTTTTTAAAAATCGAAAACCGCGCTCCACCGCTTGTTGCGATTTATATTCATCGAGTAAAAACTGCATAGAAAGATTTTCAGAAAGATCATTGGTTCCCAATATAAAAAGACCATTTGTTTGCTCAGCCTCAACGCATAAAGTCAAATCAGTCACGATGTTCCCTGTAATCTGAAAAGTAGTGATCACTTCATCATTCACACCGGGTCGACCGCGTTTAGTTCGTTTATCATGTCGTATAACTTTCGCATCATCAATGCGAATAAATTCTTGGCATTCAAGCCATTGCTGTAGAACTTTATAAGCATCCGCATCACAAGCAAACTGCTGTCTCATTAATTTTTTAAAATCGATAACAGCTCGCTCTGTTTTCTTGCTAATACTGGCATTTAAAATGTGTTTTTCACGTTTTTTAGCTTGCGTACTTTTGATCAATAACCAACGCTGTTGAACACCGCCATAATTTGAGTCAAACCATGCGCCGGCGTAGCCATCTTTCAACTCTGTCCACGAGATTGTGGCGGCTTGCGCCAAAACGGCTTTGGCCTCTTTTAATTTTTGAGGGACTCTGGTAATAAATAATTGATTTTGTTCCGCTAGAGATTGTATCGTTTCTTCTGTATACAATGCCGAATCACCAATAAAATAGGTATTCTGATAGGCTGCTTTCAAGCTCTTTAGGTGCGATTTCACTGTTTTTTTAAATGTCTCCGTGTCATTCGCATTACCGCTGACTGCCTGCATGTATAGTGGGATACCGGCCTGGTTTTCTGTTATGAGACTCAATACAACTTGATTTAAATCAGGTCGATGATCGCGACTATATCCTCGCGTAATATGAATTGCTTGTGCATTGATATCATGCTCATACTGACCATCTAAATGAAAACTTGTTGTATCAAGGTTCAAGCTATTACAGCTTAGTTTAAGATAAGCAACCACGCGTACTGCAATTTCCTGGTATATCGCGGATACTCCTTGCTCATACAGTGAATCTAAGAATCGCCCCATCACATCTTCATTAATGTGAGATGGCAGAATGCCTTTCCCTAATAGGCGCTCTGTAGGTTTCTCGGAAAAATATTCAGGGTACATATGTAATGTTCTGCTTACGAAACCAAGCCCATTCAATATCATCGCAATAAGAAGCGTACCATTCGAAATCATACTGTTATGTGATTCTTTTGGCATTCGTTGATTAATCAGTTCTTCAAGCCCGATTTCTTTGCAAAACCCAGCAACCAAACCCAAGTGATCTAATCGTTGTACCTCAAAACGGGATGCATCCATTTCTGCCTCGCAAAAAGCAGTAATAGATCAAAATCAGATCCACGTGTCAATAGTTTTGTGCAGAAAATTAATTTAGAAAGTTACTGCGGAATGACGGGTCCAAAATTTAACTCGTTCGCAGAAAAATTGCAATTATACATGAGTGTTTTTCAACAGAAATATGATTTGGCAAAACAAAAATTTCCTACTGCGAGGATCATTCTGGTTAGTCATGAATACGCAATTACCAAAGCAAACGATACGAATTCACAAGTTATTGATTATGAAGAACATCTATTGCTCCAAGCGCTTTTAAAATCATTTACCTTATTAAACCCAAATTCTACTTTCATTTTTCCGTATGCCTTCTCTAAGGAATATCATGGTGCAGATGTGCTCCCAAAGATGAACAAAATTGCACAACGTTTTCAGGACGATTCTTACATAAATAAACGTTATACTGTTGAAGAAGAACACTTAATTACTTATCAAAATAGATCCAAAAAAATCGACCTGAAGAAAAAATCACCGCGGTGCGAAATGTTTGTTATCTAATTAGTAGGGGAGAAATATTAAACAAAGTAGACAAGAGAATACCCTGCTTTGAATACACTCTACCCAATAGCTCCGTTGTTCGTGCTCCATTTGTACAAGGCAGTACGTTCTTTCAGCCTGGTACCAATAGAAATATAATCCGGTTTAATAACACTCAATCATTAGCGATAGAAATTTGTGCTGATCATGCAACTGGTTTATTAAAATCTACAAGAAAGGGCCATAAGCTTCTAGTTGACTATCATTTGATTTTATCGAATTCTACTCCGCTGAAAACTGAACATTTAATTGGAAAATTCAATATTCTCTGCGATGCAATAACAGGTACATCCATGGTTCAGTTAGAAGCAACAAGCAATAAAAATGTCCCCATGGTGATAGCCATCACACCTGAATGCGATAGAGGCTTAATTAAGTATGATATTGAATTGATAAATCCAGAAATACCAGTCATCGCTCCCAGATCAGTTGTCGAATTAAGTGACGACATTTTCAATAAAAAAGCAAAAAAAATCCAAACCGCTTTAAAAGGCCACATAACCTGGATTAAACAAAGTGACAGGACACAAGAGGCATTATCTGATATCGATAAATCCGGTCCCGAAGAAAACTCTAAACATGATCTCCTGTAAATTATGCCGTTAGTGATTTTCTTAACCCAGCAACATGAAGTTATCCATAAAAGGGCCTACTCCACATTTTTGTGTCGTCTTGGTTTATATTTTTGTGTTATTGATAGTTAACAGATGAAGCAACCTCGAGCCAGGATCGATTTTATACTTATTTATGTATAATGGTCTTATGTATTAATTAAGATCTAGGGTTTCAGGAGATGAAGTGTCAATAGACCCCCATTATATCATCAGGTCTTGATGCATTTTATATACACATAAAAAGGACTCCTCATGTTGAAACGAGATATATCAACGACGAATATACTGGTTGCTTCTGCAGGTGGCATGATTGGATCAGGATGGTTATTCAGTCCATTTATTAGCGCACAAATGGCGGGTAGCAATGCTTTAATCAGCTGGATTGTTGCAGCTATTTTCATGTTGTTTATTGCATTACCGCTTTGTGAATTAGGAACCATGTTTCCTGTATCAGGAGGAATGTCTAATTATCCCACCTTTACACATGGACGCGAAGTTGGGTTTTTATTTGCATGGACGTCGTGGTTATCTTACGTTGTTATGACGCCAATTGAAATTCAGGCCATTCTTCAATATTCCAGTCATTTCTTTCCAATTTTAATCGATAGTCATACAGCCACGCTTACCTTGTCTCCTTATGGATACATGGCCGCCATAGGTATTATGTTGTTTGTTGTGATTCTGAATTCTTATGGTATTAAATTTTTAGCTGAATGTAATAAATATGCCAGCATTATTAAATTCGCTCTCCCGAGCATTGCTATTTTTGCGCTTTTAAAACAGTCCCCCAGTCTGGTAAACATTCATATTGATGTATCGAGTAAAGAGAGTTGGATAGAAATCTTTACAGCTCTTTCTACGGGTGGCGTGGCTTTTGCTTTCACGGGATTTCAAAATGGCTTAATGCTAGCAGGAGAGGTTAAAAACCCGCAAAAAAATATTCCTATAGCTATATTAGGGGCTGTTTTAGTTGGGTTTATTCTCTACTTTATGTTGCAGTTTAGCTTTATAGCCGCCATCCCCTCAAAATATCTTGGTTCAGGTTGGAGTGCATTAAGCTATCCTGGAGATGGTGGCCCGTTGGTTGGATTAACGTTGTTATTAGGACTCGGTGTAGTCGCAACCTTGTTAATGTTTGATGCTGCTTTTTCACCTTTTGGCACAACATTGGTTTATACCGCAGCTACTTCTCGAATTTTATATGGGATGGCATTGAACGATCACTTGCCAAAAATATTTTTGAAAGTAAATCGCCACAATATACCCTACGTTACACTCTATGCTAATCTTTTTGTAGGCTGCTTAGCCTTCCTACCCTTTCCTGGCTGGCAAAAATTAGTGGCTTTTCTCTCATCAGCCAGTATTCTTTCTTACGGTATTGGCCCTCTCTGTTTATTAGCGATGCGCAAGCTGCAACCGAGAACACACCGACCCTTTAAATTATCAAAAAGCTTACTGATATCCCACATCGCATTTTATGTTTGTAATTTAATGTTATATTGGTGTGGATTTTCTATCCTTTGCAAGCTATATATTGCTCTCTTGTTTGGGCTTGGTGTTTATCTTATTTATCACCGTAAAAATACGATAACTGACAGTGCACCATTAATTTGGTTTGCTACATACATGAGCTCATTATCCATTATTTCTTATCTAGGCTCATTTGGTGGCATTGGCGTATTAGCGTTCCCGATAGATATTGTGTGCTTTTTACCTTATAGCATATGCATGCTTTATTTGTCGCAAAAATGTTTAGTAACCAATCGTGATGCGAATGAAATGCTTGGGAAAACGAAATGACTTATCCTGCCAGAGCGTTATGCGAATCCACCGGTATTGATATGTTGCGGGGAAAATCGATTCTTATTCATTCTGAGCAAAGCCTGGGTGATAGTATTCAATTTTTTCGTTATATACCTTTATTGGTGGAATTAGGTGCCCAAGTATTTCTCAAAATACAACCCGCATTAATCCCTCTCTTTTCCCCATGGCGCAATAGCGTCCATTTTATCGCGATAGGATCACCGTTGCCTTCTTGTGATTATCATTGCCCGTTAATGAGATTAGCAAGGTTATTTAAAACAGAAATAGAGACTATTCCTAAATCTATTCCTTATTTGTTTCCCGACATGCATTCTCTTGAAAATTGTCAAAAAAAGTTAGGGTATACAAATCATCAACGTATTGGGATTGCTTGGGAAGGAAATTCTTTTAATGTAATGAACCAAAAACGCTCTATTGAGCTCAATACCTTGTTGACCTTACATCAACCCAATATAAATTTTATTTGCTTACAAAAAGATGTTTACTCGGAAGAAAAAAAAGCACTTGAGCAATATCAAATCGCCTATCATAGTCAGGAATTAAGTACCTTGGAAGGAACAGCCGCATTAATTGGATGTTTGGATCTGGTCATCACGATCGATAACTCTATTGCCCATTTAGCCGCTGCCATGGGTAAAGAAGCCTGGATTTTATTGCCATTCAGTGCAGATTGGTGTTGGTTTTTGCAGCGAGACGATAGTCCTTGGTATCCCTCTGTCAAATTTTTTCGACAAGAAATACCTGGGGATTGGAGTATGCCTTTAAATCGCATAAAAGACTGTTTGAAGACATTACCAACTATTAAACCTCAAGTTTTTATTGAAGATTTAATACAACAGGCTCATTCGCAATTGCAAAGGGGATTATTTTTTGAAGCAACACAACTTTACCGAGATATTTTGATAAAAAATCCCGAATGCCATAGCGCATCGCAAGGCATTGCTTTAGCAGCACTGCAACAAAATAATATGGCAGATGCCATTCAATTTATGCAGCAAGCATCAGAAATAGCACCCACAGTTATCTTTTATAAACGAAATTTGGGTGAATTATTACGTCGGGTAGGTCAGTTAGAAGCAGCAATATCCTTACATCAAACAATTATCAATATAGAGCCAGAATCCTCTGAAAATCATTTTTTATTAGGTTTATCCTATCATGACAACCATCAATTTGAATTGGCTATTCAACATTATCGTATCGCCTTATCCTTGGATAAAAACCATGGTCTAGCGTGGAACAATCTTGGCGCCTCTCTAGAATGTCTTGGTAATAAACAGCAAGCAAAGATCGCCTATGAAAAAGCAATTCGTTTAAATCCAAATCATGCAGAAGCACAAAATAATCTCGGCGCTATTTACAGTGAAGAAGGTCTCATGGATAAAGCAAGTCGGTATTTTGAAGCAGCCATTGAAGCCCGTCCGGATTTTATAGAGGCACATTATAATTTATCTCTGATAAAAACCTACCAAGCAGGGGATCCTCACTTGGTATTTTTAGAAACATTCATAAAAAAAATCGATCATTGTTCTATACGAGCTCAGATTCATTACTATTTTGCACTAGGGAAGGCATTGGATGATACGCAACAATATGCTGCTGCTTTTAAAGCCTATGCTGAAGGCAATCGATTACATTATTTGCAAAACCCCTGGAATAAAACAAAACTACAAAACCTGGTTGAACACCTCCCGCAAATTTTTAACCACACTTTTTTCAAAAAAACCGATCAAACCAAACAAACAACACCCTGTCCAATTTTTATTGTGGGTATGCCGCGGGCCGGAACCACGCTGATAGAGCAAATACTTGCGAGCCATAAAAATATTTATGGTGCGGGAGAATTAACTATTTTAGATGATATCATTCAAGAAACCTGCCAGAGCGCTCGTTTACCATTTAATAATTGGGTGAGTCAGTTAACTGATGATGAATTTGTAGCCTTGGGTAAAAAATATTTGGAGCGAACTTCAATTTTAGCTCCAGACAAAGAGTTTATCATTGATAAAATGCCCAGCAATTGTTTTTATATTGGGATGATTTATCGCATGTTACCGACTGCAAAAATTATTCATGCTATTCGTGATCCCATGGATTCTTGTTTTTCTTGTTTTACCCATTTATTCAAAAACAACATGTTCTTTGCTTATGATATCACTGCGTTGGTCGATTATTATGTATTATACGTCCGGGCTATGCAGCATTGGCATACGGTCCTACCGTCAACCGTGATTTTTGATTTAACTTATGAACAAATGATTGCCAACCACGAGGAATTTTCAAAACAGCTCGTAGAGTACATAGGGCTACCTTGGGATCCGAATTGTCTTAACTTTTATAAAAATGAACGTATGGTAAAAACAGCCAGCTTAACCCAGGTCAGAAAACCTATTTATAAAACCTCTGTGCAACGTTGGCAATATTTTGCCGAGGAGTTACAACCTTTATTAAAGATGGTTGCTCCTTATCGTAATAAAAAGGGGATTAGCGCATAATGTCACCTGATGAGTCTCTGCGTGTTGCCGAACAATTACAAAGAGAGGGTAAGTTAAAACAAGCTGAAATCGTTTTAAATCAAATAATAGCGAGTAACCCCTCGCATGCTTACGCCCTGCATTTATTAGGAGTCATCGCCTATCAAGTTGGCAAGATTACCTTGGCTATCCAATTAATAGAACAAGCCGTCCAAAGTAATTCTCATGTGGCCCTATTTCATAGCAATTTAGGGGAAATGCACCGCCAATTCAAGGCGATTGATTTAAGTATTCAGTGTGGGCAGCGGGCTGTTATGTTGGATGCAAACTCTGCAAATGCTTGGTCTAATTTAGGCATTACTTACTACGATGCTAAACAATATGAACAGGCAAAAAATTGTCACCAACGAGCACTTGCTATAAATCCCCAATTAAGCTGTTCGCTGAACAATTTGGGAAGTATCTATAAAACCGAAGACCAGATGAAATTAGCCATTGAGTTTTATCAAGCTGCTATAAGCGCCTCTCCTCATTTTGTTGAACCCTTGAATAATTTGGGTGTGTTATTTTTACAAAAGCAAGAATTTAAAAAGGCGTGGAAGTATCTTAATCAGGCAATAGTCTTGGCACCCACTTTTGCAGATGCCCATTGTAATCTCGGTTTAACCTTACTCGGTTTAGAGCAAAGTGCAAATGCCTTGATATATTTTGAAAAAGCATTGCAATTAAAACCTGATTATGCGGAAGCTTATTATGGTTGCGCAAAGGTATATCTCCACCAACATCATTTTACTGAATCAGAATGTTCTATTCGTAAAGCGATGATGCTCAATCCTGAGCAAGTTGAATTTTATCAACTTTTGGCAGATATTTATCATGAGCAAGGTCATTACACACAAGCATTGATGCATTTAGATCAAGCCTTAGCGATCGATCCCACCTTTTCCAATTTATACCTTAGCAAGGGTAATATACTCATGGAGATGGGCGAAATATCCCAAGCAGAAGAACAATTTTTAAAAGTAACGACTAATCGCAATCTCGATGCCCTGGTTAATGCACATTATAGTTTAGTTCAACTAGGTAAAGTGGAACCTTCTAATAACAGCTTGCGAGCTTTATTATCTATAACAAAAGATCTCCAAACTTTATCACCCAATAAATTAGAATATCTCTATTTCGCCCTAGGTAAATGTTATGACGATATCGGTGAATGGGCAAAAGCATTTAAATATTTTAGCGAGGGATGTCGTTTAAAACGGCAGCGTATTACTTATAATATTGCAGAGCAAATCCAGTTTACAGATAAACTCATCCATAGTTTTACGCAACAAACCATTGAGCATTTGCAAACCTTTGCGAACCCCTCCGCATTACCTATTTTTATAGTCGGTATGCCTCGTTCGGGAAGCACGCTTATTGAGCAAATCTTATCCAATCACTCTCACGTTTATGGTGCTGGGGAACTAAAATATTTAAATAATTTAATACAATCACCTATTAAAAACCAATTAAGAACGCTGTATTACCCTGAAAACATTTTACATTTATCGCCTGAAATATGCCGTGCTATCACTGATAACTATGTAGCTTATTTACAGCATTATTCTCCGCAGGCAATCCGTATTACTGACAAAATGCCATATAATTATACTGCTATCGGGCTTATTCATGCCTTACTCCCAAATGCTAAAATTATTCATGTAAAACGTAATCCAATTGATACCTGTTTATCTTGTTATACAAAATTGTTTACCGAAGGGCAATTGTATTCTTATGAATTAACTGAGTTAGGGCAATATTACCAGTGTTATGAACGTATTATGAATCATTGGCGTCGTATTCTTCCATCCGATGCTTGGCTGGAAATTGAATATGAAGGGATGGTCAATAACCTCGAGCTAGAAGCACAACGTTTAATTGAGTATTGTGATTTAGCTTGGGAGCCTGCTTGTCTTGCTTTTTATCAATCCAAACGCCAGGTGCGCACTGCTAGTTTCGTCCAAGTACGTCAGCCTATTTATACCTCATCTATTGAACGTTGGTGTCGATATGAACAAGAACTGGCACCACTTATTCAGGTTTTAAATCGCAATACTCCTGATAATCCTAAAAAACGCAGTTGAATCCACTCCGATCCCACTGCGTTTTTTAGGATAATAATGACATCCAATCCCGAGCCCAACAACAGGTATGATTAAAACCTGGGACCACGTTAATTTTTGGTTTCTTTGCGGCAGGAAACCGCTCGGCAAATGCCAAGGCCACTTCTTTTGAAACAACGGTATCTTTGCCTCCCACCCAATGAGTTTGTGGTATAGATATGAGCTTTTTCCATGCATCGGCCGGATTTAAAGAGCCATATAAGGGGGTTAAATTTTCCTGTTTTACCCAAAGATCTATGTCTAATATTGCAGCCACAGTAATCAATTGAATGACATCCTGACGCTTAGCAGCAAGCAAGGTGGCAATCGTACCGCCGCCAGAATAACCTATCAATACAATTTGTTGGGCATGATAATATTGTTTTAAATATTCCACCGCTTGATCCATTGCGTGGATGACTTTAGGTGAAAAACGTAAATTAGTCCAATAGTCTTGTCGACATTTTTTCCATGCCTCTTTAAAGACAAATTGACATGGTCGAGCCAAATAAGCGATAGGCCTATTTTTTTGATCATAAATCGCCATGTTAAGTCCGGTAGGAACCATGGGGGTCGGATTAGTAGACGGGCTGTCTTCTGATAACCAGGCCAAACCATCCCCTTCAATATAAATGGTTAATATTTTAGTTTTACTAAATGCTGCGGAACCATAAGCTTTTAAGGTAAACAAAGGGGTATGAATAGTATGCTCTTTCCAGCCTGCCTTTTTTGTAAGCTGAGCTGCTTGTAATGCTCGCAGTTCAGGCGAAGGTATCTGTGTTGAGGATAAACATCCTGGCAAGTAAAAAAAACTGAGAATAAGCAGTAATTTTAACATGTTAAGTAACTACTCGAAGGGTAATATAGAGGCTCGGCGTGAGTACTTGCCATGTTAATAAAATCGCATCACAGTTTATACTTAATGGTTGCAGCACCAACCCCACTGTAAGCATTATTACCTACTTGTAAATCATAATTAAGCTCAACAAGAAGGGGCTTGGTTTGACTGGTTAGGATTAAACCAATGCCGCCTCGAAATACCGCGCCATTAAACTGCACCCCAAAAGTTGAAAAACTAGAGCCTGCTGCCACAAAAGTAGAAGTTACCTGGGGTTGACTATTAATCACATCACCGGCAACACCCGCATAGGCTATTAGTGTTAGATCATGTTGGTTTTTCAACGTTGTTAGATGATAAGCGCCATTACCATAGGCGCCTAAAACAAGCGAAGAATTGTTATTCGTGGCAACTGATAAATCCATGGGTGAGCCAGATTCTTGATAACTGCCTTGGTTGATAAAAAGGTAACTTGCATCAATCTCCGGTGTGAACACCAAATTTGGACCGAATACATAGGTACTCCACCCAGCCTCTGCGCGAAGATTAGTAAACCAGCTGTTGTAGGAACCTTTTGCCGTGCTTGCATAAAGAGGAATTACGCGGCTGGTATTATTATTCTCGTATCCTACTAAACCTTGTCCCGCCACATAAATCTGATGGGGAAGCTTTTTGGATCCATACAACATGCCTTGATAGGCATTGCTATGAATCGATTGGCCACTTAATACCGACTTACCTTGAATATTGTCGCCGCCTGCCGCAACAGCTCCTCCAAACAACCAATGATTACTTAATTCTATATCTTTGCCTACCACAGCCCCGTATGCAGAGGCATTAAAACCATTTACCGTCGTACGTTCATTCTGAGTCATGGACGCTCCATAAGGCTTAACCCATATTTTTCCAGGTTGATAAAGCATGGCATCCCCAGATGATCTACCTCGTAAGTTGCTCCACATGGGAACAATGTCAACAACCGCTCGTGTAATTAATTGAATTATTTGGATATTTTCATTGGTTAATTCAGGTGTTGCTTGACTGGCTGCAGTTTGCAAGGCACTGGCTGTTGATAATGCACCATAGGGACTAAACAAAGAATTTCCAGCTGCTACTTGTCCGATGATGGTGTCAGCGGCACCTTGACAATAACGGCCTTGACAGACAGTATAAGCGACTGGATCAATTGCTGGCGTTAGATTAACCCCGGTGTTGGTATTATTCAACCCTGCGATAAACTTCCAAATAACGCTGTTATCAGTGACATCAAAGCCACTGGTTGGTGGAGTAAAAGTATTACCGTTGATGACATTAGTCAATACATCGCCGGCATGCAGCGATGCGTTTTGTGCAATTTGCGCGTCAATATTGCCGCTTTGGGATAAATTAACTGCGCCAGTAACTAATAATTGACCATAATTAGTATCACTGGAAACAGTGGTTTGAAAAACACCCCCTGTATTTTGTGTATAATCTCCCAGTATGGTTTGCAATGAATTACTTATTGCCAAGGTTCCAGCGTTGTTAAACCCCGCTGCGGCGGTCACTGTATTGGCCATATTAAATAGGGCATTTTGACTCACATTAAACGTGTTGACATTGTAACTCCCTTCGCTTGAAAATAGGGCTCCAGCAGTAATATTTACATCCGTATTCACTGCCTCGACAGCGCCTATAATTCGTGTATTTTGACCAAGAACATCGATATAACTGACAGTATTATTACCAATACGAATAGCAACAATATCACCTTGAATGGTTCCACTGTTGGATATACCCCCACTAACCGTTGAACTACTAGAAATATATACCCCTGTTGAGCCACCACGAATCATCCCAGTATTGGTGATGGTTCCATTGATCGTTGACGAATTAATATTTAGGCCATTATTGCCGCCACTAATCGTTCCACTATTGGCTATAGCACCTGCAGTGCTCCCACTGAGGATTGATATGCCATTTTGACCTCCGCTAAGGAGCCCGCTATTGGTTACGTTGCCTTGGATAGTGGATACATTACCAACATATATCCCGTTAGCGCTGGTACTTTCGATTCCCCCATTATTTGAAATTCCTCCTTGGATTACACTCTGATTCAAGGCAATGGCGTTCCCACCGATGGCATGAATCAAGCCTTGATTGCTTATGTCACCGCCGATTGTAGAATTACCAATGATAGATATGCCACTGTCGATCCCGCCGCCACTGATTGTACCGCTATTCGAGAGACCACCGCTGATAGTGCTCGTAGTGATCCGTATGCCGGTCGCAATGTTACTATCAATCGTCCCACTATTAAAAATATCACCATTAATAGAGCTAAGACCACCAATCGTGATAGCTGTCGTACTGGTACTAATCACTCCACTATTGAGAATCCCTCCGTTGATAGTACTTGTGTTTAAGATAGAGATACCAACGCCTGAGGTGCTGCTAATCGTCCCATTATTTGAAAATCCATTAGAAATAGTACTGTTGCTGACGCTGATTCCGGCATTGACAGTACGAATCAACCCACTGTTTAAAATGCCGCCATTGATGACGCTATTGGCTGCGACTCCAATACCACTTTGAGCGCTAATTGTCCCATTATTAGAAAGTCCATTGGAAAGCGAGGAGCTATTGGTTACAGCAATACCAATACTGGTTGCATTACTCACGTGTCCCCCAGCATCTACCGTAATATATGAATTAGTCGGTTGATAATTACTCATCTGAATACTACCGACTGTGCCGCCGTTTTCCACGGTCACACTACTGCCGCTGGGAGGGATACCATTAAAATCACATATTACGCCGGCTAAAGCATTACCATATATTTCGGTAGGGCAGTTTACAGCCATCACGGCTTCAGCATTTAGGGTAAATACAGCAGATGCAGTTGCCTTAAGAGTAAAACGCTTGATTTTAGCCTGGAGAATAGTTTTATTATTCCAAATATCCATATAGAGTATTTTCCTAATACTTTTGGGAGTAGCAGACATAGATGCCACCATGGGTACTACTGCCAATAAAGTCCTTCTTAGTACACGACAAAAAATTAAATGTTCATGGATTGTCGTCCCCGCGCAGGCGGGGATCCATGCTGCTATTGGCCTCATACCAAATTCACAATAGATTCCCGCCTGCGCGGGAAAGACAACTCCATTTTTGTCGTGTACTAAGAAAGTCCTTTTCAGAGGTTATTATTATTCATATTGTTCTGCTAAACTGTTTAGGTTAACCCAGAAACAGCCGGAAGGTAAAATAAATTTTTAAAATTCTCTAGGCGTCAGTAATAGCATGCATGGAAGATCAGCTAACTGCAGGATTAGGCTGACGTTTCGAAAGTAGGACCCGTTTATAGGACATGGAATGCCAAACAACAATGAAAGAACACTCACCTTAACGTTAGGTGCTCTGGGCATCGTTTATGGCGATCTGGGCACGAGCCCTCTTTATGCGCTTCAACAAGTTTTAATCAGGATACAAGTGACCCCTGAAAATGTCTACGGCACTTTATCGTTGGTATTTTGGTCTTTAATTCTAGTTATCTCAACCTGTTATGTCAGTGTCTTTTTGCGAGCCGATAATGGTGGCGAAGGTGGCGTATTGGCCTTGCTAGCACTACTTAAACGCCAAAAAAAACATTTATATAGGGGAATTTTTTTGATAGGAATAGCGGGAGCTGGCTTGCTCCTCGGCGATGGGATGATTACGCCCGCCATTTCTGTTATCAGTGCAATCGAGGGGTTAAATATTATTTTGCCAGATTTTTCTCATTTTATTATGCCGGTTGCGTTTGTGATTCTTTTGGCTCTTTTTCTTTGCCAACATGTTGGCACGAGTAAAATTAGTTTTTTTTTCGGACCGATTCTTCTATGCTGGTTTATTGTGATTGCTGTCCTTGGCGGAATTGCTATTGCCCATAATCCAACCATTCTTTACGCCATCAATCCTTACCACGCATTTATCTTTCTTTACCACGGTGGTTGGCATGCCTATCTGGTGCTAGGGGGTGTTTTTTTGGTAATTACTGGTGCCGAAGCGATGTATGCCGATTTGGGACATTTTGGCAGAAGCCCTATTCGGATTGGATGGTTTGCCGTGGCACTTCCTTCGTTGTTACTCAATTATTTTGGTCAAGGTGCCCATTTGTTAAATGATCCTACTGCTATCTCAAACTTATTTTATTCTCTTGCGCCAAAGTGGTTTACATATCCATTGTTAATCATTGCCACAATGGCAACCATTATCGCTTCACAGGCTGTAATTTCAGCCAGTTTTTCGTTGGCGAGACAAGCCATATTGCTAGATATTTGTCCTCGTTTATCTATTATCCACACATCTAAAAAGGAAACGGGACAAGTCTATATTCCACAAATTAATATCCTGCTTGCTATTGGAACGCTCTCATTGGTCGTTATATTTCGAAGCTCTGACGGATTGGCTGCGGCTTTTGGAATGGCAGTTAATTTGGTTATGCTGATTGTGGCCATATTAGTCATGGTTGTAGCACGCCGGCAATGGAAATGGTCACATAAAAAAATAGGGGTGATATTTTTTCCTCTGTTGTTAATTGATTTTATTTTTCTTGGTGCAAATATTCCTAAAATTTTAGAAGGGGCCTGGATCCCGCTGGCATTTGCATGTTTTATCAGCGTTGTCACGATCACGTGGCAAAAGGGCATGGGATTGATACGCAATTCTTTTTACAAGAAAAAAATGCCCTTGACCGAGATTATCAAACAATTAGATAACCCTAAAATAAATGAGAAAAAAAACTTAACCATGATCTTTCTGACCGATCCATATGACAACAGTGGCGGTGTTTTTTATAATTACGTTAAATTGAACCATATTATGCCTAAACAAGCGTTGGTTATTCGTGTCATTGTTGAGGATGTACCATATGTCCCCGGGAAAAAACGTTATGAATTACATAAGCTGATGGACGGCTATTATAATTTGGTCTTACATTACGGCTTTATGCAGTTAATTCATATTCCGCACACATTAGAAGAAGGTAAAAAAAGAAACATATTTCCTTTTCCGCTGGATCTTAGCAACGCAACATTTTTTGTGGAGGTTATCAATATGTCTACGACCCCAAAAAGTTACCCCACATTATTTAACTGGCAGAAACAAATATTCAGTTTTCTTCTTCGTAACTCTGCACTAAAAATTGATTTCTTCCACTTGCCCGCTAATCAAACCATCTCCATAGGAAACTATATTTGATAACGCTGCTGAAACCCGTCTTCCTGTTGCTCACGACCAACTCTTAACAAAGCATCATTTTTCTCCGAGCCGCTCGTCGGGCTATTCTTTCTAGTGCCGCATCGTCTAAATACGTTTTCCAATGAGTGTCGTCCCGGAATTTAGGGATGCTTTGCGAATTTACGAGCATTAGCAGGCATATCATTACCCATAAGTATGGCCGTGGGACGTCGGCTTTCAAAAGATGAATTGTCAACCGCGCTATTTGGGCGACTGAAATGATCGGGCCATAAAGGCACATAGTTCGCTTATTTTTTCGACCAAATATCCCCAAAGATCTTTAATCCGTTGATAACAACTTTTCGCAGGCATATCTTTCAACGAGTCGAGCAATGTATTGGCTTTTTCAAGGACAACCTCTGGATCTATCTTTTCTGCATTGTTATGAGCTACCTCATCAATTACAGCTGACAAGTCTCTCATCACAGAGTTTGTTCTCTCTACTATCCCCTGATCAACTAGAATTAATATTGTTGCAACCGCTGCTTGAGAAACGTCATGTTTTATCTGTTCTAATACACCGACAGGCTCTGCTGTATAGTAAGGCTCATCCCCCACATCATAATATTTGTCATCGTCATCGTCATCGTCATCGTCATCGTCATCGTCATCGTCATCGTCATCGTCATCGATTGATTGTGCACCATGCTTTAACGGCATCATCCCTTGAAATTGATGCTTAAAATGCTCTGAGATTGTTTCGTTTACGTCAGGAATATCCATGGGATCATAATATTTTGTATCCTCGTCAAGCTCATCGTTATCTATAACAGTCAATCCATCCTCTGATACTGCATCAGGCGTTAACGTGATGATCTCTTGAAATTCATGTTTGAAATGTTGATAAACCGGATCAGTTGTATCTTTTTTAAGATATTGGCTCAGTGTTTTAGCAGCGGGATCCGGATTTTCAAGGGATGAATCTGAAACTGCTGCTAATTTATTTTTAAATAATTCATATTCGTCTTTTTGCCTTTTGGCTGTAGTCAAAATTTCATTCTCGATACGAATCGGTTTGCCCAGGAAGCGTTTTGACAGCTCAGCCAAACTTTTGAGTAAAAACCGGCCATTAAAAGATGAGGTAAGCTCGTTGATAAAATCAATAAAGATACAATTAATTTGGTAAGTTGTCTCATCAACAACATATGGCACAACAGAACTAGAGTGACTCAAATAATTGATACTTTCAATCAGGTTATAGAGGTTCAGGGAACCATTTTTTCCATTTTCAGTGAAACCTCTGGTTAGTCCAATCAACGATTCATGTGGCAGGTAGTCAAAAACATCCGACAGTATATCAGCTATATTCCATGTACATTGTAATGCTTTTCTTGAATAATCACTTGCGATTGGTGGACTTTCCTCCGCGGCTTGACTGGCAATTAATTTAAGTGCATAATTTTTAGCAAAATTTTTATCAGTACTCGGATCTAACACATCCCCTAAACCGTTGTAATTCTGTTCTGTTATTTTATTCTCTGCCAGATCAGATATTTTCTTTTTAAAATGAGCAACCGCTTTCCTCATTGCGACCATGATCATCCCCACCATTGCTTAACCAAATTATATTGCCGTATGACCCATCCCACCTAAAAATATTCAGATTTCATATGGTATAATTCGTATCTCCCAAGGCTGCGGATAATTTTAATTAAATAAAATTGACTCCATCCTGAACGCAGTGAAGGATCTCCCGAATTTGGCTCAAACCAAGTCAATTAAAGATCCTTCACTACGTTCAGGATGACGTACCTGGGGTTACTATAACTCTTACAATTCAATAGAACCGATGTGTTTTATGGTCTGTTGACAATTACGCGAATAAATATAAAACTTAGGATATTTGCACGTTATGCTATTCACATCCCCTCTTTTTTTATTTGTTTTTCTCCCCTTATTTCTCAGTATATATTATTTGGTACCAAATACCACCCCCCGCAAAAAACGCAATTGCGTTATTGGGCAGTATCTTGTTTTTTTCATGGGTAGAGCCTATTTTTGTTTTTATCCTTCTTTTAGGCACTTACATCGATTATCGAGTTTCTCAGTGGATCAGCCCGACATCAAGCGTCAAACCTGCTCATAAAAAAATGATACTTTTTGGCGGGTTGAGTCTGAATATTTTGATATTGGTCCTATCAAAATATCTGACATTTATTGGCCAAACAGTTTCTCCTATCCTACATACTTGGTTTCATACCAATTTAACCTTACCAAGCCTTCCATTGATTTTAGGCATTTCATTTATTACCTTTCATAAAATTAGTTACTTAGTTGATAGCTATCAAGGCCGCTCCCATCCGCCCCGCCATTTTTTTGATTGTATGTTGTATATTTTTCTCTTTCCCCAGCTGATTGCCGGTCCCATCATTCGTTATCATGACATTGGCCATCAAATTCACGAAAGAGACCATTCAGCCAATCAATTTTTAAGCGGTTTTTTGCGATTTAGTATTGGCTTGGTTAAAAAAATTCTCATCGCCGACACCTTAGGTATAACAGCTGATAAAGTATTTCATCTTGCCCCCACAGAACTGTCTTCCCTGTTTGCCTGGGGAGGGATCATGGCTTACAGCTTACAGATATACTTCGATTTTTCTGGCTACTCAGACATGGCCATCGGCTTGGCAAGAATGATGGGTTTTCATTTTCCGGAGAATTTCAATCGACCTTATATCGCTCAAAGTATCACCGAATTTTGGCAGCGCTGGCATATCTCACTGTCTAATTGGATGCGGTTGTATCTTTATATTCCATTAGGTGGTAATCGAGGATCAGCCGTTAAAACCTACCTCAATCTGTGGATGGTGTTTTTAATTTCTGGTCTGTGGCACGGTGCCAGCTGGAATTTTATTATTTGGGGTGCATACTATGGTTTCTTTTTAAGCCTAGAACGTGCGACAAGCTCGGTTGTGTTCATAAAACGCCTGATATTACCAAGCATCCTGCGCCGGATCCTCACGTTGTTAATTGTGATGGTCGGTTGGGTATTCTTTCGATCACCAACTATCCATGATGCTGTCTATTTCATTGGCGTGATGTTTGGTATAGAAAACCCCCTTGCTTCGCAAATACTCCCATCCGGGATCATTTTCAATCATCACGCAATCTCAGCACTCATGGTCGCGTCCTTTTTTGCCATCGCAACACCACCCAAATCCACACTCAGCTATGGTAAAAAAATAAAAGCAATGTGGATCAACAGCATGTCTAGGAATAGCGCGCGGACTATCAGTATACAATTTTTGATGACCGTTTGTTTACTCCTGATATCCGCAGCTGCCATTCTGAGCTCTGATTATACCCCTTTTCTCTATTTTAGGTTTTAATCCATGAAACATGCGCTCAAAAAAATCAACTGTTTACTTCCAGCCTTGCTCATTGTGTTATTACTCGCCCCAACCATTCAGACTATCAAACCTCTTGCACCTGAAGCCACACTCTATGGTTATACCGATCCAATTCCAAAAAAACCAACCAATTATATACGCAGTTTTTTTGATAAATCACTGCAGGAGTGGCTCGAAAAAAAATTCACAGCCCAAATCGGCTTTCGGGCTTATCTCATCCGCAGCTTCAATGAAATGAATTTCAGACTGTTTCACGAAATGGATAACTCACGCCTAAAGTTGACCGTGACCAAGCAACACGGCTTATATTCAAACTTGTCGATAGATAGCCTGAACAACGACATGATGCATAAACAAGAATTAGAAGAAAACTATCAAAAACAAGCACAACAATTACTTGACGTGCAAAATAAACTCGCGGCACGAGGAATTTACTTTGAGGTGGTGGTTGCCAGCAGCAAAGCGTATATATACCCTCAAGGTCTAGGCCAACGGCTTTTGATAGGTGGCGATAAACATATTTTCAAGCGCGCCGCCAACTTTGGTGCGATTTTAAAGGCCAAAGGAGTTCATGTCATTGATTCAGGTCCTCTGCTCCGCCACCTTGCTCACACAAAAAAAATAGAAACACACCCTGTATCGGGACTACATTGGAATTATTACGCTGCATGTTTGATTGCAAAAGAGATAGTAAACCAGGCACAAACCCAATTTCCAACAATGGTGGGTCTTGATTGTGGTATAGCAACCCGCATACCGCCACCCATGAATGACGTTGATGTTGATGGGTATTCATTACTGAATGTCTGGTCTGGGGTGGGCTTGTTAAAATTGACAACCTACCCAACGATCAAGAAAATACAAAATAACACCATGAATTGGCATCCAAAGATGGTTATAATTGGGGATAGTTTTTCTGACCAAGTCCGGTTTGTATTGAAGAAAGCCAATATTTACAAGCAACTGGTCATGTCTAGTTATTTCCAAAGACGAGAAGTAGATGGTGATGTCGATATAACCGATGATGGCAACCCATTTGAACCTGAAAAACTATTGGCTGATATTAAAACCAGTGACATCGTGATTTTAGAAATGGTGGATTACAATCTCTTTCGCAATCTTTATGGCTTCGCTGATTATTTTTTAAAATATACCTATGCTAGCGTCGATACAAATCATTCTCCACAATGATGGTATGCACCGCCGGATGGATATTTAGTTTTTTTATGATGTGGGGTGGGAGCTTGCTTGGCAACTGAAGCGCATGATCGCGATACCACTGGCGAATCGTGGTGGCAGATCCCCCTGAAATATTCGGAATAAACTCAACCGCTGTGTTTGCTGGCGGATACTCGGGATAAAACGCACAAAATGCATGGCGCTCGGCTTCGGTTTTAAAAACAATGGTCAAATGGTGAAAACCATGTGCTTGAAGATAAGCTAGTTCCTGTTTTAATACCAAATGACTCAGTGATTGATCGGCTCTTGGATAAAATTTAAGATGACATAATTGCCCAAGCGCCTCCCATCGATACCAATATTTAAACTCAGCAAGCGCATCCATGCCGAGAACCAAGGTCGGTTGCGCCTGGTTTTGAGATAACAAATTGAGCACGCTCATGGTCACAACCATGCGAGATGGCGCAGCTCTGTCAATCTCCAATCGCGAAAGACAACACCTGGATCGCTCCTCGTCTTCCAGATCATGCATCATCGTATCAAGCATCTTGAATCGAATCGTACCATCAACATAACTTTCTGATGATTTGAGGGGTGACTGCGCATTTAAAACAACAGTGACCACAACCCCATCTGCCTGTAATAAATGTTTAATAAAGTAGAAATGATTGAGCGTTGGTGGATTACCGCTTAAACCATAGACTAGGGTCTGTTGACAATTCCGATCTCGACGTCCCACGACTTGTTCGCGGGATCCATATCGATCTATTTCAGGACCATAGTGCTGTGCGTTGAGCAAGATCTCTGGATCCCACGGACAAGCAACGGGTGGTAGGTCTTCGAAAGATGAATTGTCAACAAACCCTAAATTTGATGGATTCGTTTGCTTCGTGATTTGTTGATGTTGGAATTTAAGTGCTTTGTTTATCAGCGCCATCTCGATCCGAGGGTCTCTTCGACCCAACCATCGATCAGGTGTTGATTTGATAGTTTGATCTGCATGGATGTCAACGGTTCCCATGCTGGCTAAAACAGTCAATAGCGACTCAAGGCGATATTTGACGGCAACATCAAGTAAATGTTCTATTTCTTGTTCGTCTAGTATGAACGGTCGTGCCATTGAGGGCGTGTCGTTATTTGGGAACTCAAGCTGATAACGATTGATCATCGAATCTAGCAACATCTGGTGATGTGGTTCCAGGGTAAGCTCTGCAACACAGTTTAAAATGAGCTCAACAAAATGATGCATACGAATACCGTTTCTATTTATTTTTAACCATTTCGCTTCAGCAACCCCTCATCCGCCCTTCGGGCACCTTCTCCCCATGCATGGGGAGAAGGGAAATTGGAAGCTGTTCTCTGGAAGGTGTTTATGCCGTCTCGAAGCCTACTCACCAAGGCTTCGAGACGCAGCTAACGCCTCCCTGAACAGGTACTTATTGTTCCTTAAGTTAGTGCCATTGACGTATCGATGAAATGATTACTTTATTTCACTGAGTAGCTTCTTTGCTTTGTGTAAATGCGCAGCCACAAGCTTGCGAGTTTCTTTTAAGAAGCTTGTTACCTTCGCATCAGTAGACGCAGCGATATCTTTATCTATTAATTTAAGTCCATCTTCATGGCCTTTTACAGAGTCTGTCAAATAAACTTTATCAAACTCGCTCTTATCAAGAGATTTCAGATGTTCCACTTCTGTTTGACCACCGTTTTGAATCTTGATAGCGGTCGCATCTAGGGTTGGTGCAATACCCGTGGTACGGCTTAGTTTTAATGCTTCATGTAAATTTTTGTTATGTCCATGATGTAAATAAGCCGCAAATCTTTTTACTTTTGGATGCTGGGCTTTCTTTTGAGCATATTCAGCGCTTGCTATTTCAGTCTTATCAACTGTAATAATTTCACCCAAAATATCAGCATTTGTTTTTGTCACACCAGTGGTTAGACTGTGACTTTCGAATGGCCATAGGTCATTTAAGGACAGATCATCGTTCGTGCAGCCAGCTAACAAAAACAGCGAACTGAATAGACCGATCAATAGTTGTTTAGATTTCATCATTTCTCCTTGAAAATTATCCTGCAATAGTATCCAATTACCAAACTGCCTCTCACCAACTACACATGAATTAATGAGAACCACAGTTAATATATAGAAAAAAAACCATTTAGAGTAGGGCTTGTTAACAATTATTTAACTTTTTTTCGAACACCATTCCAAACATCAGCGGCAACCTCTACTCGCAGTAACAGCGCGAGCACCAAATAGATCAACGCGCTACATCCAATCGCGACCAATAAGGCAGCCCCCCGAATCCAAATCAATGGACTAAACAAATAAAAATTAAAATACCTGAGGCTAATCCAACAAAAAGCAGCCAAGCCTATCGCTGCGATCGCACATCGACAAGATGCACTGAGCAACTGTAACAGGTGAAGATCATAATGACGAGCCAACATTATAAATAATATAACGAAGTTAAAGGCAGCTGAAATAGACGTTGATAAAGCCAACCCATGAGCACCTAGCTTATAAACAAACACAAAGCTGTAATTCAAAATAATATTCAAACCAATCGCCACAAAACTTACCAACATCGGCGTCCATTTTTTATCAACAGCATAAAAAGCGGGTGAAAGAACTTTAACACAGGCATACGCTACCAGTCCCAAGGAATAAAATTGCAGGGCAAGCGCCGTATTTGCGGCGTCTATTTGCACAAATTTTCCATGTTGATAGATAAGACTGATAATGGGGTATGAAAAAAACCATAAACCCACGGCGGCTGGTAAGGTTAAAAAGATTGCCAGACGGATTGCGTGATTGATAGTCGAACCAAATGCCCCAAAATCTTTTGCAACAGCAATACGTGATATCACCGGCAAAGTAATGGTCGCCACGGCCACCCCAAAGAGACCGATCGGCAGCTGCATGAGTCTAAATGCGCTATTCAGCCAGGTTACCGCATCGGGGCCTAGATAGGATGCAAACCCTGTATTAATCAACACATTAATTTGGACTGCACTGGCCGCAATCACTGCCGGCCAAGTTAGAATCAGTATTTGACGAATGCCCGCATCACGCCAATTAAAATCGAGCTTGAAACGAAAACCGATTGATCGCAAGGATGGCAGCTGGATTATCAATTGAAAAAGCCCACCAATCAATGTACCAATAGCCAATCCAATCAATGCTTTTTTGCCAAACGCTGGATCAAGCAACCAACCAAAGAAAACACCGCCTAAAATAGAGCCTATATTAAAAAAACTCGAAGCAAGTGCGGGAATGCCAAAAATATTCTTGGCGTTCAGCATGCCCATTACCAGCGCAGCAAGAGACACCAATAAAATAAACGGATACATGATTTGGGTTAAAAAAACAGTATCTGCGGCGGCTTGGACAGAAAGCCCAGGTGCTAAAATAGCAACCAGTGGTTTGGCATAAAAGACACCCATCAGTGACAACATGCTCATGAAAATGGTGGTCAAGGTTAACATCTTAGACGCCAGTTTCCATGCAGACACATCACCTTCTTGTTCAATTTTTTTTGAAAAAATGGTAATAAAAGAAATGGAGAGTGCGCCCTCTGCAAATAAATCTCGCAATAAATTGGGCGCCCGAAAAGCAATGATAAAAATTCCCATGGAAGATGTACCAAATAAAGCATTGAAAAGGACTTCCCGAATCAACCCCAATAAACGACTACACATCACCGCCAACGCTATCATGCCGGATGCTTTTACATTGAGTTTTTTATTTTGAGTCACGGGTATCATTCCAAATACTTTAGCGCTGCAGCGGCTTACAATAGACCTCTTGCATAACCTGCGAATTTTGTTTGAGTGCAAGGCATAAACATTTCGAGGAGCGAAGTTTACATAAGTAAATGGGCACCGCAGAAATGTTTATAACGCCGCAATCATGCAAAAGGCGCAAGTTATGCAAGAGGTCTAATGGCATTCAACTGCGTTTTTTAGGATTATATCAGTACCATCGTTACATCGCGACCACTATGAGGATGTCACACCTGATTTGGTTTCGGTGAAGCAGTTGATATGCTAAGCTGAGTAGACTACATCACCCGGATAGGCAAATGATTAGGGCGTGTTGACAATTCAGATCTCGACGTCCCGCGACTTGTTCGCGGGATCGAGCTGGATCTATCTCTGTGCAATAGTGACGTGCATTGAGCAAGATCTCTGGATCCCGCGAACAAGTTGCGGGACGTCGGTTTTCAAAAAATAAATTGTCAACATGCCCTATATTTTATTGAGGATAAACATGACCAGAATAACCCCTCTTTTTTTTATCACCTTCCTTTTTTTTGCGAGCGCATTCCATCCAATTTACGCTGAAAACAAGGAAGAAAAACCAACCATGATTACGGTTCAAGAGACCGATTTTCAGGTTGATGGCGTAGGAGACAAATCAAAAGAATTCCAAGTCATATTTACTCACCCGGATGGGAGCACGGACACTCACGGATACTTTGGTCATAAAGGGGAGATGTTTAATGTGACCGTTGACAACAAGACATCCGTTCCCATCACCATGCATTGGCATGGATTGATTCTTCCCAACAATCAAGATGGTGTGCCAGGGGTGACCCAGCTGTTGATCCCGCCAGGTGAAAATAAAAACTATCATTTTAGATTATTGCAATCCGGTACTTATTGGATGCACTCCCATGAAAAATTCCAAGAACAAAATCAACTATCAGCACCCCTGATTATTTACGATGATGAGGATAAATATAAAGGTTTGCAAGAAATTGTGATGTATTTAGAAGATTTTACTTACAAAAATCCACAATCGATATTTGACCAATTAAGACAGGCTAAAATGAAGATGCATCATGCAATGAAAAACGGTGATTTGAATGATGTTCAATACGATGCTTTTTTAACGAATAAGAAAACTTTTCAGGCTCCTGAGGTTATTGCGGTCAAGCGAGGAAAAAAAGTTCGCATTCGCGTGATCAATGCCGCTTCTTCTACTAATTTTAATATTGATACAGGTAAACTTGCAGCCACTTTGATAGCCGTTGATGGTCAAAATATATTACATCCAGTAAAAGGCCATGTGTTTCCAATTGGTATCGGCAATCGTCTTGATCTGATTTTAGATATCCCAAATACCGAAGGCGCGTACCCAATTAAATCACTGGCTGAAGGAACAAATAAACAAACGGGCCTGATTCTCAAGACACCTCAGGCAGAGGCTCGAAAAATCGCAAGCAATACTGATAATAAAACAGAACGAGTTGATTATTATGGATTGGAAACAAAATTAACCGGATCACCCTCGTTACCCGTTAAACAGATTGATAAACGCCTTCATTATGTGTTGGGTGGGAAAATGCGGGGATATATTTGGACTTTAAACAATCAAAGTTGGCCAAATATTACCCCCGATGAGATCAATTTTGGTGACCGAGTGGAAATAACTTATGAGAATAAAACATCCATGTCTCATCCGATGCATATTCATGGGCATATATTCCAGGTCACGGAAGTCGATGGCAAACCTATCAAGGGCGCCATGAGGGACACGGTGTTGGTTCAGCCTTTTTCCACAGTAAAAATACAATTTGATGCGATAAATCCTGGATTATGGGTTAATCATTGCCACAATTTATATCACTTAAACGCCGGTATGTTGACTGTCTTTGAATATCAACATTATCCAAAACCAGATTTTTGGATTAAAGCGGATCACAAAGGATAGCGTGCATAGTCAACCTAGAAACCCCGTGGAGCACAACCGTCAGATGGGTGTGGCCCCCACAGGGTATGGGTTCTTATCAGGTTAGGTCAGGCTAGGGTAATCTACGTAGCCATGCGCGCCCCCGCCATACATCGTTGCACGATCTGCTTCGATGAGGGGTGCACCTGATTTAAGTCTTGCAGGTAAATCGGGATTGGCGATAAATAAATTGCCAAAAGATATCAAATCGGCACCACCAGAAACCAACTCAGCCTCAGCCTTCTCAGCATTGTAGCCACCATTTGCGATGACTTTACTTTGGGTATACTGACGGAACGTTCCCAGAACATCTTTAGGCCAATTAGGGAAATTATCGATCGGAAATAGCGCGTGCATCAAATGCACATAGGCAGGAGATAATTGATTCATTGCTTGAAGCAAATGAATATAGAGTGCTTCGGGATTTGAATCGACCATGCTGTTAAACGGAATGACGGGGGATAATTTAATTCCTACCCGGTTATTACCCCAGACATCAATAAGGGCGCCCATGGTTTCCAAAACAAAACGACAGCGGTTTTCAATGGAGCCACCATATTCATCCTTGCGTTGATTTGCCCCGTCGACTAAAAACTGATTAGGTAAATAGCCAAATGCGCTGTGGAGTTCAACACCATCAAAACCCGCTTGTTGTGCTCGTTCTGCAGCCGACCGATAATCCTCAATAGTCCCACGGACTTCATCCAGTGTAAGCTCACGAGGTACTTCGTAATCTTGCATGCCTGAGTAAAATGCTGTTGTCCCTTAATTGATATAGCAGAGGGTGCAACAGGCAGCTGACCACTGCGAACCAGAGAATGACCCACCCTGCCTGTATGCCACAATTGAGCAAAAATAGTCCCGCCGGCATCATGTACCGCATCAGTCACGTGTTTCCACCCTGCCACTTGAGCTTGATTAAAGAGCCCAGGTGTTAGTGGACTGCCAACGGCGTCTTGAGAAATATTAATTCCTTCACTGATAATCAGCCCCGCGGAAGCGCGTTGGACATAGTAAAGCGCAGTCAAATCCCCGGGAACACCATCTGAGTTGGCTCGTGAACGGGTCATCGGGGCCATCACAATCCGATTCGGTAAATCAATATCGCCGAGTCGGTTGCTTTCAAATAATTTTTTCAGCATCGCATATATTCCTTTTAGTTGCGTTTTTGTATCTATTCACCACAAATCAGATTTAAAAATTTATGGGCAAAGTATTACAAATTATGCCTGCAGAGTCTAGATTCTTGGAATTTGATAGAACAACCAGGTGTAATTGATCTTTGTACACGACAAAAAATAAAAGGCTAGAAATTTGTCGTCCCCGCGCAGGCGGGGATCCATGCTGGTAGCTGCATTATGCCACACAAAAAATAGATTCCCGCCTTCGCGGGAAAGACAGTATCATTTTTGTCGTGTACAAAGGTAATTGATGAGAACATCTCGCCAAAAACTATTTTTCGCAGTATGATTCGTGATTGTTTATTTTAGTTAACCGATAGTTAGTTGGCATGCTTACCAAACCATTCAAAAAATTACAGCAATACTTGATACCCAAATACGCGCTAACTGTATACGCCGGCTTTGTCGCAAATATAAAGATTCCTCGCCTTAAAAATCGGTTAATTAGGCGATTTATTCTAAAATATGGTGTCAACATGCAAGAGGCACTGAGAGAAAACATAGAAGATTATACTTGTTTTAATGATTTTTTTATTCGCCAACTGAAACCCTCCTGTCGACCAATAGCTCAGGCTGATATTGTCTCGCCAGTTGATGGCTCCATCAGTGAGATGGGTCAGATTACCCAAGGGCAATTACTCCAAGCCAAAGGCCGGTATTACTCTGTTCATGAATTACTTGCTGGCAATGAACAAATGAGTGCACAATTTAGTCGTGGCTTGTTTATTACTTTGTATTTGTCTCCTAAAGATTATCATCGCATCCACATGCCAATGGATGCGGTTCTTCAAGAGATGATCTATGTGCCTGGCAGGTTATTTTCTGTTCAACCAGCCACTGTCAACGTGATCCCCCACCTATTCGCCAGAAATGAGCGGGTCGTTGCCTTATTTCAAACAAAAATCGGCCCCATGGCGATGATCCTCGTGGGGGCAACCATTGTCGGCCGCATTGCAACAACTTGGCATGGGGAGCTGCGGCGTTCGCGTAAAATCAAGCGTTACGTTTATTCTGAAAACGATAATATCACCACCATCTACAAAAAAGCGATGGAGATGGGGTATTTCAAATTAGGTTCGACAGTTATTTTACTGTTTGCAAATGACTCACCAATGAAATGGTGTGCGCATATTAATCCAGGTCAGACCATAAAACTCGGTGACGAACTTGGGAATATTCTTTAGGTGCAACTTACATAGGGGCTAAGATGGGCGCTGTCACATTTTCAATTGATCCAACATTTCTCGAACACCTGAGCCATCATTTAAATCTCGACGTATTTGTCGAAACAGGGACTTTTCGAGGGGACACAATTCGAGCGGCAAAACCATTTTTCAACCATATCTATTCTATAGAGCTATCGAAACACTACTATGATGAAGCACACAAACACTTCGGCGAAGATGCCAATATCTCCTTGATCCACGCTGATTCAGCCAGTGGCTTGAACATGATTGTATCAAAGATCCAACACCACCCGGTTGTATTTTGGCTTGATGCCCACTGGTGTGTTGCCGATGCCACTGCTGGAGAGCAGTCTCAATGCCCTTTATTGGCTGAGCTGGATGCAATCAAACAATTAAATAGCGATAGCATGATCATCATTGATGATGCCAGATTATTCCTATCCACCCCACCCAAACCACATGAAACATCTAACTGGCCTTCATTTGATAAGTTAGTGCGCCGATTGCTGGAATTGAGTGATGATCATCAATTATGCGTACTGAATGATTGTATTTTATTTTTTCCAAAATCAATTGAAACGGCCATCAAGCAGTTTTCAACTGAACACGGCGTTGATTGGTTGGATATTCGTATGCGGTGTCAGGATACTGAAGCATTGCTCATTCAAGTGAGCAAGGAAAATGAAATGCTTCGTAATTTGGGATTTTGGGATCATGCTAGGGGTTTGGTTGCTTGTCTTAGGCGTAGCCCTAAAAGAAAATCTGTCCCGATATGTTGAGAAAAAGATGAGTGTACTCTGGGGTTATCGCGGATTTATTCTGGCAAGCGTTAAGCGCGAGTTTCAATTAAAATATCGCAATTCGCTCTTGGGTGTCGCCTGGTCCATCATTAATCCATTATCGATGATTTTTATTTACATGGTGATTTTTTCCCAAGTGATGAAAGCAAGGTTACCTGGAGTTGACAGCACGTTTGCTTATGGCATTTATCTATGCGCTGGGATCATCGCCTGGTTTTTCTTTTCTGAAAGCTTGAATCGTTGCATTGATGTCTTTGTTCACAACGCAAGCCTCATTAAAAAACTCCATTTCCCACGGATCTGTTTACCTGTGATCGTCATTTTAAGTTCTGGGTTAAATTTTATTATTATGTTGACTTTGTTTACTTTATTTTTGGCGCTAACCGGTCATTTTCCAGGCTGGGCTTATTTGGCTTTGCCACTGGTCGTGTTTGTTCAAATTGCATTTACCATGGGATTTGGCTTGTTTTTGGGTATACTCAATGTTTTTTTTCGTGACGTCGGTCAGTTTTTCAGCTTGTTTTTACAAATATGGTTTTGGTTAACGCCGATTGTCTACTCGGAAACCATCTTACCAACCTGGGTCCATGCTTTACTCAAATTAAATCCAATGTACGCGCTGGTGAAGGCATACCATGCTATCTTTGTTGAGCAAAGTTGGCCAAATTGGTTTGATATGTTACCAACCATGGGGTTGGCTGTGTTCTGCTGCTTGCTAACGTTGCATTTGATGCGCGCGCGCGGCGAAGAAATGGTTGATGAATTATAATGAGCAGAATACGAATTCAACAAGTCGGTAAAGCTTATAAACACTACACAAGCCGCTGGGCCAGGCTCAGGGAATGGCTTACACCCTTGCGCACATCGCACCATAGCCTGAAATGGATTCTACAGGATATTAATTTTGAAGCACAGGCAGGAGAGGCCATTGGTATTTTGGGGGTCAATGGGGCCGGAAAAAGTACTTTATTAAAACTTATCACCGGGATCAGTAAACCGACCGTGGGGTCGATTGAAATCACAGGAACCGTGGCGGCCATACTTGAATTGGGGATAGGCTTTCATTTAGATTTTACTGGTCGGCAGAATGTTTTTTTAGCCGGACAATTACTCGGGTTAACAACCGCCGAATTAAAAGCACGCTTACCGGATATTATTCGCTTTGCTGAACTGGAAGATTATGTGGATGAGCCGCTCCGGGTTTATTCGAGCGGCATGAGTGTGCGCCTGGCCTTTGCTGTCGCAACTGCCAAACGACCGGATATTTTAATTGTAGACGAGGCCTTGTCCGTTGGTGATGCTTATTTTCAACACAAAAGTTTTGCCCGGATCCGTCAATTTCAAGAACAAGGTACCACCCTGTTACTGGTATCGCATGACATTGCTGCGGTGCGCGGAATTTGCAGTCGCTCGATTTGGCTAGACAATGGCATGATCCGCTTACAGGGGAATAGCCACGAAGTGGTCGATGCGTATTTTGCCAATTTATACAGCAAGCAGCAAAATGTGGTTGGTGTCCAAGAAGATACCAACCTACCGCCCCCCCAAACCACCCCCGCGGGATGGAGGCGAGATATTCGTCAAGATTTTATTAATCAATCAAACTTGCGAAATGACATTCAAATTTTTGATTTTGATGAACATGCACCTCGATGGGGGGATGGCGCTGCAAAGATTGTATCGGTTGTATTAACAGATCGTGACGAAACCCCTTTTTCTTGGACCTTAGGTGGTGAAGAAGTCACCCTGACTATCAAAGCCATTGCCAAACAGGATTTAAACCAAGTGAATATAGGATTTCTGGTCCGAGATCGACTAGGACAATCGTTGTTTGGCGATAGCACGACATTAACAACGTCCTGTCACCCACGATCAGTTAAAAAAGATCAAAGCTTTTCCGCCCAGTTTCGTTTTTTAATGCCAATTTTACCACAAGGCGCTTATTCCCTTTCAGCAGCTATTGCGGTGGGCACGCAAGAGAATCACCTCATCAGTGATTGGATTAATCAGGCGGTGATATTTCAATCGATCAACCCTTCCTTGGTCAATGGACTGGTCGGGATCCCAATGCACGAAGTCGGTTTAGAGATTGATGAACATCCCGTTTAAGAAGGATTCAGTGTCCCTAAATTCTTCGGGATGACACCCATTAGAAAATAGATGAAAGAGGTTAGACTAGAGTCTGTGTTGACAATCCAGATTTTAACGGATCTTATTATACTGGACTTTGGCCTTTTTTAATGGGCTACGCGCCTGCAGCTTAATCTGATTTGAGCAAATTAAAAAAGTCCCTAAATCCACGGGAACACTTTTCCGTGGATTTAGGTAGCTGAATTAAGATCCCAAACAAGCTGTTGGTAATTTACCAATCTCTTCGAAGTATGATGTTTCTTGATCTGCCAATACCCTAACAGATGGGGTTTGATACTTATTGAAAAAAGAACCTCGGTAGGCTGGGGCAGATGACACCCCCATCAATCGTTGCAGACCATCATAAATATCTTGGAAAATTTGCATGATCTGGTGGTAAGTCGCTTCCAAAAATGGCTCCTTAGCACATGAATCCTTCAATGCCGCAAAATCATCTTTCTGTTTTTTTACGAAGTTTTGCAATCTTTCCGGCGTTACAGGTTGGCTTTCTGAGTTAAAGATAACACCTAAGTCTCTATTATAACTAACCACATAATTTTGAAATATAGCGGTATTTTTATTTTTTGGATCAGTAGAGATAGCTTCTTTAATTTCATTTAATTTGTTAGCAATAGTCTCAAGTTGGATTTTAGTCGTTTGAGAGATATGGTTCTCTGGCTCGCCAACAGGAGTAATTGTAATAGCGGCACTAGAACTCAAATCATCTTTGGGATCTGTTGAAACCACTTCAGCAGTATTTGTAATAGCGGCTCTAGAACTCAAATCATCTTTGGGATCTGTTGAAACCACTTCAGCAGTATTTGTAATAGCGGCACTAGAACTCAAATCATCTTTGGGATCTGTTGAAACCACTTCAGCAGCATTTGTAATAGCGGCACTAGAACTCAAATCATCTTTGGGATCTGTTGAAACCACTTCTTTTTCAACAACAACAGTACTTGGAATAGCGTCACTATTCGTCTTAGTAGTAATAAAGTTGGAAAGCCGCGCTGTGGCATTACCTATAAAGCTAAAAACTATCTTTGCATAGTTCTGCTCATTTGCAGGAGTACTTGTAATAGCGGCACTAGAAATCAAATCATCTTTGGGATCTGTTGAAACGACTTCAGCAGCATTTGTAATAGCGGCACTAGAAATCAAATCATCTTTGGGATCTGTTGAAACGACTTCAGCAGCATTTGTAATAGCGGCTCTAGAACTCAAATCATCTTTGGGATC
>DAIDKT010000077.1 GCA_027449905.1 Legionellales bacterium
GTACACGACAAAAAATTAAATGTTCATGGTTTGTCGTCCCCGCGCAGGCGGGGATCCATGCTGCTATTGGCCTCATACCAAATTCACAATAGATTCCCGCCTGCGCGGGAAAGACAACTCCATTTTTGTCGTGTACTAAGGCTTCGACTCTAAAATAGTTGATTATTTTTTTGGCCTTGGCCTAACATTTTTGGTCTGAACGGCAATCAAGGATGTTTTTTCTCTTGAGGTTTGTTGTCCCCCAGTAAAGCCTCAATGGCCATCAGCAGTTGTTGATCGGTGCATTCAAAACAACCACCGCGGGCGGGCATGGCTCGAATTCCTTCTTCGGTGTGTTTCAATAACCGCTTCAAGCCTTGTCGCAATCGGGGTTTCCAATCAGTCTCATGGCCTATTCTGGGCGCCCCCAATGGAATCAATGGATTTTCGGCGTGACAGGTGATGCAATAGTGTTGAACAATTTGCTGCCCCTCGGCTTTAGAACCAGCTATCGATTTTAAAAAATTTTCCGGATGATGACTATTTGCTGAACTAGTGATTGCATAAAATCCAAAAAGCACAAAAAAAATGACCTTGACTGCCGCCGTTCCATCCAAAAGTGCTGGGCCAAGGTCCAGCCTACTTGGTCTGACTCGATTGGGCCTTGGCCCAGCATAGATCTTGCTCGAAACATCGATCAATGCCAAAACAGTCATCCGAAAAAAAGAAATTGAATTGCAGTGAAAGTGGCTGATGTGCTGTTTTGCTTTCGAATAACCCACGTCAAATCACCATTGCATCTGATAAAGCGTGAATGTCAGCCGTCTCCATCTCTTCGATAATCAATTGCAAACGACTCCTGCCTTGATAGTTGTTGATATCTAACTTGTATAAAGCATGAATCATGCGGGCACGATGATTGGGCCATGATTTTAAATCGACATTGAATGCAATGGCATCGATGGGGTCGCTACTTTGATTAAAAGCAAGCGTTAATTTCAAATGATGTTGACCAACGATCCGCTGATCCAGGATCTCAAACATATTATCAAACAGCGGTTCCGGAAACTGTTGCCCCCATGGCCCTGCTTCTTGAATCATTCGAGCCAGTTCAAGTGTACATTCAGACGGGGTTAGAGACCCATCACTATAACGCACTCCATCAAATTGGGATACATCAACTTGCTTGCTCACTTCGCTCACAAAAGCTTGTTGGAACACGTCAAAATGATCTGGATGCAAACTTAAACCAGCAGCCATTGCGTGACCACCAAATTTTGTGATCAGTTTCGGATAGTCTTTATCTATCGAAGCCAAGATATCTCGAATATTTACATCAGGGATTGAGCGCGCAGATCCTTTCATTTCCTGATCATTGACAACAGAAAAGGCAATCACAGGACGATGATAACGATCTTTTAATCGGCCGGCCAAAATACCGATTACACCTTGATGCCAAGATTTGTCTGCTAGACACAACGCCACCGGCAATGAGGCAGTTCCAGGTTGATTCAGGATCAGATCATTTAAAGCCTGCATTGCTTGATCTTTCATATCTGCTTCTATTTTTCTGCGTTCATGGTTTAACTCATTCAATTGCATCGCCAATAACTGCGCTTCTGAACGCTCGGTGCTGAGTAAGCACGTGATGCCCAAAGACATGTCATCTAATCGCCCCGCCGCATTTAAACGCGGTGCAACGGCAAAGCCTAGATCAATTTCCCGGATCAATTCGATGCGTTTCCCAGCAACCTCTAATAGCGCCTCGATTCCCGGGCGTGTTAATCCTTTCCGGATCCGGGCTAATCCTTGATTAACTAAAATTCGATTATTATGATCCAAAGCCACCACATCAGCCACGGTCCCCAAGGCAACCAGATCCAAAAACTGGCTCATATTGGGCGTGGGAATATGTTGTGATTCAAACCATTTCACATCAACCAAATGCCGTCTGAATGCAAGCAACAGATAAAAAATAACACCAACACCGGCAATTGATTTGCTTATAAAAGGATCATCGTGTTGATTCGGGTTAACAATGGCACAGGCCTTGGGTAACGACTCCGCTGGTAAATGGTGATCGGTGATAATGACATCAATATTCGCATGATTGGCGGCGTCAACGCCATCTAAACTGGCGATCCCATTATCTACCGTGATAATTAAATTAGGCTGAAATTGTTTGGCAACCCCAATTATCCCTGGCGTTAACCCATAACCAAATTCAAAACGATTCGGAACCAAAAAATCTACATGTAATGCACCGAAACTTTTTAAACCAGCGACAGCAACAGCTGTCGAGGTGGCGCCATCTGTATCAAAATCACCAACAATCAAAATTCGCTGTTGCTGGCGAAGTGCCTGTTCAAGTCGAACGCAGGCTTTATCAATGTCAATTAAATCATAAAATGGCAATAATGCTTGAAGACCCATGTCAAGTTGAGACGGATCTGTGATATCACGAGCAGCATAAATACGCTGCAAAACTGGGTGAAGATGCGAAAGAGCGGGTAATGGCTCTGATCGTATTCGTTGTTTAATGAGCATGGATATTCTCCGCGAACCGTTTAAGCCATGATTTTGGTTTTAATCGATAAGCTTGGTTATTCCAGAACCAGTTAGTGGTTCGATGTTGATATATTCTTTCAACCGCAGTGAGATCGATTTGTCCGTCAAAAATCAGCAAGGCATCGCGTGAATAACGTTGCGTTGAGGAATAGACACAACCATTTGTTGATAAAAACGAGGGGATGGTTACATCATCCATCACAACGCGTCGCTTACCAGGCTTGGTCAATAAGCCCTGATTGCCCCAAATCCAAACCCCATTGATGGTCAATCGATTTGATTTTGATTGCAATTGATTCAGTGGATGTTGGCTTAAAAACATTTGGATTTCGGTCAAAAATCGCTGCCAAAATAAGGTGGCATCCAATTTCTCAATTTCAGAACGCAACGATTGATGCAATATCGAGCCAACAGGTCTGGCATGAATGGGCGGATGGTTATCCACTTGAATAAGCCAAGTTGTCGGATCATGGTAAAATGAATTTATTTTTTCTGGCGCAACAAATTCTGCAAACACATCAAAAAATGCTCGCCCAGTTTCTCCGGTTAACTGTAAATCGTCTTCAGCCGCTAGTATCATGGCATCGATATGCGTCGCCTGCCAATGAATCGGCGATACAACGCACCATTGGCCTTGTAAATGATGTACTTGTTTCAATAAATCTGCAACGGGCAATTGATGAAGGGGATAACCTAAACAAGTTAATATATTAGAGTAAAAATTAAACTGGTTAGGTATCGGCTTACTCCCTTCAGGCACTTGACTCACACAAGAATCGATTACGATATCCATTTTTGGTATACTTTATTATTCATCAGCCAAGGCTATCTGAAACGTTATGGAAATTCAATTAGAATCATCTGGTTTACACGCAATTCAATCTTATTCTGAATCAGACATTACCATTCAACAAATCACCTATGATAACAGCCTAATCCTAACTGAATCTGTCATTCAAACGGACTGGCCTGTTCATTCAATCACCGAATTAACAACAGAAAGCATTCAAACCCTTTTGACTTATCAACCTGAAATTATCTTAGTTGGGCATTCTGAACCAAGCCGCTATCTGTCGCCGGCAGTCCGTAGCTACCTATCTCAAAACCGAATCGGCATTGAGTGCATGAATGTAGGGGCTGCATGTCGAACGTTCAATGTCTTATTGAGTGAACATCGCGTGGTGGTTTTAGGTTACATTAGGCATCTTTTTTAGGTTAAAACTCTCCTTGCTTCCAATACATTGGGAATCTGACCTAACTGATGCAGCAATCGTGATAAACTAGCAAGCCCATCAATTTCCATCGTTAGTTTAATTTCCGTCCTGTTTTCATGTTGATTCGTTTCAGTTTGGAGTGAAAACACATGGGCTCTTTCGCTAGCCAATAACGCAGTGATGTCTCGCAACAATCCAGATCGATCAAATGCCTTTATCAGCACATTAATCAGGTAAAGATCGCGGGTTGTCGTGACCCAATGAACTTCTAACAAACGCTCTTTCTGTTTTGATGTTGCACTGATAATGTGCTGACAATCACTGCGATGAACAGAAACACCGCGACCAATCGTCATGTAACCAATGACTTCATCGCCCGGTAAAGGTTGGCAGCAACGAGCCATGTGCGTTAATAAATTACCCACTCCTTCGATGGTTAAATCATGTCTTGCTTTTTCCGCTTTTTTAAGTGGCTTGATCACTTTTTGAATATCAAATTTGTCGATAGGCGCAACACGACTGATAATTTGAGAAAGCTTCACATCACCGCGTCCCAGGCTCGCGTACAGATCATTTAAATTTTTATAATGAAACTTGGGCAATACCTCATTCACGCGATCGATTTTGATACCAAGGCTCTTTAATTCTTTATCGACTATTTCACGCCCATCCGCGCAATTTTTGTCGTAGTCTTGTAATTTAAACCAGTGTAAAACTTTTGCTTTTGCCCGTGAGGTTTTTAAATAATGTAAGTGTGGGTTAATCCAATCACGAGAGGGTTTGGCTTCTTTTGAGGTTAGAATTTCTACTTTATCGCCTGTTTGCAGTGCGTAAGTCAGCGGCACTATATTACCATTGACTTTCGCTCCGCGACAACGATGTCCCAATTGAGTATGAAGGTGATAAGCGAAATCAAGGGCGGTGACACCCGATGGAAGATCACGGATATCGCCATCCGGGGTAAACACATAAACCCGATCTTCCAGAAATTCACTATCAACATGAGCGAGGATGCCTTTTTGCTTTGATATATCTCGATGCCAAGCCAATACTTCACGTAACCATTCGATTTTACGTTCATATCCGGCTTTATGAGGCCTGACGCCCTCTTTATATTTCCAATGAGCAGCTACACCCATTTCAGCTAACTCATGCATTTTAAATGTACGGATTTGGACTTCAAATACTCGCTCTTCTGGTCCAACAACCGCTGTATGTAACGATTGATAACCGTTCAATTTTGGTTTGATGATATAATCATCAAACTCCTTAATAACAGGCTTCCAGAGCGAATGAATCAAACTCAGTGCCTCGTAACATTGCTCTTTGGTTTCCACCAAAATACGAACAGCCGTTGCGTCGTAAATTTCCTGAAGTGGGACATTTTTACGCTTCATCTTTCGATAAATACTGTGAATATGTTTTGAACGACCTGAAACAGAGCAATGTTCAATACCTATTTTTTTCATCTGCTGATTTAATTCATCAATGATCAAATGAACATAACGATCACGATCAACTCGCTTTGCTTTTAGTTCAACAGCGATGGCTTTATAATCATCCGGCAGTAAATAACGAAAAGCCAAATCCTCCATTTCCCATTTAATCGCACCAATTCCCAGTCGATTAGCCAAAGGGGCATAAATTTCCATCGCTTCGGTGGCAATCTGTGTGCGCATTTTGTCAGAGATAGGTGCATTGGACCGCAATACGCATAATCTATCGGCCAATTTAATTAACACCACTCGCACATCGTCAACCATGGCCAGTAGCATTTTTCGCATATTATCAATTTGGTATTTGTGCTGAGCATATTTGTCGTGAGTTGAAATAGCAGAAATCGCACTCATTTTTTCAACTCCGTCTACCAAACGCGCGACAGACGGCCCTAACTGCTCACTAACATCCTCGATCGATAATTCGGCGTAATGAACACTGACAAAAATAATGGCCGCAGCCAGGGTTTCTTGATCAACTTCCAAATCAGCCAAAACATCGGCCATAACCAAACCCTGCTGAATACAAGATTCGCCTGTCTCGGTTGCATGATCATGCCCCGCTAACTGGCTTAAACTACAGGCATTGCGAAGCAACTCCAAATCCTGAAGATATCCTTTGCCACCGATTGTTTTCAACCATTGTTCAACATCGATACTCCCATCCGGAAATAACGGCAAACCTTCTTTTACTTTTACCATCTATTTAATCTCTTACAAACAACGCAATTGATTCAACATGTGAGGTATGAGGAAACATGTCCATCACACCAGCCGAAATGAAACGATAACCCTGTTCGTTCACCAATATATCAGCATCTCGAGCCAAGGTGATCGGATTGCAAGAAATATATACGATACGCTCTGGTTTCAATTGTTGCATTTGTTTTACAACCGCTTGTGCACCAACCCGTGGCGGATCTAATAACACTTTATTCACGTTTTTGTTTAACAACGGCTGTAATGCCATCTCATCCTCTAAATTAGCACATAAAAACGTTAAATTGCTAAGTTGGTTTCGCTGCGCGTTCATGTACGCGCGCTCTACCATGGCTGAACTTCCTTCAACTGCAATCACATGGTTGGAAACCTGAGCCAACGGCAAAGAGAAATTTCCCAAACCGCAAAATAAATCCAAAATGACATCTTGACTGTCTATATCCAATAACGTGAGTGCACGTTGAACCATCATTTGGTTGATGGTAGCATTGACCTGGGTAAAATCAGTGGGATGAAAATGATAAGTTAAATTAAATTCAGGTAATTGGTAGGTCAAAAACTCGGATTCTGCTTCACCACTTCGACCATGAAACAGATGCACACTGTCAACCCCGCCTGGTTGTAAATAAATCAAAAACTGAGCTTTTTCAGCAAACAATTTGATTTTTTCTAGATCCGCTGGACTCAACGGACTCATGTGACGCAAGATAAGAGCCACATCTTGATCACCTGCGGCCACTTCAATTTGTGCTAACGAATGGGGATCATCCACACTATCGACCAATCGCCTAAGATTGGGGATTTCATCTGCCACACGCTTATTTAATACCGAACAAGTTTGAATATCGGTAATATAACGAGGATTGTGTCTTTCTCGAAAACCAATTAAAGTCGCAGATTTTTTCTCGACATACCGAACACTGAGACGCGCCTTATTACGGTAATGCCACGGATTCCCAAACATCGGCGACAATAAAACTTCAGGCTCACAATGGCCAATACGCTGAAACATATCCTGTAATTGATATTGCTTTTCATGAAGTTGGGCCTCACTGTCTACATGTTGCAATGAGCAGCCACCGCATAAAGCATAATGTGGGCACATCGGTTGAACGCGTTCGCTAGAGGGATTCACAACCGTCACCAATCGCCCCTCATCAAAATCACGTTTTTGTCTCGTGTAGGTAAATAACACGGTTTCATTCGCCAGAGCGCCTTCAATAAACGTGATTTTACCGTTGATTCGAGCAATCCCACGGCCATCATGGCTTAATTTCTCAATGGTTGCCAGCACCTCATCGGTTGGCAGAGATTGACGTCTTCTTCTCATGATAACTTCCCAACCAATACGTCCACCTCTTTGGGTGCTAATTCAATATATTCTCCACGAGCCAACGAGCGTGGCATATGAATATGGCCATACCGAACTCGAATTAGACGGCTAACCTCAACTCCTTGCGAATTCCATAACCGCCGTACTTCACGATTGCGACCTTCAGTCAACACCACGTGATACCAAGTATTCACACCCTCACCGCCGCGATATTCTACTTTTTTGAATTTGGCGATCCCCTCTTCTAAAGGAACCCCCGCTAACAAATTTGTTATCGCTTCAGGTTTGACTTGACCATATACCCGGACTGCATATTCACGTTCCATTTCAAATTTCGGATGCATCATGCGATTGGCTAATTCCCCTTGGTTCGTAAAAATTAATAAACCAGAGGTATTAATATCCAAGCGACCCACTTGAATCCAGCGACCTTGTTTTAAATAAGGTAAATTATCAAAAACTGTTTTGGTATGTTTGGGATCATGCCGACTTGATATTTCCCCAACTGGCTTATGGTATAACAAAATTCGTGTTTTAATGCTTGTTGCTAATGGGTTGGCAATTGGATGACCTTTAACACTAATTTTATCCTCAGGTGTTGCTGAATCACCTAGTTTGGCTGTTTTGCCATTGACTTGGACCAATCCTTCCGCAATCCAGCGCTCCATTTCACGTCTTGATCCAAGCCCTGCTTGGCTTAATAGTTTTTGTATTCGCTCACTACTCATGATCCACCGCATCCAATATAGGCAAGTCGTTGAGACTGCCCAAGTTAAAATAATCAAGAAATGCTTTCGTCGTCGTATAAACCGCCGGTTTTCCCGGCACCTCTCGAAAACCAGCTACTTGAATCCATTCACGGTCAAGTAAGGTTTTTAAAATGGAAGCACTCACAGTCACGCCGCGAATATGCTCAATTTCAGCCCTGGTTACCGGCTGTTTATACGCAATAATCGCTAAAATTTCAAATAATGCATTTGAATATCTGGCAGGTTTCTCATGAAATAATCTAGCAATCCAGGGAGAAAATTGTTGTTTAGATTGAAAGCAATAACCGCCAGCCACCCATTTTAACTCGATTCCTCGCGATATTGAATCTTTATCTAATTGATCCAATGCCGTTTGAATGTGTGCTGAGGTCAATCCCTCCCATTCTGCAAATACCGACAACATCGTTTCGATGCTTAATGGTTCTTGGCTTGATAGTAAAAGAGCCTCGATAATTTGTTTGATTTGATCTATTTGCATGATGATCCATGTTGCAAATAGATTGGCATAAACACATCGGCTTGCAAAATAATCAACATGGCTTGTTTTGCGAGCTCAAGAATTGCCAAAAATGATACGACAATGCCCAGCCTCCCCTCTTCTGCTTGTAATATGTCGTGAAATTCGATGACATTTTCTTCTTGTAGACGCTGTACCACGTAAACCATTCGCTCTTGTACCGATGTGATTTCGCGATGAATTTGATGACGGATCACCTGAGTTTGCCGCTCACTGATGCGCCTATATCCTTGAACCAAGTCGTGGAGAGTGACTTCGGTCAAAATCGGCATATCTGGTAGATTGATGACAGGAACCTGTGCGCGAAATATGTCTCGATCACGCCTGGGTAACTGCTCGATAAGCATGGCGGCTTGTTTAAACTGTTCATACACCTGTAAGCGTTTAATTAACTCCATTCGCGGATCTTCTTCATCAGAGTGGTTTTCTGTTGTCATCACCGGTAACAGTAAGCGTGATTTAATTTCAGCAAGCATCGCCGCCATCACCAGATAGTCAACTGCTAACTCCATTCGCTGCTCTTCCATCAATTCGATATATTGTAAGTATTGTTCCGTGATGCTGACAATCGGAATATCCATGATATCAATCTGATCGCGACGAATGAGATATAGCAACAAGTCTAATGGTCCGGAAAAAGACTCTAATAATATTTCTAAAGCATCCGGCGGAATGAACAAATCTTTAGGATAATGAGCCTCGATTGGTAATTCCTGTAGTTCACTAATAATCGATCCCCATCGCTTCACGAACATCAACCAATGTATTCAAAGCAGCTTCGCGGGCACGCTCACTTCCATCGGCAACAATGCGTTTCACTGAACCTAAATCATCATCATAATCGCGAATGGTTGCTTGAATCGGCTCCAGTTCCTTTTTTATGGCATCAATCACTGGCTGCTTACACTCCAAACACCCAATTCCGGCGGTTTTACAACCATTGACAACCCAATTTTTAACCTCAGTAGGAGAATATACTTGATGAAATTGCCACACAGGACATTTCCCTGGGTCACCCGGATCCGTGCGTTTCACACGAGCGGGATCAGTCGGCATCGTTCTAATTTTCTTTTCAATTTGATCTGGCTCTTCCCGTAAACTAATGGTGTTGTGATAAGATTTTGACATCTTTTGCCCATCAAGTCCTGGCATTTTGGACTGCTCAGTCAACATAACCTGAGGTTCTGGCAAAATTATTTTGCCAGAACCTTCCAAGAAGCCCATGAGTCGTTCTTTATCTCCAATCGACAAATTATGCTGTGACTCAATTAACGCTTTCGCGGTTGTTAGTGACTCATGGCAACCCTCTTGTTGGAATTCTTTACGAAATTGGTCATATAATTTGGCATTTTTTTTACCCATTTTTTTTATTGCATCTAGAGCCAGTGCTTCAAAATTGGGTTCACGCCCATAGAGAAAATTAAACCGACGCGCGACTTCACGGATCAGTTCAACATGTGAGATTTGATCTTCGCCGACCGGGACAAAATCAGCCTTATAGATAAGTACATCCGCACTTTGCAATAGAGGATACCCTAAAAATCCATAGGTGGATAAATCTTTCTCACGTAATTTGTCTTGTTGATCTTTGTAAGTCGGTACTCGTTCAAGCCAGCCTAACGGTGTAATCATTGATAATAAAAGATGCAATTCAGCATGTTCCGGTACCCATGATTGAATAAATAGCTGTGATAAACCCGGATTCACACCACAAGCCAACCAATCAACGACCATTTCCCAAATCACCCGCTCAAGATCACGAGGATTCTCGTAATGAGTGGTTAATCCGTGCCAATCTGCAACAAAAAACAAACAATCATATTGGTGCTGCAACGCTATCCAATTTTTAAGTACACCATGGTAATGGCCCAAATGTAGGCGGCCAGTGGCACGCATGCCGGATACAACCCGTTTATTGTGGCTAAAAACTGACATCTAAAACCTCTCTTATACCTTAAATGGTGCTGGGTCACCTTTTCCTTCTCGAATAATAACCGGATACTGTCCAGTCAAATCAACCACGGTTGTCGGTTCAGGGTTACAATGACCCGCGTTGATGATCAAATCGACTTGGTTACCTAATAAATCCTGGGTCGATTCTGGTTCACTTAATGGCGCCACCGCATTTGGCAAAATTAAAGTGCAGCTCATTAAAGGCGCGTCTAAACATTCCAGTAAGGCCAAACTAATCACGTGATCAGGTACTCGCAATCCCAGTGTCTTGCGTTTTGGGTGTAACATCAATCGGGGCACTTGGCTGGTCGCTTGCAGGATAAAAGTATAAGAACCGGGCGTAAATGCCTTCAATAACCGAAAAATAGGATTGGTGACGCGCGCATAGGTGCTTAATTCAGATAAATCTCGACAAACCAGCGTCATGTTATGTTCTTTACCCAATTGGCGCAAATGCCTGATCCGATCTAACGCTGATTTATTACCTAAACGACAACCCAAAGCGTATCCTGAATCAGTCGGATAAACAATCAAGCCACCCTCTTCGACAATTGTCGCTGCCTGACGAAGGAGCCGAGACTGAGGATTATCAGGATGTAATGCAAAAATTTGACCCATTTAATCTCCCCATGTTTGCCAAATTGGCGTGCAACTTGCGGGCAAAGCCCGCTGGCGACCTAGCGCAACCCGAGAAATTCCGTCGCCATGATAATCTGAACCAGTTGAAGCGAGCATATCAAAACGAACACAAATCGAAGCCAACTCCTCGATGGCTGCAATAGTCATCTCGCCAGATACAACTTCCATCCCAACCCCGCCCAACATTTTAAATTCTTTAACTAACTCATGCAATTTAGTTCGTGTGAGTTTATATTTCAAAGGATGGGCAATCACGGCCTGGCCACCCGCACCAACAATCGATTCAACCGCTTCTTTGAGGCTCATCCATGACGAAGGTACATATGCTTTTTGACGCGTACCTAAAAAACGCTTGAACGCAGTTTTTATATCTGGGACGATTGATTCTTGGATCAGCACCCTAGCAAAATGAGCACGCCCGACTCGCTCATGTCCCGCCAGTTCACACGCTTTTTGATAGGCATCTTGAACCCCACAACTCGCTAAGATGGTGCCAATCAACTTCGCCCTGAGAATGCGCTTATCTTTTTGCATTTGAATCAATTGATGCAAGTTTTTATCATCCAAAGCAATCCCAAGCCCAATCACGTGAATGTCATATTTTTTCCACTGGGTACTCCATTCTATACCATTCCGAATCAGAATATCAGGTGATAGATTAGTTGTTTGCAATGCTAACAACCCAGCGACGGTGTCGTGATCAGTTAAGGCTAAAATGCGGACATCATTTTTTTTTGCGTTGGTCACCAACGCCTCAGGACTCAACAATCCATCTGAATAATAACTATGACAATGTAAGTCGATCATCAGGCTATCCTAAATTAAACTTGAGGGTGAGTGAAAGTAGTATAAGCGGTCCTCATTAAATACCTATCACTTTCAAAAAAAATTATCTAAAGGATAGAATGAACCCGTTGTTGTATCAGAAAAAATATGTATATACTAGTAAAACGTTTCACTAAGGTCTGTTGACAATTGGCGAAACTGCCAACACGACAACAAATCCTTATAACGCTGACGTTAGATTGAATTCTTAAACTAAACAAGGAAAGACCATGAAAAAAACAACATTGGCGGTTGCAGCACTCCTGGTTGCGCTATCAGCAGCTACGATCGTTCCTGTTTCATATGCTGATTCAAGTGATCCAACAACAACAACTGGTTGCTCAGGTTGTAAAGGCTGTAAAGGAAGTGACGGATCTGCCGCCACCAAAAGTGATGATGGTTCAGCTGACATGAAAAGTGATGATAGCTCAGCAGATACCAAAAGTGATGATAGCTCCACTGGCACTGGAAGCGATAGCTAATCATTATTCTAAAGAAAACCCAGCCCCAGGTTTTGGAAAAATATGTCTAAATTATCCATCAACCATATCCTGGTCGAGGTAAAACAGCTCTAAATTATCAGCAGATCCTTCCCTGGGTTTCAGCATAACGTGCCTGGGGAATTACGAGGGAACGCCCCTAAAACATCAGGTCATCAATTTTTTATCCATGGCAAGTTTGTCACATCGAACATAAATATTCTTCTTATTTACATCACCAATCCATCAGTATATAATATAAACATATTGTTTTAATCGAGACTTTTATGAGTAGCTCAACAAATAAAGATAAATTAATGGAACTGGCAACTCAAAAATTACCAAAGAGCAGTGTCTCAAGACTTGGGCTCAGTCTATATGGAACAATGACTTTTTGGAGAGAATCCGAGTTAGATGTCGCTTATCGTGATGGTACTGTAATTGGGGTGACTGCTGTCTCGGGGTATCATTTGGAAGTGGTACCTGGTTTTACTAAGGATCATGATAAACGTTTGAATGTGGATACAGCTATACAAGCTCACAAAATAATTCTTTATGCTCCCAGCCTTTCCGAACTAAAAGCAAAGTATAATGGCAAAGCTGTTTCTCTATATAATAAAACTGGAATGATACAATGCCTAAGTAATAAATTTGATGATAGCATCAGGTTTGACAAGATAATAAATAAGATTACAGAAAAAAGGGTATTAAATAAGCAAGAAATAGATTTCCTTTTCGAAAAAATCAACACGGATATGAGCATAGATTTGACAAGCTCACTCATAAATAATGTAAGTAAACTCACGCGGAATGATAATAAACCACGAATAGATCAGACAACCAACCCATTATTAAAAGTCCTCGATGAACATCTAGTCGAACTTTGCCGAACAACGCAAGTACGAGGCAAAGTCAATGCAATTATATTTGCCGACAAAATCGCCTTAACGCGGGCTTTAATTCACTTTGTTGAAAATCCAAGTCAGAATACATGGTCAAATGTTAGAAGTGTCATGCATACAAACCCCCGATACGGATTTTCCTGGACTGGTCAGTCACAAACCGATACCTATTTGAATACCATTCGACTAATTTATCAACCTCAAATTAAAAGTTTTGATGAACGTTATGATCAAAATGATTCAAATCATGCAAAAAATTCATGGGAACAATTTTTCTATCATGTCGGAATACTTAATTATATATTTTCAATACCAGCGTCGCTCTACACATTTTTTACCAACATAGTCAATTCAATTCGTATCCTGTCAATTAGCGCGGATCTAAACAGTTTAAGTGAAACGATACAGGATCACGGAACATTTAATGATTTACAGAAAGAAAACTTAAAAGGGTTAATTTCAGCGCTCGTTGACTATGCATCTGATGCAACTGACGAAACTATGAAAGAATTAGGTGTTACAAACATTACCAGAGATGAAATTGATTTGATCATTGAGAATTTCGAACAGCACTTAAATAGCATGTCTATTTCGAATGATAATCTTGCTTCTCAAAATATCAAAAATCAACTTAAAAACTACTATAAAAAATCATTGACATCGTTGGAGAACCTTGTCCTGTTGCCGCTCCCAGCTTTGAAATCAAATAAATTTGGCATCGTCCCCTTAACGTTGGTCGATGATATTCAGGTGTTGGGCCGAGACACCAACCAAACTATATGGTGATTATGATGCCGTTAACCAAACCAGAAATCGATAGTGCTGGCCAAATCATAAAAGGTCTACGTTTTTTTCCTGGATATGATTTGCATATCATAAAGGATATAATGAAGTGGCACTTCCGGGACGAAACCCAGAATATATTGTTTATCTACGTTCACAAGAATGAGCTGGTATTACGTTACCGTGATACTAAAGGGAAATGGGTCAATGTCGCGCTCTCAAAATTAACGGAAGAATCTCTGACATTATCTCCTAAAACCACGACCCACAATCAAGTATTTAAAACGATTATTAAAAATATAACTACTCGCCCCGATATGATTCACTTAGATGAAACTCAGATAAACTTTCTTCAAGAGAGGATACTTGAGCAACCTTGTTTTAGAAACAGGAGACATATAGAATTCTTTCCACCACAACAACTCGAAATATCACCTACATTCAGTAAAGATGCACCAATACAGCCGATTAAGTCCAAAGTCAATTCATTTTCTAGCACAAATTCAAGTCATTCTAGCCAAAGGGTCATTAACAATATACCAGAAAATCCCACAAAATCAGTTCAAAATATACCCAGAAAACGTGTCGCTGTCAGTAGAACTTCAGATCATCAAAAACTCCTAACTGAATTAAACAAACATCTGCAAACGCTGCATAGAAAAGCCAATCTTCGCGGCAAGCTCCATGAAAAAATCATACAACATAAAGTTGAATTGACTAAGGCTTTAATCCAATTTGTCAAAAATCAAACCTATAAAAATTGGACACAGGTCAGATCAGCGATGAATTCAAAACCGCAGTATGCCTTTTCATGGACGGGGCGATCCAAAACCGATGATTTATTAAATCGAGTTCGCATCAGTTATGCTCATCAGATACAAGCCGCTGATAGCGAATACAACAACAAAAATCCGCAGCATGCAAAAAATTCATGGGATCAATTTTTTTATCATCTCGGTTTGCTCAATTACATTTTTGCCATTCCTGAAGGGCTTTGTCTATTTGTCACAAATTTTGTGAGCGAAATTCGAATGCTTTCAATTGGTCATCATCTTTATCAACTGAAACAACAAGTTGAAAATTCAAATAAAGATGATAATGAATTTACCTCTCAGCTCAAATCATTGATTGAAGATCTGCACTACTATTTAATTGATGCACATGATGGGGATATCCAATCTGATAGCCGATACCCCAAAACGAGAGAGGATATTCGATCAAATATCAGTCATTTCACAGGGCACCTAAGTCTACTTTTTGAGAACGTCTCTCAAAATGATCCAAAGTATTTTTTTTATACTGAACTCCAAACCTGTTATGCTAAAATCACTGGGTTAGTTGGTGTACCTGATCCAGCGTCTAGTCCACAGAATGCTAATAGGTTGGGTAAGTACTCGCCATTCTCTTAGCACCATAATCAACCTCTGAATAGTGAATTAAGTAGGTTAAAAAAAACCCGCCATCTGGCGGGTTTTTAAGGGGAACCAGGAGGCTTACATCATGCCGCCCATGCCGCCCATTCCACCCATGCCGCCCATACCACCACCAGCAGCATCAGCACCATCATCTTTCTTTGGCAAATCAGCGATCATGCATTCTGTTGTCAACATCAAACTCGCAACAGATGCCGCGTTTTGTAATGCAGTACGGGTTACTTTGGTCGGATCCAAAATACCCATTTCAACCATGTCGCCATACTCACCGGTTGCAGCGTTAAATCCGTAGTTGCCTTTTGCTTCAGCAATGTGGTTAACGATAACAGAGGCTTCATAACCTGCGTTTGCAACGATCTGACGCAAAGGTGACTCGATCGCACGACGCAGAATATCAATACCCATGGTTTGATCATGGTTGTCGCCTTTCAAGCCGTCTAATGCTTTTTGTGCACGAATTAGAGCAACGCCACCGCCAGCAACGATGCCTTCTTCAACAGCAGCACGAGTCGCATGCAGCGCATCTTCAACACGAGCTTTCTTTTCTTTTACTTCAAACTCAGTTGCACCACCGACTTTAATAACCGCTACGCCGCCTGCTAATTTAGCAACACGTTCTTGTAGTTTTTCACGATCATAGTCAGAGGTTGTTTCTGCCATTTGCGCACGAATTTGTGTGATGCGATCATTGATATCATGGGCTTTACCATGGCCATCGATAATCGTGGTATTTTCTTTGGTAATAACCACTCGTTTAGCAGCACCCAAATCTTCTAATGAAGCGGCTTCTAAGCTCTTGCCAATTTCTTCAGAAATAACTTGTGCACTGGTCAATATGGCAATATCCTGCAACATGGCTTTACGACGATCACCAAAACCAGGTGCTTTCACTGCGCATACTTTTACAATGCCACGCATGTTATTAACAACCAAGGTTGCCAACGCTTCACCTTCAACATCTTCAGCAATGATCAACAAAGGACGACCAGATTTTGCCACGCCTTCCAGCACCGGTAACATATCGCGAATACTAGAAATTTTCTTATCAACCAACAGGATAAATGGCTGTTCTAGTTCAGCAGACATATTTTGCTGATTGTTGATGAAATAAGGAGAAATGTAGCCACGATCAAACTGCATGCCTTCAACCACTGACAATTCGTTCTCAAGACCATTACCATCTTCAACGGTAATAACCCCTTCTTTACCCACTTTTTCCATCGCTTCAGCAATAATTGTTCCAATTGCAACATCAGAGTTGGCTGAAATTGTTCCTACTTGAGCAATTGCTTTTCCATCTTTACATGGTTTAGACATTGATTGTAATTGCTTCGTGATAGCCACCACTGCTTTGTCAATACCACGTTTCAGATCCATTGGATTCATACCGGCAGCAACCGCTTTATGACCTTCAACCAGAATTGAACGAGCTAATACAGTTGCGGTGGTTGTACCATCGCCCGCTGCATCTGATGTTTTAGACGCAACTTCTTTAACCATCTGGGCGCCCATGTTTTTGAAACGATCTTCAAATTCAATTTCTTTAGCAACTGACACACCATCTTTGGTTACCGTTGGTGCACCATAAGATTTTTCAAGCACAACATTGCGGCCACGTGGACCCATGGTAACTTGTACTGCATTGGCTAGTGCATTTACACCAGCTAACATTTGTTGACGAGCATCATCGCCAAAACGTAGTTCTTTAGCCATTATTTATTTCTCCGTTCAAATTGACAAAAAATTATTTCTCAATGATAGCCATGATATCGTCTTCACGCATCACAACCAATTCTTGTCCGTTATATTTAATTTCAGTTCCGCTGTATTTGCCAAACAAAATCACATCACCAACTTTTACAGCCAATGCACGTACATCACCATTGTCTAGTACTTTACCAGCACCAATAGCAACAACTTCACCACGCATTGGTTTTTCAGCAGCACTATCGGGAATCACGATACCACCAGCTGTAGTACGTTCATCTTCCAAACGGCGCACAACGACACGATCGTGTAATGGGTGAATTTTAATACTCATGTTCATTCTCTCCTGATTTAATGATTAGCTTTCTACTCAGTTTGTTAATATGGGGGCTTGTCAATATCTTTCAAGGGGGCAAGCAAAGTTTTTTATTTACATGCGAACCTATGTACAATAAAATTGAATCATCATGATATTTTGATGGTCAATTATATGCTTAAACGCCTCTTTTGCACTTGTCTTTTACTATTCTGCTCTCTATCCTCAGCCAATCCATTACCTGCTGATGAAGCATTTTCATTTGCAACCAAACGAATTGACCCAAACACACTGACGATTCAGTGGCATATCAAACCTGGCTATTTTTTGTATAAAAACAGCATCGCAGTAATCAGCGAGCAAGATAGCAAATTTCATCTCGGCGACATCCAGTATCCCGAACCTCAATTGAAAGTAAATCGCCAGGGCCAGCAATTTTTGGTTTATCGAAATCAATTGACATTGACCGTTCCGGTTTTGAATGAAAACAGCGGGGAAAATTTGATTGAATCACATTTCCAGGGCTGCTCAGATGATGGGTTTTGTTATCCACCTGATGTCAAACAGATCAAACTGTCATTCAACCCGCAACGCGAATTAGTGAATGTGAGTGTAGAGCCACAAGAAGACCGGATTGCTTCTAACAATCCAACAACCGAATTGGTGCATCTAGCCCAAAATGCGAATCAAGCTGCGCAAACCGACTTTAATCTGCTGTTTTCTTCTAGCAGCAGTATATGGATTATGATTAGTTTTTTTGGCTTTGGTTTACTACTGGCTTTTACTCCATGTGTTTTACCGATGGTCCCTGTTTTATCCAGCATCATTGTCGGACATGGCCACGATATATCGACTCGAAAGGCATTTTTTTTATCCCTGAGTTATGTATTGAGTATGTCAATCACCTATGGTGTGATTGGCGCGGTGATTGCTTCTTTAGGCAGCAATCTACAAGTGGTGATGCAATCACCTTGGGCCATTGTATCATTCAGCCTGGTTTTTGTGTTGTTGGCGTTGTCAATGTTTGGTCTATATGAATTGCGTCTACCTCAATCCTGGCAAGCTGGTTTGGCCAAAATTACCCGTGGTCAATCGAATGGTCATTACCTAAGCGCCGCGATTATGGGGTGTATGTCTACATTAATTCTGTCACCTTGTGTGACAGCCCCTTTGATTGGCGCCCTGACTTACATCGCACAAACCGGTGATATGCTGTTGGGTTTGTTGTCATTGTTTTTTTTGGGATTGGGAATGGGCACACCTTTGTTACTGGTAGGTGCCTCAGCTGGAAAGTTATTACCAAAAGCAGGTGTTTGGATGAATGCTGTCAAAACATGTTTTGGCGTTTTACTTTTGGGCATTGCGATTTATCTGATATCGCGCTTAATTCCTGCTGCTTTGACCATGGCATTATGGGCTCTGTTGTGTATTTTTAGCGGTGTCGCATTAAACCCATTTAACTCGCAAAAAACCAACCCATTGAAACAAGGTTTGGGAATTATCCTATTGTGCTACGGTGTATTTATTCTTTACGGTACCAGCGCAGGTCATACCAATCCCTTGAAACCACTGGAAGCGCATCAAACTCGTCCCCAACCCGCATCCCCTGTCGTTGTCGTCAAAACCATCAATGCTGCAAAACAAGCACTCGCGCAAGCAAAACAAGATAACCGCCCGGTTCTGGTTGACTTTTACGCCGACTGGTGTGTTTCTTGCAAAATACTGGCACAAACAACCTTACAAAATAAGGCCGTATTAAATGAGCTCCAACGAGTTCAACTGATACAAATTGATATAACTGAAAATAATCAAGAGTCACACGATTTACTGAGCTATTTCAAAATCATCGCGCCACCTACTTTTCTTTTTTATGATGGGCAAGGACGTTTGTTAACCCAATTCAATTTAGTCGGTGAAATTTCAGCTGAGGTGTTGTTAGAACGATTAAAAAAATTATAAATGGCGCACCGAACGAGGGGGAAGCAATCCGGGAGATTTTTGCAGTGCTGAGCAGCTTTTATAACTACTTAGCTTTGGAAGAAAAAGTATCGATTAACCCCATTGCGCTCATCAAACAAAAGAGTGTGCGTCTAATGACTCAGCAAAACGAAGCATATAACCATCTGGATCCAAGACAATAAATTGTCGAAGCCCTATTTCAAGATTATTTGCTCGATACCATTTTTTTTCAATGGGTAAAAAAATAGACGCGCCCATTGCTGTAGCATGATGATAAAGCGTGTCCACATTCGTTGTTTTAATTTGTAAATTGATGCCTCGACCAAAAGGAGCTTCTAATGGCGCTGTGATCCATGAACGGTACTTTCCACTAGAGTCCTTTATTTCATCAAGCATAATATGAGAGCCTTGACGCTCTAGCATCGCAAACCCTTCTTCTTCACGCTGATATTGAATATTAAATCCCAATATTTTGGTATAAAAATGAAGGCTCGTTTTTATATTAGAACATATCAGTTCTGGCGTTAGAAACGCTTCTATCAGTTTAGTTGTCATGATTATTTATCGCACCAAGTAACTTTTACGCCTATCTACAGAAAACGTAACTCCCCACGTCATGTATGGACCCCGTCCTGGTTGTCAAGGATTGTATTAACATTTAAACAAAATAAAGGTTGAGATGCAGTCATGTATTCGGCCTCTGGTTAAGTGAAATACGTTCACTCGGGCCCTGATAGTATCTGCGTTCTTGATCCTCTTCATCCCGACGGCT
>DAIDKT010000078.1 GCA_027449905.1 Legionellales bacterium
GTACACGACAAAAAATTAAATGTTCATGGTTTGTCGTCCCCGCGCAGGCGGGGATCCATGCTGCTATTGGCCTCATACCAAATTCACAATAGATTCCCGCCTGCGCGGGAAAGACAACTCCATTTTTGTCGTGTACTAAGGATTTTTTTTCTTTGTACACGACAAAAAATAAAAGGCTAGAAATTTGTCGTCCCCGCGCAGGCGGGGATCTATGCTGATAGCTGCATTATGCCACACAAAAAATAGATTCCCGCCTTCGCGGGAAAGACAGTATCATTTTTGTCGTGTACAAAGATTTTTTTTAAATAACTATTGAGGATCAAACCGATCTTCGGTTATGGTGTTAGTAGGGAATGTCAGTCATCATCAAGGGAGAAAAAATGGCTATAGGTGAAGTGAAATGGTTCAATAATACCAAAGGTTGGGGATTTATCACTCAAGAAGGTGGCGGTGAGGATATTTTTGTGCATTTCTCAGCCGTGAACGGAACCGGATATAAAACATTGATCGCTGGGCAAACGGTGTCATTTGATTTGCAACGCGGAGAGCGGGGCTTGCATGCAATTAATGTTGCAGTGGTAAACGCGGTGGCCGAAGAAACCCCGGCTTAGACCAGAATTCCCCGCCCCCAGCATTCGCACAGTAACTCAACATGCGCCATGCTGTACGCGTGTTTTCAAAGATGCTTGCTTGCCTGTTTCTTTTGTATTATTTTTTATTTTTATACATTAAAAAATAAGTACCGTTGCCAAGCCAATGATGACACTCGAGATCAGAAACGAGGTCACACTCAAGAACCTAAGACACTGCATATTTTGCGTGAGTCGGTTTATTTATGTGGTTATTATTTTGTCATAACAGCAGCAGTAGGAATAGCATTTTCCTCATACCCAACATCCTTTGACTGGAGGATGGATAAAATTTCATGATAAACTGGCGCTATATCCCCATCTACTTGGCCTCTTACAATATCATTTCGGTGATGTTTTGAAGACTTATCCGGTGGCTCAGAAACAGTATCCTTTTTTTTATCTGCAGAGTTTTGGCTTTCATCCGCTTTTATATATTTATCATACTTAGTACTCTTGCTAATTTCAGTTTCAATTTTTTGCTTTATCTTATTAAAATCGTTCTCGGTTAACACACGTTCATTATCCAACCGCGCTTTTTCCAAAAAATCTTCAATAATTGCATTAACCTTTTGCGCCGTAGCCGGTAGTTTCCAAGTTGATTCCCAACCTCTCGTTCTTCCTAGCCAAGACCGTTCAAACATCCGGCCAATTGGCGCAGCCACCATGCCGCGCCAACTTGTTCGGGTAAATTCTTGTGTTTGTAGCAATCCCTGTATACGCCGTAGTCGGATAGAATAATCTTTATCTGGTGCTTCACCAGTCACAAATGAGGGAGAAGTTGTGTATGTTGCCTTCTCAAGTTCTTTAAGTTTATTACAAAGTTCATTGTTCAATAAGCTATCTTCTGACTTTTGAATCTGCCCAGTGTTGATTAGACTGCAATATCCTGTTGTATCGACTTCACCGACTCCTGATGGGACATTACCAGGTTTAAATAACAAAGCCGTTACTTTTGTTACTCCACTAAGTGAGCGTGTGCGACCCAGTTCTCTAACGACAAAATATTGAGAGTTAATTATGTTGTTTTGTGAACTTTCAAAGGTAACTGACATCTTATTATCTTTCCATAACCAAAATCTCTTGGCAATTTTTCTGTCAGCAAGCCACGCATCTAAGTAAGTGACATTTTTATTAAAATTTTGACCACTAGCATATAGAATATCCACACGATAAAAACTATTTGGTGCTCTTTGCTTTTTGGGGTTTGTAATGTATAAAATAGTCATCTATCATCTCCTGAACTGTATCACTTAAGAATGAATATAGTACACGAATTAAAAAATGTACAATTTTGAGGTAGGTTGTCATTCACCAAGATAGGATTGTTGACGTAACTCCCCAGGCTGTAGATAATTTTAATTTTAATTAAATCAAATTTACTCCATGTCATCCTGAACGCAGTGAAGAATCTCCCGAATTTGGCTCAAACCAAGTCAATTGGAGATCCTTCACTACGTTCAGGATACGTACCTGGGGAGTTTTACTGTTGACAATTCATCGTCTAAAAAAAAACACCCCAAGAGCCCAGTATGCCGATAATACTTGCAATGTGCCTTAAATATGCTATAAAACACACACAGGTACATTGCTTAGGGAGACGAAGGTGACGAATCGAGTTTTTTCAGAACGTTTGAATCATGAACTGAATGCCATCGGCATGCCAGAGCGTTTGGATGAGCGTGTTGAGACCTTTGCTAAGGTTTTTAAAACACCGAAATTTCAAGCCCAAGCCATTTTAAATGGGTACACTGTTCCAGACGAAGCCTTGCTGCAACGATTGGCGACGGAGTTAGAAGTCAGTGCAAGTTGGTTACTGGGCGAAGACACCAGTCAGCATTAATCGGCTTGGTATCAAAAGCGATTGACGGGTCGATGGCAATATGGGACCTGTTGGTGTTTGGCGTAATAATTTTGATGATACGCTTCAGCCGGCCAAAAAGTACTGACCTCTCTGACTAATGTTGCCACAGAATAACCATTGGCATCCAATTGCTGAATCAAGCGTGTGATTTCATCATGCTGTGCTTGGTTATAGTAAAAAGCCACGCTTTGATATTGCGAACCGATATCAGGCCCTTGCCGGTTGTGCTGGGTTGGATCATGGATTTCAAAGAAACGTTTTACAACCGAGTAAAAATTGGTTTTTGCTTTATCAAACACCACCCTGACCGCCTCAACATGGCCAGTACCGCCTTGACAAACATCTTCATAAGAAGGCGCTTGTCTTTCACCGCCGGTATAACCCGCTTCAACCATCAGCACCCCCGGTGCTTCTCGCAAATAATGATCAACGCCCCAAAAACAGCCGCCCGCCAAAATTGCTTCCTCAGTATCCAACACGTGATCATCTTCAACATAATCCAACGAAGCGGCGTTCACACAATAGCGCTGATTTTTTGCAGTATACTGCTCGCCGGTAAAAACATGCCCCAAATGCGCATCGCAGCGGTTACATTGAATTTCAACCCGCATTCCATCTGGATCAGGTGATTGCTTAACCGCGTCGCTCATCTCGTCATCAAAACTAGGCCAACCACAGCTGGCATTGAATTGGCTATGCGCGCGAAACATGGCCAGTCCACACCGTCTACACAAATAAGTTCCCTGAGTCAGCGCCTTGGTATAAGCCCCTGAATGCGGGTGCTCTGTAGCATGATCACAGATGATCTGCTTCGCAAATGGAGTTAAACTCGCGATTTTATCTAGATATGCATTCATTCGTTATCCTAACCTTGAAATCGCTTGTTTCGACTGGTTGGCTTGGCATGTGTTTCAATATATTGAATAATCTTGCCGGCAATATTAACATGGGTCGCTTTTTCAACCCCCTCTAATCCTGGTGATGAATTAATCTCTAATACCAGGGGACCATGATTTGAGCGGACGATATCAACACCCGCAACCTTTAAACCCATCGCTTTGGCCGAAGCAACTGCAATCCGACGTTCTTCGGATGATAATTGTACTTTCATGGCCTGTCCACCTTGATGAACATTGGCTCTAAACTCCCCTTCCTTCGCCTGACGCTTAATTGCAGCAACCACTTTATCACCGACCACCAAACAACGAATATCCGTCCCGCGTGATTCTTGAATAAATTCTTGAACCAAAATATTGGCACTCATTTCTTTAAACGCATTGATAATACTCACAGCTGATTGATGACTATCAGCCAAAATTACGCCTTTACCTTGGGTCCCCTCTAAGAGTTTAATGACCAAGGGTGCGCCCCCGACCATGCGAATTAAATCTTCGGTATTGTCAGGAGATTGAGCAAATCCTGTTAACGGCATGGGGATCCCTTTTCGCGCCAGTAACTGCAACGAGCGAAATTTATCTCGTGAACGGGCAATCGCCAAAGACTCGTTGAGAGCGTACATCCCCATTGCTTCTAAATGCCGCAAAACAGCGGTTCCATAAAACGTATTAGACGCCCCAATTCTTGGAATCACCGCATCAAAATGCTCCAACGGCTCCCCACCTCGGTAATGAACTGTTGGACTCGAAACGGCAACATTCATATAGCAGTTCAATGGATTAATGATACTAACCAAGTGCCCCGCATCAACCCCTGCCTGCACTAATCTCTGATGTGAATATAAATCTGGGTTCGTTGCTAATATCGCAATTTTCATTAGGAGAGGTTTCCTTGGTTAATCAATAATAAGTAGTCACTGGCCATGTCTTCTGCCGTATGTGGGGGGGTAAAGAATGCCATTAAATGTCCTTCTGGGTTAAACACCATGATAGCGCCACTGTGATCGATATCGTCTTGCTGGGTATTATCTTGATTATTTCGAATCACTTTTGTATAGGCAATACCGAGATCACGGGTCATGGCAGTAATCGCTGACGTATCACCTCTTGCCCCATAAAAATGCGGGTCAAATGCTTTGACATAGTTCCCCAAACGCACCAGATCATCTCGGAAGGGATCCAGTGAAATCATCACCACCTGCGGCAGTTGACTCGTCTTTTGTTCTTCCAATAGTCGATACATTTTAGCCAACTCTGCCATTGTCGTCGGACATAAGTAACCACAATGGGTAAATCCAAAGAACATCATCGTCCAATGACCTGATAGACTTTGGTTGGTAAATGGCTTGTTGTCGATTCCTTCTAAAGCAAACGCGGCAACTTGACGCGGCTTGTCTAGTTGGGTTCCATGCACAATACCCTGGTTAACGTGTTGCTTGAGATAAACATGCGACCCAATATAAAAACCCGCGATACATGCCACGACACCGAGTAAACCGGCAACTGTCCAGACAATACCTTTTTGAGAACGTGACACGTTATCTCCAATAATGATCAACCAGTAATAGGACAAATAACAACATGAGATAGGTAATTGAAAAACGAAAAGTTCGCATTGCAACGACGGCCTTCTCACTTCGATACAAAAGAATAGCCCAGTATAAAAAACGCATCCCTAAGATAAAAGATCCAGTAAAATAAATCCATCCACTCATCCCAACTGCAACTGGCAAGATACTCACAACGATTAGTAAAATAGTATAGAGCAAAATACTCAGTTTGGTATAAGCAACACCATGGGTCACCGGTAACATCGGAATATCAGCCTGTTGATAGTCTTCAAGTCGATAAATGGCCAATGCCCAAAAATGAGGGGGTGTCCAAGTATAAATGATTAAGACCAGTAATAATGCTTGCGGATCAAGGTGGTTGGTCACCGCAGTCCATCCCAATAAAGGAGGAGCGGCACCAGCCAAACCACCGATCACAATATTTTGAGGTGTTGCTCGTTTTAAATAGCCAGTGTAAATACCGGCATAACCAATCACGGTTATAAAGGTCAAAAGCGCGGTGAGGATATTGACAAAATAAGCCAACAAAAAAATTCCACTGACGCCAAGCATCAAAGCAAACCAGATAGCATGGCCCACGGCAACACGACCTTTGGCAAGGGGTCTTTTTTTCGTTCGAGCCATCAGCCTGTCAATGTGTCGATCAACCAAATGATTCACCGCCGCCGCACTGCCAGCACACAAGGCAATACCCAACAAGCTAGTTGCCATAATGGACACAGGCACCGCACCCGGAACGGCAAGATACATCCCTACCAGAACTGTCAATAGCATTAACGCGACAACGCGGGGTTTGCATAACTCAACATAGTCCCGGCAGATTGGATAAGCATGTTTAAGTGCTTCGAGCATGCCAAGCTCCTTTGATGAAGTACAGTAGCGTGGTCCAGGAACCCAATAATAAGGCAGCAACACCATTATGAGCCACCGCCACCCAAAGCGGCAATAAATACACAACATTGGCGATTCCAAGACACCATTGAACAACTATCAGCAACATGATAAGCCAAGCCACGCGCCGCAAGGCAATAACCTCGATTTTCAACAACATATATACAGACAAAGCAAAGCCATAAAGTGCAGTGACCAACGCCCCCATTCTATGGATCATTTGAATCGTCACCCGACTATCATTATCTAACAAACCGCCTTGATAATTTGCACCAATGGTCGAAAACAGGTGAAACCCTTTCCCATAAACTAAATGTGGCAGCCATTGCCCATTACAGGTAGGAAAACCAATACATGCAATCCCAGCATAATTTGCACTCACCCAACCACCCAATGCGATTTGACAAAAAACAATCAACAAACCAAGTGGAATCAGTGCCTGCAAAATCGGCTGCCGAACCAAAGCTGGGTGAGAGCCGAGCATTAGCTGCGAACAAAGATAACAAAGCAAGCTAAAAATAAGCATGCCACCCAACAAATGCCCCATGACCACGATGGGCAATAACTTCAGGGTTACAGTCCACATTCCCAATGCGGCCTGAAAAAAAACCAACCCCAATAAAAGACAGGGTACTAAACATGAGACAAGTTTTCTTTGCCAATAGAGACGAAGTGCAACAAAAAAAATGATGATAATAAGCGAGGCCAAAGTTCCCGCTGCATAACGGTGCGCCATTTCAGTCCACGCTTTGCGTGTCTCAATGGGCGAATGAGGATACATCTGTTGCGCTTTGATAAGATCCTGATGATGGCCTGACAACACCAATTGACCATAACAACCAGGCCAATCTGGACAGCCCAAACCAGCATCAGTCAAACGGGTAAATGCGCCTAGCATCACGACAAAAAAAGCGAGCAATAGCGCAACGACAGACAGGCTGCGAAGCAATTTCATTTATCTTGTACCAATTGTTTAATATCATGAAAAATATCATCTGATTCACTACCAATCTTAAACTTCAGAATGACATAATTCGCAGGATTTACGATGTAAATAGCCGGTTTACTTCCTAAGATTGCGTGATCAGCATGATCATAAGCTGGCAATGTTAGCACATGACTGTCTTTTTCATGCAATATTTTTACATCGGCCGCTGAAAATTGCGCTCTGGAAGAACCAAGTAATAGGCATACATTCATATTGTATAATTTCCTCCCAAGCGCCAAACGAATCCGTGCCAATCGATCCATTGCCTCCATGCAGTTGTTATCACATGCTTCAGGACTCCATAAAATCAATCGCCACTTCTGATGATGACCCGATGGATCCAGGTGTTGTAAACGTTTTGGGGGAGTGAGTAACAAACCACGATTGGTTGCCGCCCCCAACCAATCAGGATGTTGAAAAAATACATAAGCACATAATCCTGGCGCAATAAATACAGCCCCCAGAATGAGCAAGATAGCAACTGATCGACGGATAGACATCATATTTTCTTCTTTAAATTGAGTGCAATAAACAAAATAAAAATCACCAATGCAATGGCAAACCACTGGACCGCATAACCATAATGGCGAGCTGGTGGCATAGAGACAATTGACCATTCGCGAATATAGCCGTTAGTTTGTGATTTATTTAGGCGAATGATAAACGGATAGACTGATTTATGCAAAATTTGCTGAACCATCTTGGTATCCAATGATTCAATAATGAAACGATCTGGTCCCCTCTTTTCAAAAGGCTGGCCTAAAACAAATTGTTTGGAAGAAGGATAATACACGCTGCCCATGATGGGCAAATCTTCGCTTGGCACTGTAATGGTCGGTAACTGATGACGAGATAGATCCCCGTGAACCCATCCTCGATCAACCAATACCACAGAACCATCTGCTAATAGCAAAGGTGAAATTACATCATAACCAAATTCATGACGATAATGTTGATTATCCAAAAAAAAATTGGTTGGTAAAAAACAACCCGTCAATCGCAGCAATTGATAGGGTTTAGGCAATGGAGCTGCTGTTTTCCAAGAAATGGGAGATTGCTTCATTTGCTGTTCTGATGCATCAAGTAGTTGTTTTTTCTCATGGGCCCGATCTAATTGCCACAGCCCTAAACGAATAAATAAAATCATGGCGAAGAAAGTTAATATAAACATCCGCAAAGAAGGCGTGAAACAAAGATTAAAACGAGTTAAACTTATCATAAACTGACCTATAGGTGATATACTGTGAACAGGACTAGTCCAAAGCAGCCGACGTCATGCGGTCAAATTTTTCAAAAAACAGAACCTTGACCTCCGTTTCGACCAAGCTCTTTGTTGGGTCAAGGCCAAAAACAGAGTATAACAAATGTTCATCAAAATCATTATCCTGGTTGTCATGTTGATTATCATCGGCTCGCTCGCGAGTGGTTTGTTTTTCTTAGTACAAGACAAAGGAAAATCCAAACGCACTGTGAAAGCACTCACTTGGCGCATTTCCCTCTCTTTCGGTTTATTTATTTTCTTATTTTTGGCATTTAAGTTCAATTGGATTACACCACATGCACTATAGGAGTATAATGACATGTTTCGCTTGGTGACCCTGTTTTTTCTATTCACATCCGCAGCGTGCGCTGACACCATTGATCACTACATGAACATTGTCGACAATATTCCACGCATGGAAATGAAAGCCGACGCAGAATCGCAAGCATGGGCCCGCTCCGCAAGAAATGTGTTGGTGCTAACCAGTGAAAGTATTGGAGAAAGCCTGATGCTAGCAAATGACACGGCCTCTCGTCAAGGCACCCCTCTATTCTGTCTGCCAGGCAATACCCGGCTTAATGGGGTGATGCTGAATGAGCTGATTCAACAAACATACCATGATATCAACAGCCAGCAAAGCGACAAAAACAGCATGACAGTTTCCCAGGTGGCCTTGATTGGCATTGCCAAATTGTACCCGTGTCCGCAAATGGTTAAATAGGAATACGGATCACGGCTACTCGACTTGGGGGTCTGCTGACAATTCAGCTTTCAAATTCGCTGCTTCATTGCCTGATCTATATCATAGCCGCCACCCAATGCTCTGATTAACCCAACACTAGCCAATTGACGGGCTGTCCGCAAATAAATTAAAGACACGGTCGATTGCAATGCTTCATTTTCTACATTCACAACCCCCAAATAAGTATCCATTCCATCATTCATTCGTTGTTTTACTTGATAGAGCGCTTTGTAAGCCGCTGTTGTTGCTTTGGTTTGCGTTTGCATTTCCTGATCTAACCGACGGGTAGCAATCAGTCCATCTTCAACCTCTTGAAATGCTGTTAACACTTTTTGTCGATATTGATTAACTGTTTCATAATAATTGGCCTTTGCCCTTTTTAAATTTGCTTGTAAATAATAGCCATCGAATATAATTTGATTCACTTCCGGCGGAATCAGCACCATGCCAGAAGGCGGTCCCAATGCCCAAATTAAACTCGGATTTGAAAAAAGTGATGATATATTCTTTGTTTGATAACCGGCCAAGGCGCTTAAATTAAAAACCGGGAAAAAAGCAGCACGGGCAATACCTATCGCAGCATTTGCTGCTTGAACACGTTGTGAAGCCGCGGCAACATCTGGACGACGTTCTAGTAAAAGCGATGGTAAATCGGGCGAAACAGGTACAAATTTGATAGGCGCTGTCATTGCGGGCAAGTGAAAATTAGCCGGGATTTCACCCACCAAAACCGCAATCGCATGCTCCAGTTCTGCTCGTTGTAAGCGGATATTGGTTGCTGCTGTTTTGGCATTTTCAACTTGATTAATTGCTTGATCTTCCTCTAAAGCCGACACGGCACCACCGATATGCAGTTGATGAACAAGAAATAAAGCATGTTCATAGGCTTTGACAACCCGATCCAAAGCGACTTGAATTTCATTATAACCGCGAAGCTCAAAGTAGGTATTCGCAAGCTCAGCATGTAAACTTAAATCCATACCAGCCAAATCAAACTCACTAGCACGTGCTGCATGGGTACTCGCAGCAACCGTGTTGCGGATTTCGCCCCAGACGTCAACTTCGTAGGATAATAGACCTTGAAGTGTGACGGTATTATAAAGAAAAACCGTTGTTGGATAGACGTTGGCAATGTTTGCGGAGTTTTGTTGGCGTGATTCTCCAGTTAGACCTAATAGGGTTGGATATAACTGGGATCGGGCCGCTTGCGCCAGTGCGCGTGCCTCTTGAAACCGTGCATAATAGGTTTGAATACTTGGATTACCTTTGGTCAGCTTTTCTTCAAGTTGATTCAAGGTGTCATCGCCATAGACGGTCCACCATGGGCAACCCTTTTTGGCAGTGACGATCGATGGCTTCGTTCGCACCCACGCATCAACTTCTTTGTATTGCATCGGGATTGGCATCGGCGGTCTTTCTGAATGAGGGGCCAGATTACAAGCCGATAAGAACAAACCACAGATAAGGATAAAGTATTTCATGTCACACTTCGATTGTTGGCATCTACAATTCGAACATGCTGACCTTGATGAATTGAATCAGCAGGGTTCAGAATGATGCGTTCACCTGGTAAGATGCCGCTGTTAATTTGTACGGATTTACCAAAGTCGGTCCCCATCGTAATATCTCGTAAATCAACACGACTATCTTTGTCTACCACAGCAACTTGTAAACCAGCAGCTTGGAAAAGTAAGGTGTTGACCGGCAAAATAACACTATTCGGTATACTTGGGATTGAAAACTCAACCATGGTGTAACTGCCTGGCAACAGAACTTGATCTTTATTTTGCACTTCAAATTCTGCTTGTAAGGTCAACGTCATCGGATTAATTGCATCAGCGGTTTTCAGCAGTTTTGCGGGAAAAATTTTTCCTGGATGTTCAATAAATTCCATGTCAACCTGCATGTTTGGGGTGATTCTGGTTGAATACGTTTGTGGAATATTGACGTATAAACGCAGCTTATCCAATTGAACAATATGAAATAATGGCTGGGCTTGGGCCGGGTTGCTACCAATATTAATCAAATCACCCACATCTGTTTGCCGTAAAGAAATCACCCCGCTAAAAGGTGCAACGACTCGCTCAAAGCCAACCAACCTGGTTAAATACTCCAGATTGGCTTGTGCTTTTATCAATTCCGCTGATAAAGCGGCTGCTTGATAGCTTTTATCATCATTGGATTGCTTGGACACAGAATCGGTTTGGACCAAATGGCTCCATCTTTTCGCTGTGATTTGGGCCAAATCATTTTGAGCGGTTACCGCCTGCAAATACGCTTTTGCTTCTTCATATTGCGCGTCAAGTTCCGGACGTGCAATCACCGCCAACAAATCGCCTTGTTTAACACGATACCCAATATCAACAAACCATTGTTTTAAATAACCTTCCGTTCGCGCAAACACAGTGGCTTCGTGCCATGCCATTGCACTGCCAGGCAAGTAAATTCGCTCAGTTTTCGTTGTTGGTTTGGCATAAATAATGTTAACTGGTTGGACCGCTGCCAATTTAGTTTCTTCGCTTAATGCTCGGGCCGCTAAATACCTTGAGGCAAATATACAAATTATGATAATCACGAACAGAATACCCAAACAAATCAATGGTTTTTTTCTAAACGAATTCGCATGCCGTGTAATTTTTTTAACCATTTAGCATTCCCTGTGACTGGCGTCGGTTGTGCAAAGCACAAAAAACCGTTGGAACAAAAAATAAAGTCGCTATCGTTGCAAAAGACAACCCTCCGATCACGGCCCGACCAAGCGGTGCATTTTGTTCACCCCCATCCCCCAGACCCAATGCCATCGGAAGCATCCCGATGATCATGGCCACAGCGGTCATCATCACAGGACGCAAACGAGTGGCGCCAGCATCAAGGGCTGCTTGCATCGGATCTAAGCCATCGAGCATATTTTGACGTGAAAAGCTTACCACGAGAATACTATTTGAAGTGGCAACACCCATACACATAATCGCTCCAGTTAAAGCAGGGACACTGAGCGGCGTATGCGTAAAAAATAACATCCAAGCAATTCCCGCCAATGCTGCTGGCAACGCAGTAATAATAATAAACGGATCGAGCCATGATTGAAAATTAATTACAATAATCATATAAATTAACACGATAGAACACACAAGTCCGAAATATAAGGTATGGAAAGTCGATTGTTGTGTCTTGATTTGCCCACGCACGAATAATTGTGAGCCAGGAGGTAAATCTTTTTTGGTGTCTTTAAGCAACTTATCCAGTGCGCTGGCAACCGTACCCAGGTCAGTGCCATCAACGCCCGCATAGAGATCAATCGCTGGCTGCACATTGTAATGAGTCACCACTTGCGGTGACCCCCCTCGTTTAATAGAAGCCATTGCCCCTAAAATTTGCATCGGGCTGCTGGCACTGGGATTTTGAATTGGGGTATTTAATAACTCTTGCAGGGTGTCAATATTATATTGAGGTGTTTGCGTGGTAATTTGATAGGACATTTTATTGGTTGAATCCACCCAAAAGTTCGGTGTCGTCTGAAATGCCCCAGCCAAAGAGACCATGAGTGTATTGCCAATATCTTGCTGAGTAAATCCCAACTCTTTTGCTCGTGTGCGATCGGTTTCAATAAATAAAGTAGGATAATGAGAAGGTTGACGGATCCGCGCATCCACCACACCCGGTATTTTTTTCAATCGACTAAGCAGTAACTTTGCATAATGTCTATTTTTAGCCTCTTTTAATCCGGTAATTTGAATATCTATGACAGCGGGTTCTCCAAAGTTTAATATTTGACTAACAATATCTGCCGGCAAAAATGCAAAACTGACCCCGGGAAACGTATCGTTTAATTTTTTTCTCAGTTGTCTTACATAATCGGCTACCCGATGATGCTTTTCTTGAAGCGAAATGTAGGTATCAGTATCATTTGGCCCGTTGGTTCCTGAATTATTATAAGTTAAATTGATACCACTCACTGGCAAACCAATATTATCAACAATATTCTTCAGTTCTTCAGCTGGAATTACTTCGCGAATCACTGCATCAACCTTCGCCGCTAATTTAGCTGTTTCCTCAATTCGAGTCCCGGGTTGAGCTGAATAATGGAGAAGCATTTGACCGGTGTCTACTTGTGGAAAAAAATTCGAACCCAGCGTGGGCCATAATAAAACCAGTGAGCTTAATACAAAAAGAAGAAAAATAACTAGAAATTTAACTTGATGCACCAACACCCACTTTAAATGTTTCTCATATTCCTTTCTAAGACATTCGAATCGATAATTAAATGCTTTATGAAAGCGAGCGAATCTACCGGGCTGTGGATGAGGTTCTGTTTCATGCTCAAGCTGAGAATCGAGTAAATAATAGGCCATCGTGGGTAACAGAGTTCGTGATAGAAAATAAGACGCAATCATCGCAAATACCACGGCTTCAGCTAAAGGGATAAATAAGTATCTGGAAACACCTTCTAAAAAAAACATCGGTAAAAACACAATACAGATACATAAAGTGGAGACAATAGCTGGCACCGCAATTTGTTTGGCTCCATCTAAAATCGCGTCTTTTAATCCCTTGCCCTGATCTAAGTTCCAATTAATATTCTCAATGGCAACGGTCGCATCATCAACCAAAATCCCAACGACAAGTGCAAGCCCACCCAAGGTCATGATATTAATCGTCTCACCAAGCATCGACAGCACTGCTAAAGAGGTTAAAATGGCAAGTGGAATCGTGGTGGTCACAATAAACGTACTGCGCAAACTACCCAAAAACAACAAAATCATGGTTCCTGTTAAAAAAGCCGCCGTCGCGCCTTCTGTTAAAACACCATGAATTGCAGCCACAACAAAAATGGCTTGATTACCAATGGTGGTTAAATCTAAAGACTTCGGCATATTCGCTTGGATTAAGGGCACCAGCGCAATCAAGCGATCAATAATACTCAGGGTGGATGAATGCCCTGTTTTTTCTACACTGAGCATCACAGCCCGTTCGCCATTCATATTGACAATATTAATCTGTGGCGGGAACCCATCGCGAACATGGGCAATATCGCGTAAATAAATAACCACATTCGGCGCCATTTTGACAGGTAACTGGTTAAAATCTTCGACATATGTGGGGCTGTTGTTAATTTTTACATAATATTCATAAGGTCCAATTTTTTCTGTACCCCCGGGAATAATCAAGCTTTGCAAGTTAACAGCCGCATTGATGTTTTGAGCGGATAAACCAAACTCCTGCAGGGTTTTGGTATTGAGATCCACCATCACCATCCGTGTTTTACCCCCAAAAGCAAACGGGACAGCAGCCCCCTGTACCGTCGCCAACTGCGGCCGCACAAAATTATTGGCTAAATCATTTAATTTCTGCTCAGGAAGGGTATCGCTGGATAAAACCAAATTGATCACGGGAATAGTTGATGCATCATAACTCAACACAAAAGGAGGTGTTTCGCCTGGCGGCAAGTATTTGAGCACCGTTTGCCCAATAGCCGTAACTTGAGCCAAGGCAAGTGCAATATCAACGCCTTTTTGAAAGTAAATTTTAGTCACACTCATACCAAGCAATGATTGCGACTCCATATGCTCCACATTGTTGACGGTGGTGGTAACCGCCAATTCAAAAATAGTCGTGATACGATTGGCCATATCATCCGGTGGCATACCAGAATATTGCCAAACAACACTGACGACTGGAATATCAATTGCGGGGAAAATATCGGCTGGGGTGCGAAGAATAGCAAAAATCCCCATGATCATCAGTAAAATGGCAATCACAACAAATGTGTAAGGGCGCGATAAAGCAATTCGTACAAGCCACATAGCAATCCATGCTGTTGATGGTGAAGATAAAAAAGATGCTTTTATTATCATGAAAAACCACCAGGAAAGCTAGGGTGTGTTGACAATTCAAATTTCAACGTCCCACGACTTGTTCGTGGGATCCATTTAGGTTTTTTTATACACAATGAACTTGTGTATCAAGCAAGACTTCTGGACCCCACGAACAAGTCGCGGGGCGTAACATTTATAAAAATGAAATTTTGTACCAGGGCCGGTTGACACTTCAGATGCGTGGGATTGGTTATCCATACAACCACTGGTCTTTGATTGATCTATCAGTATTTTCCAATCCTAAGATGAGCCTGAAATAATTAAGACAATGTCGTAGTTAGCTTTGTTTTTAGGGTTTTGATTTTTATAAATTATTTATTTGTTATTGTAGCATAAAGAAGACATTGTGGATGAAGTGTGGTCA
>DAIDKT010000079.1 GCA_027449905.1 Legionellales bacterium
CAAGAAGAAAAAGAAAAATTTGCTGAGAATGCAAAAAATATTTGTACTGATGGGCCTAATTTGCGATTTGATGAGCGGCGGCAAATGTATTTTTATCTACCTAAAAAGTATTCTGAAGATGTAGAACAAAGTAATAACTGGTGTACCATTCTATAAATCATTTTTATGTTTATTCCGAGCTTTGGACTTTTTAGGACTCCATTGAGTCAAATGAACTATAATTAAAACTGACTAACAGCTGAAGATTTATTGAAATGACAATCGCACTAGATTTGGTCAAAAAACTACAAGAAGTCACCGGGCGAGAACCATTACCTTCAAAATTTTGGGAAAATTTTTCAAATGATGTTGGTATACCAACATTTCAAGATGTTTTAGATAACTATGCTAAATACTATCGGAATTTGCTTCCATCACAAAAAGAAGAGATGTCTAAAATATTTTGGGAGCAAATTAAAGCTGTAGGTACGCCCATTATTGAAGATCATTTTGGTTCTGAGTCAGAATGTGACGTTTATTTTTTAATGCCAAAAGACCGGCTTGCTGAAAGTGAAGAAGTTGTAGACGGCTATCAATACCCGCTACAAGATGGCGCAGGCATCGAACAAGCAAGAGGTTATAACCTTTCATTTTAAGTTTAAATAACAATCAAAATAATCAATTTAAAGCCATTCGAGATATAATAAGGGGGGCTATGAAACCCCACTGTTATCGTTGATGATTTGACGGTCCTCACGATAACAAAATAGTTTGCCCCCGGGGGTAAATTATCCCATAAATGTCCAACAAATGTCCATGTTTCATAGCAGAGATGGCTTATGAAACACAGTCCACGCCTATATTATTGTGCACTTTGTCATGCCCAATCGATTATCTGCTCTCATTGTGATCGGGGGCAAATTTACTGTGGTGATACCTGCTCTAGAGAAGCCAGACTTAAATCCTGTCGAGAAGCAGAAAAACGCTATCAACATACCCCTTGGGGAAAATATAAACACGCGGCCCGTCAAAAACGCTATCGAGAGCGCTTTCGTCAAAAAGTGACGGATCAGGGTTCCGTTACCCCCATCGCGGATGGTCTACTTGGTTCGGTCAAAAATAAGACAGTTGAAGTTGATGTGGAACAAGAAACTGGGGTTACTCGATGCTGTTTTTGCAAAAAATCAGTGTCTTCGTGGTTACGATCTGGATTTTTACGCTATTACCGGACTCAGTCAGCCATAAACTCATCTTATTTGAGACCTCCGTAATCAAAAACCATAACTATGGGGGTAAAAAATGACGATCTCTGACGATCTAAAAGCCAATATCTTGCGCTATCATCACGTTGAAAAATGGCGTGTTGGGACGATTGCGCGCCAATTAAACGTACATCACACCACAGTCAAGCGTGTCCTATCAGAAACGGGGGTATCGAAGCATAGCATCCTGGTACAGGAGTCGATGATCGATCCCTATCTATCTTTTATCACAGAAACATTACAACGCTTTCCTGATTTAACTGCCAGCCGACTTTATCACATGGTTGTTGAGCGGGGGTACCCTGGAAGTCATGATCATTTTAGGCATTTGATTTCATTTTATCGTCCACGAAAAGCCGCTGAAGCTTATATGCGGCTTCGGACGTTGCCGGGGGAACAAGCGCAAGTCGATTGGGGCCATTTTGGTTATATCACGATAGGTAAAGCAAAAAGACCTTTGATGGCGTTTGTCATGGTCTTGAGTTATTCCAGAAAGATTTTTTTGCACTTTTACCTCAATCAACGTACTGAAAATTTTTTACGGGGACATGAGGCGGCCTTTTTGAGTTATGGCGGGGTGCCTAGGGTCATTCTGTACGACAATTTGAAGTCGGCTGTGTTAGAGCGCATGGGGGATGCTATCCGTTTTAATCCGCAACTGCTAGATTTTGCTGCGCATTATCGCTTTGAACCACGCCCTGTAGCGGTTTACCGAGGTAATGAAAAAGGACGCGTCGAGCGTGCTATCCGTTATGTCCGCGATAATTTCTTTGCAGCACGTGAATACCATTCTTTGGACGATCTGAACAGTCAAGCCTACGATTGGTGCAGCACACAGGCACAAGATAGGCCTTGCCCAGAAGACCGTGAAAAATCGGTTCGCGCAGTATTCCAGGAGGAGCAATCAAGACTGATTTCATTACCGGACAATCCTTATCTTTGTGATGAAAAAGAAGAGGTTCGTGTGAGTAAAACACCCTACGTTCGATTTGACCTCAATGATTATTCAGTTCCGCATAATCAAGTGAGGAAAACGCTGTTGGTCAAAGCGACCTTGGAGACAGTAACTATTTTAGATGGAGTCAATGTGGTAGCCAGCCATACACGCAGTTTTGATAAAGGTGCGCAGATTGAATCTGAAGCCCATATTGCAGACTTGAGCGCGCGTAAAAAGCAAGCCCGACACCATCGCGGTCAACATCGCCTGACACATGCTGTTGAATGCGGGCGTGACTTTCTCAATGCGGCAGCCGAGCGTGGGCATCCCCTACGCGCCATAACGAATCAATTGATTAATTTGCTCGATGATTATGGTGCCAGTGTATTGGGAGACGCCATGGCAGATGCACTCCTGCGAGGTGTTCCACATCCTAATGCCGTGCGACAAAGCATTCAACGCTTACTTGATGAGTCAGCACAATTACCAACGGCAAGTAAAGTGCTTTCCCTCAATAAGCACGTTAATGAACTGGTGGTCAAACCCCATTCGTTAAGCGATTACGCCTTTGAGCAAACCGATACACCAGAGGAGAAATAGAATGTTGCCTGATGTTTTATTACAACGAGCCAAAGCGCTTAAGCTTCATGGACTCCTGGAACACTGGAGTGACATCGCTCATGAGCCTTGGGTCGAACAACTGCTGTGCTGGGAAGAAGCTTATCGTTCAGCTAAGAGCTTGCATAACCGATTGCGTTCAGCGCGTATCGGACACTTTAAAATACTGGCTGAATTTGATTGGAATTGGCCGAAACAATGTGACCGAGGCGTAATCGAGCAATGGATGCAATTGGACTTTATCAAAGAGACTACGAATCCTATTCTTTGCGGTCCAAATGGCGTTGGCAAAAGCACCATTGCGCGTAATATCATCCATCAATCTGTTTTAAAAGGGTTTACTGCATTATTTACCACAGCGGCGGCGATGCTCAATGAGTTAGCCGCCATTGATAGCGATAGCGCCTTACGTCGCCGCATTCAATATTATGCCAAACCCGCGCTGTTGGTGATCGATGAGGTAGGTTACCTTTCTTATTCTAACCGCCATGCGGATTTGTTGTTTGAAATCATTTCACAGCGCTATGAAAAAAAATCAACCTTCATCACGACGAATAAAGCCTTTACCGAATGGCGTGAAATTTTTCCTAATGCCACTTGCGTTGTTTCGATTGTGGATAGGCTCGTACATCACTCCGAGATCGTGAATATTGAAGGTGACTCTTATCGCTTAAAAGAAGCTAAAGAAAAAAATAAAGCGCGGCAACAAGCACGGCGTCAATCAAAAACCAAATCATCCAGTCCAATCGAGGAGAAAACGAATGAACATTGATTACAAAAAATTAATCCCAGCCGAAATACCTGATGATATTGCTTACCATCTTGTTGATTTCTTCTATAACTTGGCTACCACCTTTGATGGCATGCACCTGGTACATGTTATGCGACATGAAAAAGCCATCATAGATGGTAAAACTAAACCAAGGTCGGAGAATAAGTTATGAAAATCACGCTACAGGAATTACTTCCAGATAATGTGTCGGATGAAGCGGCTTTCCACATAGCCAAATTTGTTCATGGATTATCACTGGCCTTAGAGTCAATGTATTTTGACCGCATGCTTGCACACAGTACTTCACATGCAGAAGAAGTTACCTGTCGATGGGGACAATCTGGTGATGAGGAAAATCCATTTTAACCAATCATCACAACCAAGCGCGCATGGATGCGCGCAAATCAAGTCCAATCTTGCTAGCCCCCGCGGCAATGAGCGGATCAAAACCTGCGCCATTTATACGCGCTTTTACATCGCCGTTAACACCATTCTCTCGTTTATATCAATTTTTGCACAAGGTTCTTTTTCTTTTATCTCTATAGTTGTTTGAGGCTTCTTAGGAATCAATTGTAATTTGCTTTCAAGGCTTTCTGTAAGACTAATAAACGCACAAGGTATGCCGTAATATTTAAAGCGTTTGCGAATAATAAAGCCTGCGTCTTCTAAATTTTTTAGATAAATATAGATCCTGCTTTCGCTAAAACCAAGTTCTGAGGCAAGCTCAGGAATTTTTTTAGTAAACCATAACTTATTTTCACGTTTAAAAAGAGTACCTTGATAAAGAAAAATTATTTTGTCTAAAAGTAGCGCTTCTTTGGGGCATTTAGTTAATGAAAGAAGCTTATTAAATCCATGGTAGTAAATCGAGTTGTTCATATTACATCCGTGTGAAGATATTACTTTATTAACCCAGAAGTAGCTAACATATAAACTAGCTGAGGCGTGGTTTTACAATTAAAGCTAGTTTTTAAATCACTGAGTCGATAAAGAATGTATCTTTTTGATTTTTTTGTATCTTCTGCAATATCATTTACATGACAGCCATTAACTATCATTTTTATGATTTGATTATCTACTTGGTCGATTGTCATTTAAAGCTCCGTTTCTACATAAAACGCATTCCATGTGACTTAATTTATAACTTGAAATGCATTTATGCAATAAAAATAATTGTTTTTAGCAATAAATTTTATTACTTGAAATACAAGTTTATTGAATGCCCTCAGGTTCTCTTGTATGATTCAGTTAATGAATAGGATTTTATATTGATGCCATATGAGTGAATTATCGTGGGATAAAGTAAAAACGGATATAGCTAGGATTAACAAACGCCTCTATGAGGTATTGGAGAGCATAGACGGTATTCAAAATATGCTTTTTACTGTACTTGAATATCAGTATGGACAGATCATAGCAGATGAACACCATTTTTATTTACCGAATACTGGTG
>DAIDKT010000080.1 GCA_027449905.1 Legionellales bacterium
TTATCACTATTATCATGCGTGATTAATTTATTAGCCTCTTTGGCAATCGTATCAAATGTTCTGGAATCGAGTGGTTGCTCATCCGTAAATATGGCCATGAGTTTGTAGGCATACTCATAGGCCATCGTGTCATCTTGGGTGTTGTTTTTTTCAAACAATACAATTAGAGTTCGACATGCGGTAGCTAGCTCGATAAATAAGTGACGTCGTTCAGGTGAGTTATTAAAATAGTTATATTTTTGATTGTGAAGAGCCCATTGTGTATCAGCATTTAAAGTATCCCAATCTACCATTTCAATGGATTTTAACTGCGCAAGTGCTGTTGCTTTGTTATCAGTATCGTTTAGAGTAAAAATGGTTTGCAGTACCTGCTTTAACTTGGGGTAGTTAGCGACAAAACGCGTATCGGTTTCTAAGACCCTCAATATCTCCTCATCAGACGCGTTTTTATCCAAATTTTCAAAAAAATTGGCTTTTAATTTGTTTTTTTAATTGTCTCAACGCAGACGGAGTTTTTGAACCTTCGGGCACTATTAGGCGACAATTATCTTAACCGGTTGACGACAATTAGGATTGCCGGTCTTAAATAGCTATTGTTAATCGACATGGATCACTTATGGAGTGTGACAATGTCCGGTCAATGGCTTACGTCAAAACAGGTGGAGATATATATGAACGCCAGAAAGGAAGGCAAGACACAAACGCTCAGTGCTGCTAAAGCTGGAATCAGCGAACGCCGCGGCCGAGACATTGAGAAAGGGCAACGCATTGATCCAAATGCACAACAGCGCGCTTGGCGTACTCGCGCGGATCCATTTGAGGCCGTTTGGGTAAGTGAGATTGAGCCTATGTTACAGCGAAGCCCGGCACTTTCTCCGTTGACCTTGCTTGAGCATTTACAATCAATCCATGGCCCGGAAGCCTTTCCGGATAAATTGCTTCGTACCTTGCAGCGTCGTGTTAAGCGCTGGTTGCATCAAGAAGGCCCTGCACGTGAGGTGATGTTCCGACAAGAGCATGAGCCGGGTTACATGGGGTTATCTGATTTTACCGAGCTGAAAGGAATTACGGTAACAATACAGGGCAAGCCACTGCATCATCTTTTATATCATTTTCGTGTCATTTATTCAGGTTGGAGTTACCTAAAGGTCACTCTTGGCGGTGAGTCTTATACAGCCTTGGCAGAAGGTCTTCAAAATGCATTATGGTGTCTCGGTGGCTCTCCGAAAGAACATCGAACGGACAGCTTATCCGCAGCATTTAAAAATCTATCATCAGATGACAAAGATGATCAGACTCAACGATACCATGATTTCTGTGTTTATTATGGCATGACACCAACCCGTAATAACCGGGGTGTATCGCATGAAAACGGAGGCGTCGAATCACCACATGGGCATCTGAAACGTCGCATTAAACAAGCCTTTTTATTACGCGAATCATATGATTTTGATTCCATTGAGGCCTATCAATGCTGGATAGAGCAAATTGTTAGCCAGCATAACCGTCGTAATGCAAAAGCCGCAGATATTGAAAAATCAGCCTTACAACCATTGCCATCATACAAAACAGCAGATTATATCGTGTTGCCAGTAAAAGTGAGCAGCTCAAGCACAATCCGGGTTAAAGCTTCACTGTATACTGTTCCATCGCGCTTGATAGGCGCAAGCTTGCAAGTACACTTGTATCACGATAGTTTATCATGCTACTTGGGTGGTACGCTGGTGGTCAAGCTATGTCGGGTTTACTCTCAAGCGAAAGGCCATCGGGCAAGAAACATCGACTATAGACACGTGATTGATAGCTTGGTTAAAAAACCAATGGCCTTTTTTAGCTCTCAACTACGTGATGACTTGCTGCCAAACGCCCAGTACAGGCAAATATGGCAAGCGTTAGCATCACGTATGTCCTCGCGTGATGCATCCCGCCTCATAGTTGGTCTACTCTATCTTGCAGCGACTGCCGACTGTGAAGCAGCGCTTGGTGAGGCCGTTGCAGCAGAGCTATTATCAGGCAAGATCCCCGTATTGAGTGAGTTAAAACAACGCTGGTGCATCGCATCCACCCAGCAGTGTCCGACAGTGGATGTTATTCAACATACCTTGGAATCGTATAACTCGTTAATCCCTATGGGATGGGAGGTGCATCATGCCATCCATTGAAACCATACCATTTTTGGTGAAGCAATTGCGATTACCTGCTATTGCCAGCCACTGGCGCGAACGGACTCAACTAGCCGAGAGAGCGCATACTAGCTATGGAGAGTATTTGGCTGATTTACTGGAGCTGGAGTTTACGCTACGTGAGCAAAATCGGCTGGATCGTTCATATCGTAATTCGAAGTTGCCTACAGGAAAGAGCATGGCTAACTTTGCCTTTCATCAGGCAAAATCCGTTAATCAAGCCCAAATTCAAGGCTTGGCAGAAGATCCCTCATGGGTTAAGAATGCCCAGAATTTAGTACTGCTTGGCCCATCCGGTGTTGGGAAAACACACCTTGCGGCCGCGATTGCATATGGACTGCTTGAGCAAGGCATGAAGGTGTTTTTCTCGTCGACGACCATGCTGGTGCAGACACTGCAGCAAGCTAAAGCAGAACTTAAGTTAAAGCAGGGATTGGAGCGATTGGATCGTTTTGATTTGTTGATCCTTGATGATATAGGTTATGTCAAAAAATCAGAGCAGGAAACGTCTGTATTATTCGAGCTCATTGCACATCGCTATGAGTATCGTAGTCTGCTCATAACGGCTAATCAGCCATTTGGTGATTGGGATACACTGTTTCCAGATAAAATTATGGCTGTGGCTGCTATCGACAGGGTTGTGCATCATGCCACTATCATAAAAGTTGATGGTGAAAGCTATCGAGCCAATTTCGCCAAACAGAAAAACATGAATTTGGATTCAGGAGGTAAAAGCAGTTAATTGATTGATCGGGAACCGGCAATGATAATTGTCGCGAACCGGCAATGATAGTTGACGTTTAACAAGGACAATACCTTTCCATCAGTTCTGAAAGGCCAAGAGAAGCTAAACTTGAGATTAACTTGAGTGATTATATCGATGCAATAGAAGAGCTTACTTCAACTTCAAGCGGAGAAGCTCGCCAGAGACTTAATAACATGAAAGCAGATTTAGCTCGGGGTTTATCCCACTATAACGCCCAGAATCTATGGGAGACTATGTTGAGTCAGGCAACCTCAAGTCTTCACGAGCTTGACGTAAGTACTATCAGGTC
>DAIDKT010000081.1 GCA_027449905.1 Legionellales bacterium
CAGGGGCTTTTCATGACTAGAAATAAACCAATCATTATTCCATCATTTTTTAGCCAACAAGCGGCGTAAGATTCTATAAACCCATGGCTTGCGTCTTATTTGATCTTAATGGTCAATAATATATCTTTAATGGAGTATAAACCACCCAAATGTTAGTTCCAGCTTATTCAATTTTATTGATTACACAACATTATAAAGCAAGCAGTGTCAGTAAATAATCCAGATCCCATGCGACACGCTTTAGCCTAGATCTTACGCTACGTTTCTTACCTTCAGGCTGTTTTATCTTGACCAAGTTTAAAAGTAGTCGTTTAGTTCTTGCAAAATTTTCAGCAGCTACATCATCATACTTTTTATCTTTGTCATCATTCAGATGGACGTCTAATTGCCAGTGATATTCATTTTCAATCGACCAATGTTCACGTACATAGCGGCTTAGATTTGGATTATCTGCATCATGACTTGTAACGTAATAACGCCATTCAGCCATGACTTCATGGGTATTTTTGATTGAAGTTATGGTTTCAGTGGCAATAATAGTTTTGATCCCAGTTAAAGCAAAAGGCTTGGCCTCTTCCGGTAATGGGTAAGCAAAGTAACGTCGTCGAACTAACCGCCCATGACTTTCATCAAAAGCATCTGCAATTAAATTACAGGGCTTTTCCCCATGTTTTTTTGAATAATCATGAACTGCTTGATATAAAGAAGGCTGATTTTTCTTCAAACCAATAACAAAATCACCGCCTTTTTCAATGATCTTTTTTAAGATTTCTTCCTGACAACCGATGGCATCTATTGATATCGTGCAACCTTCTACAGTAAGTAAATCAAGTAGCAGTGGAATCGCTTTTATTTCATTTGATTTACTGTCTGTTCTGATATCTGCAAGTGATATTTTATTTGAAACACTCCAGGCACTTACCATTTGGATTGCTCGTATTTCCTTGGATGAGCAACGAGTTCCTCTTAATGTTTTGCCATCAATAGGTATTTGATCTTCCGGTGCTTTTTCTTTAATTACTATTCCTAATGTTCCTTCAATCAAAGAGCTCCATGAACAGGGCTCAATAACTGAGAAAACACGCCTGAAGGTGCTGTAGCATGGTATTCCAGGTGACATATCAATATATTTTGACAACCAGTCTGTTCGTGATTCAGCAAATACAACCATATCATCCCAACTTTCTGCACCACAAAATATAGCGCATATAGACATGAATAAAAGGGATGATAATGGATAAATGATTTTCTCTTGTTCTCGTAAATCTTCAACAGTTGATAAAAAAGCTAATACTTCGGACATCCGTTTCTTTCGTTAGTTCAATTAACTGCAGGATTATACTGAATATGTGACTAATTTCTAGTCATGAAAAGCCCCTGGGTAAAGAAGACTTTTCGATTAAAGAATGGATTGAAAATACAACCGATTCTAAAAAATACAATAAAGGGTGGTTATTTATTACCTCACGCTCCAAATACCATAAAGAGATAAAGCCTTTAATTTCTCTGTGGTTAGGACTAGCTATGCAAGGGGTGCAATCCTTGGTGGCTAATAATAAAGGGCGTATATGGCTTGTCATGGATGAATTAGCAAGCCTGCATCGTTTAGAAACCATTTCAGACACTCTGGCAGACATTCGTAAATTTGGAGGGTGTGTTGCCATTGGCATTCAATCCATTGCGCAATTAGATTTTATCTATGGAACCCATGAGGCCGGAGCCATTGCGGATCTACTCAATACATCCATTTATTTTAGGAGTCCAAAATCGAAAGTGGCTAAGTGGGTTTCCGAGGACTTAGGTCCACAAGTGATTAATGAAATGAAAGAAAGTCAGTCTTATGGTCCTGATTCTGTTCGTGATGGTAATACGGTGGGTTCGCAACGCACCAAGCGAAATACGGTCGAAGAGGGCGATATTATGACTCTTGATGACATGGAATGCTATGTTCGTTTGGTAGGAAACCATCCCATTACCCGCTTGAAAAACAAATACATTGAGCGTAAAGAAATTTGCGTACCGCTTATTGAGCGAACCATCAATTTTGATGCATTGGAAAAAGTAAATCACCGCGCGTTAATGGTGCAGAATAACCCTCAAAGAAATGACGACGTTAAAAAAATCCATCAATTTGAAACATTGGCGCATGAGGTATCGGATAAGGATTTAGTACCTCCTGAATCACTTTATGCGGAACCCAAAGACCAAGCTGCAGCTAACAAAAACGACACCGATGCTATTGAGTTGCGTGAGGCGTCCATTGTTATAAAAGAAATTTTTTAAGTCATCCAGGGAGGTATTATGTTGACCTTAAATAAAATAAGTGCAGCTAAAGACGCGGTGCATTATTACACCAATCAAGATAATTATTATTTAAGCGATCGAGATTCGCTTAATAGTCTGTCACGATGGATAGGGAATGGTGCACAAAAGTTACAGCTGTCCGGTCAAATTGAGCCTTCGCAATTTTTGCAGTTACTAGACGGACAATTACCCAGTGGGCAATTGCTGGGTATTATTGATAAAGGAGAACGTCTGCATCGTCCTGGAACCGATGTGACTTTATCAGCGCCTAAGTCTGTATCCATTTTAGCCCTGGTGGGGCAGGACGCGCGCTTGCTTCAAGCCCATCAAGAAGCCGTGAACATTACCTTTGGTCGGATTGAGCAGCTGGCAGCAGAAGCACGCATTACATTTAATGGCGAAACCACCTTTGAAAAAACCCGTAATTTAGTAGCAGCCATGTTTGTCCATACAACCTCTCGTGAATTAGATCCCGATTTGCACACGCATGTACCCATACTCAACATGACCGAACGTTCGGATGGATTATGGCGTTCTTTATCGTCACGAGCAAAAAATGATAAAGAACATCTGGATCATGGTTTTCGTGAATTAATTTATTCTAATCAACATTATTTGGGATTGGTATACATGTCCTCTTTAGCCAAAAAAGTTAAGGAGCTGGGCTACGATATTCGCATTAAAGACAGGTACGGTAATTTTGAGGTTGTAGGTATTAGTGATGAGGCTATTACTGCTACGTCCAAAAGGCGCGTACAGATTCTTGATGATATGAAGGAACGTGGCACAAGTAGTGCGAAGGCTGCTGAAAAATCTAATTTATCAACGCGCAACCCCAAAACTGAAATAAACAGTCAAACGCTGCATCAGCAGTGGGTAGACGAAATTAAAGAGCTTGGTATTGATTTGAGGGCGATAATCCAGGATTCCAAATTAAATAACGGACGAGGAGCGGTTAAAAGCACTCACACTACACCTTTAAGCCCTGATGCGCAAAAAGCCGTGAATGATGCGCTAGCTCATTTGTCCGAATATTCTACGCAAATCCAGCATGGGGCTTTGGTACGCCAGGCCATGACTTTTTCAGCAGGTCT
>DAIDKT010000082.1 GCA_027449905.1 Legionellales bacterium
TGCAGCACCTGTGATCATGTTCTTCACATAATCTGCGTGGCCTGGACAATCTACGTGAGCATAATGGCGGTTGGCTGATTCGTACTCAACGTGCGCAGTCGATATGGTTATGCCTCGTGCTCTTTCTTCTGGTGCAGCATCGATTTCATGATATGCTTTTTTTGTGCCACCGTACTTATTGGCCATAATTGTTGTGATCGCCGCTGTTAACGTCGTCTTACCGTGATCTACGTGACCTATCGTGCCGACATTCACGTGTGGCTTCTTACGCTCAAATTTTTCCTTTGTCATCGAAAAATCTCCCCGTTTTGTTGATGATAATTTTGGTGCCCACAACTGGACTCGAACCAACGACCTCTTCCTTACCAAGGAAGTGCTCTACCACTGAGCTATGTGGGCTTTTTTATTATCGTTAGCACCGACATCAGAGCACACCAGTACTTCACTTATATTTGGAGCGGGTGATGGGAATCGAACCCACACAATCAGCTTGGAAGGCTGAGGTTCTACCATTGAACTACACCCGCCTAACATCCTGAACAAGCAATCTAACGATGGCTTAAACTTGCTTTCAGAATTATACTCTTTGGTAATCAGTAAATATTGGTGGAGGGGGAAGGATTCGAACCTTCGAAGGCTGAGCCGTCAGATTTACAGTCTGATCCCTTTGACCGCTCGGGAACCCCTCCAAAAAGAAGCGTATTTTCTTCCATGTCAATATTAAAGTCAAGTGCTTTCCACTCGTTGTCTTTGCATCGTATGGGGACAAGGCTTAACCTATGCCTGATTGATCAATTTTTAACATGGTAGTCATCTTGAAAACAGTTGCCCACATTGACTTCATCTATAAAAGCTGATAATCCTAATTCAACGGTTTCTGTTCCAGATGGAGGGAATCAAATGACTGGAATATTACAGAGCGTAGATGTTCATTTAAGTGATTTCGAATTAATTAATGACCCGTTGTTGAATAAGAATATTTCTTTCACTGATCAAGAACGCGCTGATTTTAACTTATTTGGCTTGCTTCCACCCCATGTTGCAACACTGGAAGAGCAAGTATCGCGTTGTTATCGCGCTTATTCAAAAAAAGATTCCGACCTCCAAAAGTATGTTTATTTGCGCGCTTTGCAGGATACGTCTGAAGTTGTTTTTTACAGTCTGATAGAATCCCATTTGACCGAAATCCTTCCAATTGTCTATACCCCGGTGGTCGGAGAAGGGTGTCAGAAATTTAGTCAAATATACAGACGACCTCGAGGTCTTTTTGTTGCATATCCAAACCGAGATAAAATTGATCAAATTTTAAATCACCCCCGATATAACCAGGTTGAAGCGATTGTTGTGACCGATGGTGAGCGAATCCTTGGCTTAGGCGATCAAGGAGCGGGGGGAATGGGGATCCCGATTGGAAAATTATCCTTGTATACCGCCTGCGCAGGAATACATCCGGCTACCACCCTCCCTATCACTTTAGACGTGGGAACAAATAATGAAGATCTACTCAATGATCCGCTCTACATCGGTTGGCGAAATAAGCGCATCCGTGGTCAAGACTATGATGATTTTATCCAATTATTTGTTCATGCTGTCAAAAAACGATATCCCCATGTTTTGTTGCAGTGGGAAGATTTTGCGCAACAAAATGCGAACCCTATTTTAGCAACCTATCGTAATGATCTGTGCACATTCAATGATGATATTCAGGGTACTGCCGCCGTGGCAACTGGCATATTACTTGCTGCAATGCCGCTCACAGGTCTTTCACTCGCTGAACATCGCATGGTCATATTTGGCGCTGGTTCTGCTGGATGTGGTATCAGTAATTTATTGGTCCAAGCCATGGTAGATGATGGGTTAAGTGAGCAAGAAGCCTTATCACGCTTTTATCTAGTTGATCGCAATGGCTTGCTAGTGGAAGGGGCCTCGGGATTATTACCATTTCAACAAAAATTTTGTCAGGCAAAAAGCCAGATTGCGAATTGGCAGTGCAAAGATAAACAGATGATTACGTTGCTTGATGTGATCAAGGAGGCTCGCCCAACTATTTTAATCGGTGTTTCGGGGCAGCCAAATACCTTTACCGAAGAAATTGTCCGGACCATGGCTACCAACACGCCAAACCCAATCATCTTTCCTCTATCAAACCCAACCAGCCGCAGTGAAGCCGTCCCAAGTGATTTAGTCCAATGGTCGAATGATAAAGCCATTATTGGTACGGGAAGCCCCTTTCCAGATATAATCCGTCATGGTATTTCAAAACGCGTCGACCAAACCAATAATGCTTATATTTTCCCGGGCATGGGCTTGGGCATCATCGCCGTTAAACCAACAAGGGTAACCGATAAAATGTTTATGGTTGCTGCAAAAGCATTGGCAGCTTGCTCACCTTCACACAACAACATCGAAAATAATTTATTACCATCTTTTGAAGATATTCGGCAAGTTTCAGCTAAAATTGCGTTCGCTGTTGGCCAAGAAGCAATTAAATCTGGCGTTGCCCAACTTCCTGGTCATGTCACCTTAGAGGAACTCATTCAAAATAAGATCTGGAAGCCTCAATTTTTACCATATAAAAAAATCTAATGATATGGCGATATACCACGGTACTTCTATTTTTGGTCATGACAAGTTGTCATTTGCTAGGTCCAAATTTCGTGAAACCTCAAGTGAAAATTTCGCCGCATTGGTCTCAAACAGACAATTTTCATGTCGACGCTCATGAACAATTATCCGATTTGCTCTGGTGGAAAGAGTTTAAAAGTCCGGAGCTGGATCAGCTGATCACCACCGCCTTACATCGGAACAATGATTTACAAGTAGCGATCGCGAATGTAAATAAGGCACGGGGAGAATTGTTACGTGTAAAATTTGAATGGTTACCCGAACTCAATCTGCTGGGGGGATTTACCCAAATGCCCTATTTTGGCAATCCTGGCGCTTTTTATATCTTCTTTCCCAAATATGTGATCAATCTTTTTAAACAGTATCGTAAACAGAAAAGTGCTGAGGCTCTTGTCAAGGCCCATTGTTATGCGAAAGATACCGTAAAATTAACCATCATCGCCCAAGTCACAACGAGTTATTTCACCTTACTTGCCGAGCAACAAGCCTTGGGGATCCATCAACAGTTACTCGACGAGATGTCAGCTGATTTGCTATTAAATCAAAAATTATATCAACATCATTTAATTGCTGCAGATCGCCTGCAAGGATTAGAGCGTGATATACAACTCGTTAAATCGCGGATTCAAATCACCCAACATCATATTATCGTGAATAAAAATGCTTTGCATTTTCTACTCAATCAAAATCCAGGCGAATTGCAAGTATTATATGACTTTGAGACGATCGATACTGACCACTCGGCACCTGGTAATACCCCCGTTAACGTCTTAAGGAACCGTCCGGATGTGCGCGAACAAGAGGCCCTGTTAAGGGCAGCAAATGAGGACATTGGTGTCGCAACCAGTACCTTATTACCATCTATTTCCATTAATTCATACTTGGGTCAGGGTTCAACTGTTCCGGCATCATCTATTCTGTTGGCCGAAGGCTATTTGAACCAACCATTAATTGATTTACCAGTATTTGGTGATATTAAAATTACTCGTGCGCAATATCAAGCCATGTGTAAAAAATATGTGAATACGATTCGCAATGCCTTACGAGATGTCGAAAATGATCTATCTGCCTATACAACCTTTCGAAAACAACTGGATCAGAATCGCACAGCTTATAGCCATGAAAAGCAACAATGTCACTTAGTGGAAGTCCGTTATCAATATGGTATTGACAATGAAATAGATAAAATTCACTGCAAAATTAAACTAGCCAAGTTTAAATTGCGATTGACTCAAAATAAACTAGAAAAGATCCTGTCTATCGTTCATCTCTATCAAGATTTGGGAGCTGGTTATCATGCGCCTTGATGCCGAGAAACGCCTGCAAGTTATTCGGATGACTATCTCCTGCTTGATCGTTTATTTTATTAATCGTTATTATGACACCCCTGAAAGAGGTTGGGCCTTGGTTTCAGTGATCTTTGTGATGTTTGATTTTACCACCGCAACGGAGGTATTCCACAAAAGTATATGGCGTTTTACTGGAACAGCGATGAGCGCTATTTATGGCATTTTAATCATCTACTGCTGTGCTGATAACATATTTTTCAATCTAGCTGCTTTTGTATTGGGAATGTTTTTTTATGCTTATTACTTTATGGATCAAGAGAACGATTATATCGCTTTGATTGGCATGGTGACACTGACCATCGTTCTATTGAATCCCCACGAAATTAGACTTGCACTGCTTCGCAGTTTTAATGTAACAATAGGTATATTTGTATCCATGTGCATGATGGGATTCTTTTATCCTCAATATGCAAAAGATTACATCTTCAAATGCCACAAGAATTTTATTGTACTTCTACTGAACTATATTGATCATTATTTGAATGATACGCGATCTCTGGGCCTAATCAAGGGTGATTATCTTCAGTATGAGTTAACAAATCATAACAACGTGTTTTTATTTCAAAAATATTTAGCTGAATCAAAAAAAGAATTACCAAGCGATCCGCTTTTTACCACGTTACATCAAGACGTTTTCATTGGTTTTCTCAATATATTTCGCATGCTAAATACTTTACTTTTTCACTCACGATCTGAGCAGATTCGAAACACCTCTTCTGTCAAAATGAGCTTGACACAAATACACAACCAACTACAACAGATGAAAGATAGGATTGATTATCAACCAAACCACCAGCCAATCCTCCAGCTAACGAATATAACATGGCCACATCAGGCTCCAGGCAAAAAAACTGTGTTTGCGATTGAGCGTGAGATCAACACAATCAATCTAAAAATAAATCAGTTAATTGCCATTCAAAACACTTGGAGATCCTCATGAAAATGCCAAAGTTCCCCGTTGTTTTTACGATCATGATCCTCACGCTGCTGTTTATCTACAATTTTTGTTATTTATTTCCTTTTACCAATAATGCTTTTGTCGTCGCAAATATTCGTCCTGTTGCGGCCGATGTTTATGGTTACATCACTGATATATACATTAAAAATGAGCAATTTGTTAAAAAGGGATCGCCATTGATTACCGTTTTCAAAACCCCTTACAGCTTGGCCTATCAAAAATGCGTCAGTGATGTCGCCAAAGCAAAAGCCCTGTTGCTTGCACTTCACCAACAAGTTGAAAAAACTGAGCAGCTCATCAATGCACAGCAGGCTGTATATAATCAAATGAACTATGATTACAAACACTATGCATTAGCAGCGCAACAGCATGCCATATCGATCATGAAAGCAACCAAATACCATAATAAAGAACAGGCGGCAATGAGCCAACTGAATGCTTTAAAAAAACAACTAGCGCTTGATAAACAGAATATCATTATCCAAAAGTATAAAATTCAATCTTTAACGGCTGTCATGAAGCAGGCTCAGGTTAATTTAGACGAAACAACGGTGTATGCAAAAAGTGACGGATTCGTGCAAAACATGTATCTTTCATTAGGAACACCGGTTGAAATTCGCCAACCTCTTTTTTCTTTTATAGACACAGAGCAAATATACTTCCAAGCGAACTTTAATGAAACGGAGCTTAAACTGGTGAAGCCGGGAGACAGGGTCACCATCTTCCCTCGGATGTATTTAGGTAATAAAATCTATCATGGTCGAATTGTTTCGAGAAATTGGGCTGTTAACCGACAAATGACAGACCATCGAAGTCAAGAACAAATTGTAACTAGTAGCGAAAATAATTGGTTTTTACTCCCTCAACGCCTACCAGTTCAAATTGAGTTGACTGATTACGACCCTGTAAACTACCCGCTGAGTATAGGCACAAGTGCCTATGTTTACATACACACCAAATTGGAGCGCAGAAGAACGGGCCGCAGATAATACCAGTGACCAGGTCTGAACCGACAGCTTACTTAGTCAAGCAAGCCTTGAAAGGTTTTAAAATCAGACACACTCACAATGATCTCGGAACTCATTTTCAATATTAGTCATTGGAAATCAGGGTAGGCCTATTATTCTTGTTGATTGGACGGGCTTACCCAATAGCCAATTAAAAACAGCAACTGGTGAACACTGCGCGTTAAGGGCATCTGTAATTGCGGAAGGGCGTAGTATTACACTTTATGAAGAAGTTTACCCAAAGAAAAAAGAAAACAATCACGATGTTCATCAAGCTTTTTTAATCAAACTGAAAACTATATTGCCAGAAAAATGCAGACCTTATGTTGTCACTGATGCTGGCTTCAAGAATCCATGGTTTCAAGCAGTGCTTGCATTAGGGTGGGATTATATCGGACGTGTTCGTGGCAAAGTTAATTATGATGATGGTACGGGATATAAACCAATTACAATGTTATTTGAAATGGGGAGCTCGACTCCAAAAAGTTTAGGCAAGTTGCGCTTAGCGAGGGATAATCCATTAAAAACCAATTGTTATATTTACAAACAAAACCTTAAGGGCAGGCATAAACTAACAACAGTGGGTACAGTTTCCAAACAGAAAAATGATATTGCATATTCAAAAAGCCATCATGAACCATGGCTAATAGCATCATCACTCAAGGGTTTTACGGCAACTCGGATGGTAATGAATATTTACAAGCTGCGAATGACCATTGAGGGGAGTTTCAGAGATGTGAAAAGTACTGAGTTTGGATTTAGTATGAATGAAAATAGAACTATAAAGGCTGAGCGGTACACTGTTTGGCTTCTGCTGGCATATCTGGCAAGTCTTATTGCCTGGATTATAGGCTACGCCGCTGAAAAGAAAAAATTGCACTACGATTTTCAAGCAAATACTTATCGACATAGACGAGTGCTTTCTTTTTTCTATCTTGGCTGTCAAATAATCAGAAAAAAAATAGCCATTCCTATCGACTTGGAGGAAATCAAACGAGAAGCTTGGGATGCGTTAGCCTGGGAAACACTTTGTTAAAAAAGGTGACGATACTTCAGGATGACGTGGGGAGCTACAAGGCATTTTCACTGGTAAAAGCACCTTTATTTTTAGTGTACTTACGAATTTGTCGATGAAAGCCTTCGACGATATTAGTGGTATAAATGGGAAAGAGCCTCAAGATCTCGGTCTAGCAAATAGATAAAAGGAATGTTTGGAAGAACGTGTTGTTTTAGTTTGATTGGGGTTAACTACGCAACCTCTTTATTTATATGGTGCTGGCACCAGGAATCGAACCCGGGACCTACTGATTACAAGTCAGTTGCTCTACCGACTGAGCTACGCCAGCTTTAGGATATTTTTAGTTGCTCGTGACGTGGTTGGGTCGTAAGACCCAACGGACGTGTTAAATAAAGCCCTGGCGATGACCTACTTTCACATGGGGAAACCCCACACTATCATCGGCGCTCGAATGTTTCACTGCTGAGTTCGGGATGGGATCAGGTGGGTCCATTCGGCTATGGTCGCCAGGAAAACTGGTTAAAGAGTAAAATATAGGATTGAAAAAATTCAGGTTATATGGTCAAGACAATCGGCCAATTAGTACGAGTTAGCTTCACACATTACTGCGCTTCCACACCTCGCCTATCAACGTCGTAGTCTTCAACGGGCCTATTGGGAAAACTCATCTCGAGGGAGGCTTCCCGCTTAGATGCTTTCAGCGGTTATCCCGTCCGAACTTAGCTACCCGGCTTTGCAACTGGCGTCACAACCGGTACACCAGAGGTTCGTCCACTCCGGTCCTCTCGTACTAGGAGCAGCTCCTCTCAATTTTCCTACGCCCACGGCAGATAGGGACCGAACTGTCTCACGACGTTCTAAACCCAGCTCGCGTACCACTTTAAATGGCGAACAGCCATACCCTTGGGACCTGCTTCAGCCCCAGGATGTGATGAGCCGACATCGAGGTGCCAAACACCGCCGTCGATA
>DAIDKT010000083.1 GCA_027449905.1 Legionellales bacterium
ACGCAGATACTATCAGGGCCCGAGTGAACGTATTTCACTTAACCAGAGGCCGAATACATGACTGCATCTCAACCTTTATTTTGTTTAAATGTTAATACAATCCTTGACAACCAGGGCGGGGTCCATACATGACGTACCTGGAAAGTAACGTTTTTTAAAGTTTTGTAAGCGCAAAAAGCGATAGCGAAAAACCAGTCTATTCGGGTATAATGGGTATAACAACTGATCAGCATAAGAATGGCGTTATGTTTCGTTATTTTATTTCTTGCTTGCTGGGATTCATGATTTTCATCACAGCATCTTATGCTGACACCATGCTAGAAGGCATAGATGGAACCATGACTTCCATCAGTTCTCTGCAAGGTAAATGGGTTTTCATTAATTATTGGGCGAGTTGGTGTCATCCTTGCTTAGATGAAATTGGTGAATTGAATCGTTTTTATGAAGCAAACAAATCAGGCTCTGTTGCGGTGTATGCGGTAAATTTTGATAAGTTATCTAGCGCCGAACAGCGTGATTTGGTGAAAAAGTTTTCCATTCATTATCCGAGTCTGCAAAGAAATTCCTTAGCCCAACTTCATTTGGGGCCTATTTCTGTTGTTCCGGTTACGTTTGTTCTAAATCCGGATGGTAAGTTGGCCACCGTGCTCTATGGTGGCCAAACAGTGGCGAGTTTAAATGAGGTGATTAGCGACCAGGAACGACCGTTGAAACCGCGTGCTTGAAAATCATTTGGGTAATCGTTCCTTTTAGCATGATCACCTCATCATCGAATGCTTCAATGATGCCGTGTAATTTAATGCCATTAACTAGAAATACAGACACCGGCGTGCTGTCATGCTGCAGGGTATCTAGGAATGCATGTTGTAATTTTTTTTCTGACATTGCCGTCTCCTTCTTATTATTGTGGCAATTGCTCACGTTCACAAACAGAGTCGGCAGCAATTGGGAAAAACTTTAGTTTAAAACAATCGGGTCTGCTTTCAATTTGGAGTTGAATTTTCTTATGGACAATAAAATACAACAACGCTGGGAACACCACTCGACAGTCCGAAGTCGCCCTAGGCTGAAACTCGACAGCAATGAATCCGGTTATTTTTATCCCCTATCAAGACAATTGTTATGTATCCATCCTAAAGTGCACGCGTTAGGCGATGAAGCCTCGCGCTTTTTGTTGGTCCAATCATTTTATAAGTATACAAATGATATCACCCTCATAGAAACAAGATTGGTCAATCAAGCAATTTTAAGTATTATCACAAACTCTCTTGCGATACCGTTTTCTGATGATCAAAAAACAAATTTACTAACCATTATGATTGATGAAGCTTATCATGCATACGTGGCCCATGATGCCACGTTACAAATTAAACATCATACAAAAATTACACCTGTCGCCCTTCCTGACACACTGGAAATTGAACTTGCTATTGAACAAGTTTTAAAAAAAATACCAGCCTTATATCATGGTTTTTTCAAATTGATAGCGGTCTGCATCGCAGAGAATACCCTGACGCAGGACATGATAGACATGCTTTATCAAAAAGAAGCAACCCCGTTTTTTTATCAAATGCTCCAAGAACATGTGGCGGATGAGGGTCGACACGCCACTATTTTCTCTGCTTTACTAGAATATGTGTGGCATACTATATCAGCCGAAGCGCGAACGGTATTTACCACCATTTTACCTGAGTTTTTAAAACAATATTTAAGCACGCAGATACAACAACAATTCGAAAGAACACTCTTATATCATCTTAATTTCTCAACAGCAGAGATAGAGGAGATAATAATGGATACTTATTACGCTCAAAGCATCAGCCCAAACCATCCGATGCTCAAGAATATTATGAACCTTTTTAACAGAATTAATCTATCACCACTTCCCGTGTTATAGCGGGCTGTGTTTTTAAATGGTCTACTCGAAAGGGTAATTCGCCCGCTTGGAGACCTGTCGTCGCTTCACACCAATGTAACCCATCAGAAGTGGATATCAATGGACTGGTAGGGCGTAAAAGCTCAAGATTAATACCACATGCTTGAGCTTGGACATTGACAATTTCTTCAGAAAAACCTGTCATAAAGTTTGATAAATCCTGATTTTCAGGATTGTCATCTAGGATGATCTCTTCAATTGTAGAGTAGCCAGAAACAAGCTTAATAAATGCATCATTCCCCGGTTCTTTTGCATTTAAAATTTTTCTTGCGGCCCAGTAATAATCGTCTTCATTTTGCTCAGCATCATAGAAAGCAACAAGAAAGTTATAAAAACTTGCATACTCTTTTCTATAACGTTTTTCGAACTCGTTAAAACAATCAGTTTCACTGATTTTTTCTTTCAAGCTAGTATTGATTGAACGCGCCAAAAATAGAGCCGATAATGTTGCCAAATGGACGCCACTTGAAAATAAAGGGTCAACAAAGCACGCTGCATCCCCGATAAGTGCCATACCAGGAGTCCATAATTTTGTTGTGGTGTAGGAGAAGTCTTTTCTAACTCTTAAATCCGCATAATGCTTACCGGTCGCACGTTTCGCATCAGCAAGATAATCAGAAACGATAGGGCATAATTTGATATTGTCGTAGAAAAATTTTTCTTTATCACTATCCGCATTGAAAAAAAACTGGTGATCAACCACTACGCCAACACTTGTAAGATCTGGGGTGAGCGGAATGTACCATATCCATCCGTACTTAAACGCTGAACACAAGATGTTTCCTTGATTGGGCGCGGCAAGTCTTTTTCCCCCTGTAAAATAACCATATATTGCAGAGTTTCTAAAAAAATTAGAATAAATTCTGCTCCCAACATGTTGATAAATGGTTGACGTGTGTCCTGATGCATCTACTACGTATTTTGATTGAACGGTGACCTCCTGTCCTTCTTTGTCTTTGTATGTAAGACCCGCTATGCGGCCATTTTTTTTTACAAGATCAACAACACGGCAGGATTCTTTAACTTGAACACCCCACTTCATGGCATTTTTCAATAAAATATCATCAAATTTATAACGCTCTACTTGGTAGGCGACCGCTTTTCCTTCTCTCTCAAAAAGAAACGTCCATGGTTTTTGCGATTTTCCCCATCTGAATGTGCCTCCTCGTTTTGGAGCAAATGATGCAGCATCAATTTCATCTTTTACCCCCAACAATTTACAAATTCCTTGTATAGTTGCGGGTAATAGGGATTCGCCAATTTGATGGCGCGGGAACGTTTCTTTTTCAAGCAATAACACACTGTGGCCTGCCTGGGCTACAAAAGTTGCAAGCGAGGATCCACCTGGCCCACCTCCTACAACAACCACATCATATTGATTCATTTACAATCTCCTTTTATAAAGTCCTGAACCACAGAAATTTGTGACTTTTACCGATTTACCGGCTCAACAAGGATTGTCGTGCTCATCTAAATAACCAAATTGATTCATCATCTCTCCGTGATCAGCGATGATCTGTTTTACTTGATAATCATGCAACATATTTTTCCAATCACCTACCACCCCTTTTCTAAAAAAATTGAGATCGGGCCCGATCTCTGCGAAACCATATTTTGCTTCACTTTGTTTTAATCTGTTAAATGAAACATTTTTAACCGCATCCAGAATTTCATTTTCTGTTTTTTTAATATTTAAAAAATTCACCAATTTAGTGAATGTTTCTTGTGGAAATAATTTCATATCTTCATAGCGTAAAACCAATCCGTCGATGTTTTTTGCTTCTATCCAAGATTTGACATTGTCAGACCATGATAAAACACTTTCATTCATATAAGGTGATGCCCGGAGAAAAATCGGATTTTTTTCTCTCATCACCTCTATAATTGTATCTATTGATTTCTGACAAAAATTGGATAGTGAAACCGCTACATCTAATGGATTTCGAATGAGATAAATAAACCCAAACATGGTTTCGGGAGCAATGAGGGGGTTGCCATTTTCAAAATACTGATAAGCTTGGTGCGTTTTATAAAAATTGCTTTGTGTTTGTAATTCATATTCTCGCCGATATATCTCTGGTCTCATGGTTTTCCATTCAGAAATAGATAAAGAGAGAATGTTAAACCCGACCATTTGATCAACATATTTTTTTTCTACATGGTTTCTTTGAAATTTTAATAATGATAAAGGATTTGAATGGTCAATTCCTCTGGATAATAAGTTGGCAATAAAAAGCCTAGTCCAAGTATTCCCTGATCTTGGGTAAGAGGCAATCCAGATCATGCCTTTTGTTTTATCCATCATGATATGTTCTCTAGATGTTCAGATACGATATCCGATTCAATAGAATCTGCTAACTGATTTAATTTCTCATACAATATGCTTGGTGTCCTAATCCAATCAATATAATCGGCTCGCTTTTTTCCATTAAAATCGAGATAAATCATTTTAAATGGGATGAGGATGAGTTTATTTAAAAATACCTGATCATACTCTAATTCTTTATAGCAGTGCTGAGCATAAATAAGATGCCTCATGAGAGCTAAAGGATCGACTGGCTGGACAGACTCTGTTGATTCCACTCTACATGCCAATCCATAAATGCCTTTTAATGGCAAAGGTTCACGACAAAAACCATCTTCAATGGAAACAAAAAATTTATCCATATGTTGGTGCTCAATTCGATGTAACTGATTGTTTAGATAACAGGCGTGTGATTTGCTGATTGGCATTCGAGGGTAACTGGGTAAAACAAATAGCTCTTCATTTATAACGCATACGTCATTAGATAAAATAGAATAACCTCTATTTAAAAAGACAGTATTGATTGGTTCAATAATAGCGACATCGTGAAAATATAGTGGCATCGGATAGCCAGTGAGCAAAATGGCACTATCATCAACTCGAATAACATGCCCTTGCAAAACGAGTAAACCGCGTTGAGTGAATAAATAGTTAAGGCAACAATTGAGTACAAAAAACCGAAGACGTTCCTTAGCAGCTCCAGGAGCAGGATCTATAATAATTTGTTGTCCACTCATGACAAGAAATCTTGCCATGCCAGGGACATTAAACCAACTTAATTGTTCATTCGATTGAAAAAAAATCGATTTGATTGACGGATTATCGATACCATTTTCGCTTACTGGACTTAGCGTAATTGAAATATCTACATCATTGGCTTGATTATCAATCGGTAATTCAGGAAAAGAAAAATCGCTTTCAATCCTTAATCCAAAAGCACCATAGCGAAACATTCACTCTCCCTTTATTCTCATGACAAATCCAAAAGTCGACTGCATTATTGATGTTCCTGTTGACCCAAGCGCGCCACATGCTCATTTATTTATTCTTTAACTGTGTGCAATTGCGCTCACCAACAAGGATTATCATGCTCATCTAAATATCCAAATTTTTTCATCACCTCTCCATGATCAGCAATAATTTTTTTGACTTGATAATCATGCAGCACATTTTTCCAGTCACCTATGATCCCTTTTCTAAAAAAGTTGATGATGGATTGTGATTCTGCAAAACCATGTTTTGCTTCACTTTGTTGTAGTTTATCAAATGAAACCGTTTCAATTGCTTGTAAAATCTCCTCTTCTGTTTTTTTAAGATTTAAAAAGTTTGCTAATTTGGTAAAGACTTCTTGTGGGAATAATTTCATATCTTCATAACGTAAAACCAGGCCGTCGATGTTTTTTGCCTCTATCCAAGATTTAACATTACTAGACCATGAAAAAACACCTTCGCTCATATAAGGTGCTGACCAAAAAAGATCCTGAATTTCACTAGCCATCAATTCAATGATCTTATCAATCGGCTCTTGAGAAAAGTTACACAGTGAAACTGCTACATCCAATGGATTTCGAATTATATAAATAAACCCAAACATGGTCTCTAAAGGAATGAGCGGGCTACCATTTTCAGAATATTGGTAAGCCTGGTGTGTTTTATAAAAACCGCTCTCTGTTTGTAGTTCATATTCACGCCTATAAATCTCATGTTTCAAAGAATTCCACTCAGCTTTAGATAAGGACAGTATGTCAAAACCAAACACTTGATCTGCATATGTTTTGAATATATGTTTAGATTGAAATTTTAATAATGATAAAGGATTTGAATGGTTACTTTCGCTAGACAATACGTTTGCAATAAAAAGTCTAGTCCATGTATTCCCTGATCTTGGGTATGAGGCGATCCAAATCATGCCCTTTGTTTTGTCCATCATGATATTTCCTCTAAACATTCAGATGCCATATCTTCTTCAATAGAATCTGCCAATCGATTTAAGTTATCATACAATATGCTTGGTGTACCAATACAGCGAGTATAGTCGGCAATTGTCTTGATATTAAAATCAGAATCAATGGGCTTGAATGGTATGTCAATGATCTTTTTTAAAAAGTTTTCATCATATTGCATTCCTTTATAGCATTGTGCGGCATAAATAAAACGCTTAACCCCAGCTAAGGAGTCTAACACAACAATAGGTTTTGATGCATCTATTCGAAGACCTACCCCATAAATGCCTTTTAATGGTAGGGATTCACGACAAAAATTATCTTCGATGGAAACAAAAATTTTATCCACGTGTTGGTGTTCAATTCGATGTAATTCTTTGTTTAGATAACTCACATGTGATTTGTTGATTGGCAGCCTAGGGTAACTTGGTGACACAAATAACTGTTTATTTAGAACACATACGTCGTTAGATAAAATGGAATACCCTCTATTTAAAAAAATGGTATTGATGGGTTCAATCATGACCGCGTCGCTAGCATACAGTCGATTTGGGTACCCTGTGAGCAAAATGGCACCTTCACCAACTCGAATAACATGGCCCTGTAAAACGAATAAACCGCGTTGAGTGAATAAATAGTTAAGACAACAATTGAGTATAAAAAACCGAAGACGTTCTTCAGCAACACCAGGATTAGGATCAATGAAAATTTGTTGCCCATTCATGACAAGAAATCGTGCGAGCCCAGGCACATTAAACCAACTTAGTTCCGTATTAGATTGAAAAAAAAGTGCTTTGATTGACGGATTGTCAATGCCATTCCCACTCACCGGACTTACTGTAATCGAGATATCGAAATCACCGTTCTCTTTATCATCCGGTAGTTCAGGAAAAAAAATCTCGCTTTCAATCCTTAATCCAAAAGCAGCATATCGAAACATTCAGCTCTCCTTTATTTCATGGGGTATATTTAAAAAGTGCGTTAATTTTTCATGCTTATGGTGATGCGCACTTTGATCTAAAACCGTTGCTATGGCATTGATAATTTCTTGGTTCAAATGCCAATTAAAATGGTCTGCATCAAGATTTAAGATGTCAAATTCATTGGAAATAAGATCGGAGAGAAAATTATCATGACTCTGAATATAGCTTTTCATTAATGCTTGGCGACGA
>DAIDKT010000084.1 GCA_027449905.1 Legionellales bacterium
ATGGGGTAACTCCAACGGACGCATTAAAAACCTTGTTTGATGGTAACTTGCCAGATGTCTTTTTTAATGCATAACCATATAAACACTGTGTCGCATCACCACGATCGGCCACGAAATGGCTGATTGTGGTGAATGGTTACGTTTTTTATGTGATATGATATGCTCAATTTTTGTTATTTTCTTTGTACACGACAAAAATGATACTGTCTTTCCCGTGAAGGCCGGAATCTATTTTTGGGGTGGCATAATGAAGCTACCAGCATAGATCCCCGCCTGCGCGGGGACGACAAATTTCCAGCCTTTTATTTTTTGTCGTGTACAAAGTGTTATTTTAGACTTTTTTGGCAAGCAGTCGGGCCTGTTGACAATTCAGGTCTCGACATACTGCGGCTTATCCGCAGGATCGATAATGAACTATCGCTGTGCAATTGGCTTTCGCATAACATAAGATCTCTGGACCCTGCGAACAAATCTTGGGACCTCGGGTTTCATAAATAAACTTGAAGCAATGACAGCATTTAAGCCGAAGCTCTTGAAAATGTCCAAACTTCATTGAGGAGAAAAAAATGGCTGTTGATCACGTTGAAATACATGCTGCTCTTAGGGATAAATTTATTCAGCTTAAGAAAGATAATATGAGTTTAGAGATTGTATTCAATGAATTTAAAAAGAAAAATCAATTTAATGATTCACAAAACCTTCAGAATAATTTAGAGCAATACCAAAAAAAATTAAAGTCTATTTATATAAATTTAAGTAATTACTACAATCATTTAAAAACTCTTGAACAGTCTACTTTTAAGGATCTGAATAAAAATTTACTAAAAGTCAATCAGGATAAAGTCAAAATAATGTCCGCAATTTATGAGTCGGGTGTAGTGATGCCTGGATCTATAATATCTATAACCATACTTGTACTGATTGTGGCTGCCATTATTGGTTTTTCAACACTGGGTCCCTTGGGTCCTATTGCAGCTTCTATGGCCATAGGCGCTGCGATATTGTTTATTCCAACAGCGCTGTTGGAGTATAACCGCCCAAGAAACCAAAACCATGAAAACTATAATTTATTATGGCCTATCTTGGGAACGATCCTCAGGACCGGGATGATTCTTGCCTCGCTTGCTCTGGGTGGACTTATACTACACGCATCACTCAACCCTGTTTTATATATCGCAATCGCTATTTATCTCAGCCCAAACGTTTTTTTTCCTCTAATAGTCCATATTGCAAACTTCCTGCATACTATTGTGGGTACAAGTAAATCTAGCTATTGCAAAAAAATTATGAATCAAGTTAATGATGAGATAAAAAAAATAGATGGTTTCATGGCAGCCTGTGCTATAAATAAAAGTGAAGACTGTGCTATAAATGTGTCTTCACAATCGATGTTTAATTCTTCACAGAACCAAGCAGAAAAGGCTGGCACATCCTTTATCTTGATGAAGGGTGTAAACTGAATGAGATGCGGCGTGACACGCACGCATCTCAAGTGAGTAAGAGCGACTGTACTTAAGCTACCAATTCAAATAGCTGGTAACCGACAATGGCGGATACCACCAAGACACCAGATATTTCTAAAAACTTAATAAAGAAGTTATCTTTTGGTTCATGATATGTATGGTCATTTGCTGACCCATCTTTTTGAAAGACGACCTCATAATCATCGTTAAGTGAAAAAGCTGGCTCTTCACCGTAAAAACCGGCCCACCAACCGTCGCCCCAGTGCTCATGTTCTTTGGTCCCAATGACAAATGGATTTTCTGATTCAGCCACGTCATTGAACGCACACTCGTAACCAAAAACATAAGATTCTTCAAGACTTGGATAATCAATATTAAAGCGTAATTTAACATGTGGTAACAAGACATCATTCATAGCGATTCCCTCCGTTATGGCGCCAATCGTCGATGACACCACTTATTCTTATCACGAAAATACTGTATGCGATCATGTAACCGATTGTTTCGACCCTGCCAAAATTCAATTTCCTCAGGGGTAACAGCGAAACCACCCCAATTCAATGGACGTGGAATCACTTGATTAGCATAATCTTGCATCAGAGCATGTAATTCGATATCCAGTGCTTCCCGACTCTCTATTTCAGCACTTTGATGAGAAACTATCGCGCTGAGCTGGCTAGCAATAGGTCTGGAATGAAAATACTCATCCGCGGTTTTCCCATCTACCCGCTGAACAAGACCCCGAACGCGCACCTGCCTCATTAACTCAGGCCAATAAAAATTCAGCGCTACGTGTGGGTTCAAACTCAGCTGCGATCCTTTAGCACTATCATAATTGGTATAGAATATAAATGAGCTCTTGTCCAGTCCCTTCAGAAGAACGACTCTAGAATCGGGGCATCCTTGGGAATCAACTGTAGATAAAACCATCGAGTTGGGAGTGTTTTTCTCAAATTCAAGCTGCTTATTAAACCAATCCGTAAATTGATCGATCGGATTCTCGTGGAGAGAAGATTCTAATAAACTTAAGTCACCATATTCTTGACGCATATTTGGTAAATCTTGAAGATAGCTCATGTATAATACCAATTACCAACCCGTTATTTCGGCAACCGCGTCTCCCAACTCAGCTGGTGAATTCACTGTTTTCACACCTGCTGCTTGTAACGCTTTGAATTTATCTGCTGCCGTGCCTTTCCCGCCGGCAATAATTGCACCGGCATGGCCCATTCTTTTTCCTGGCGGAGCCGTTACGCCGGCAATGTAAGACACCACAGGTTTTGAAACATTCGATTTGATAAATTCCGCTGCTTCTTCTTCAGCACTGCCACCGATCTCCCCGACTAAAATAATTGCCTCGGTTTGATCATCTTTTTCAAATAAAGCAAGAATGTCAATAAATGAACTGCCAGGAATCGGATCGCCACCAATGCCAACACAAGTACTTTGCCCAAAACCTTTATCTGTGGTCTGCTTGACGGCTTCATAGGTCAAGGTACCTGATCTTGATACGATTCCGACCTTACCAGGTAAATGAATCGAACCCGGCATGATGCCAATTTTACAGGCCCCAGGGGTAATCACACCTGGGCAATTAGGACCGATTAAACGACTGTTGGAATTTTGCTCTAAAAACAATTTGACTTGGAGCATGTCTAAAACTGGAACACCTTCCGTAATACAAACAATCAGCTCAACACCCGACTCAGCTGCTTCTATGATTGAATCTTTGCAGAAAGGGGCTGGCACATAAATGACACTGGCTGTGGCCCCGGTTTGTTCTACTGCTTTGCGTACGGTATCAAAAACAGGTAAATCTAAATGGGTGGCCCCACCTTTGCCCGGGGTTACCCCTCCAACCATTTTAGTTCCATAGGCAATTGCTTGTTCAGTATGAAAAGTTCCTTGCTTTCCGGTAAATCCTTGACAGATCACTTTGGTGTCTTTATCAACTAATATACTCATGATGACCTCTTATTTACGCCATGATTAACAGCCTCGACAATTTTTTTAGCTGCATCGGTTAAACTGGTTGCCGCAATGACATTCAAATCGCTTTGATTTAATAGCTCAGATCCGAGTGCTGAATTGTTGCCTTCCAAACGGACAACCACGGGTAAACGCAACCCCACCTCTTTCACCGCGGCTAAAATACCTTCCGCGATCAAATCACATCGTACAATGCCACCAAAAATATTAACCAAGATACCTTTTACTTTGTCATCTGAAAGAATAATTTTGAATGCTTCGGTGACTCGCTCTTTGGTCGCTCCACCACCAACATCCAAGAAGTTTGCCGGATTGCCTCCCGATAATTTAATCACATCCATGGTAGCCATCGCTAAACCAGCCCCATTCACCATACACCCAATTTCACCATCGAGTGGAATATAATTTAATTCCCACTCATGTGCTCGATTTTCGCGCTCATCTTCCTGGCTCGCATCTCGCAGTTCTTTCAGATCAGGATGTCGAAACAATGCGTTATCATCAATCGTGATCTTACCATCCAGGCAAACTAACTCACCTGCTTTGGTCACAACCAACGGATTGATTTCTAATAAAGCTAAATCGCATTCAACAAACATACGACCCAGCCCCATCATTAAGTTAGTAAACTGTTGAATTTGTTTATCTTTTAAACCCAATTGAAAAGCGATCTCACGACATTGAAAAGGCATCACACCTAACATGGGATCCATCGTTGCTGTTAGAATTTTTTCAGGCGTGTGCTCAGCAACTTTTTCAATTTCAACCCCACCCTCGGTTGAGGCCATAAAAACAACTCTGCGTGATGCTCGATCAACAACAGCGCCTAAATACAGCTCACGGTCGATATCACTTACTTCTTCAATCAGAACCGAATTGACAGGTTGCCCTTGAGCATCAGTTTGATATGTCACCAAACGTGTACCCAGTAATGATTTGACAAACTCAGTCAACTCATCTCTAGAAGATACAACCTTCACGCCGCCAGCCTTACCACGGCCACCAGCATGAACCTGGGCTTTCACCACGTGGCTCGAAGATGTTAATTGATCCGCAACCTGAGCAGCATGATCATGATGATAGGCAACATCCCCTTTAGGGACGGGTAGACCATATTTTGCAAGCAATGACTTTGCCTGATGTTCATGTAAATTCATTTATATTTCCTATTGTTAACGTCAGTAGGGGTGCAATGCTCTTATAGACAGATAAAACATGGGTCTGTTGGGCTTCAGCTCAACCTACAGTTGATTATTTTCCTTTACGAGAGTTACACCCTATCAGTACTACCTCATTTATTTTGTTCTGTTCCATTCTTAAAATAGTCTGACTATTCGACTCCACCAAACAGATTGTTTGGCTTGATTTCTCTCTTTTTAGGTCAGACAAAATTTTAACGGCTTGGCCTAAAGATTCAATAGCAACCGAGAAGGATCTTCCAGAATTTCCTTCACACTCACTAAAAACTGAACAGAATCTTTACCGTCAATGATACGATGGTCATAGGATAAGGCTACGTACATCATTGGTCGAATGACAATTTCACCTTGTTCAACGATTGGACGCTCTTCAATTTTATGCATACCTAAAATAGCCGTCTGTGGGGGATTCAAAATCGGCATTGATAACAATGATCCAAACACACCGCCATTGGTAATCGTGAAAGTACCGCCGCGCATTTCTTCAAGGGAAAGTTGGCCTGTTCGTGCGCGTGTAGCTGACTCAGTGATCGTTCGCTCTATGTCTGCCATACCTAACTGATCAGCATCGCGAACCACCGGCACCACCAAACCACGCTCTGTCGACACAGCAATACCAATATCATAATAACCATGGTAAACAATATCCATTTCATCCAAGGAAGCATTCACCATTGGAAACCGTTTCAATGACTCAACGACCGCCTTGGTAAAAAATGACATGAAACCTAATTTGACACCATGTTGTTTCTCAAATTTATCTTTATAGCGCGTACGTAAATCAATAACCGCTTTTAAATTTACTTCATTGAACGTTGTCAACATCGCTGCATTATGCTGCGCTGCCAACAAGCGCTCAGCCACTTTTGCGCGTAATCTTGACATGGGAACACGTCTCTCTTCTCGAGCACCCGTTGTAGCAGTCAAAGGAATGGATGGTTTCGTGCTTTGCTGAGGAGACCCTCGATTGGTTTCAATATAATCAACGACATCCGCCTTAGTAATCCGACCATCTTTACCTGTTCCTTTCATTTGGGTCGGAGGAATCTCGTGTTCAGCCAATAAGCGTCTAACGGCAGGACTGGTTAATTGAGAGTTGGTTGTTTGATCAGTCGCTGCTTCCGGCGATTTCTGCTCTGCCAAAATCGGGGGTGTGGTAACAGCCACGGTTGATATTTTGGCTAATAGCTGCCCGGAATTAACAATGGCGCCCTGTTTAAATAAAATTTCTTCTAGTATACCATCTGCCGGTGCAGGAACCTCGAGTACCACTTTGTCTGTTTCTAAATCAACCAGATTTTCATCTCGTACCACTGTGTCGCCGACCTGTTTATGCCAACTTGCAACGGTGGCATCAGCCACGGATTCAGGCAAGGCAGGTACTTTCACTTCTATAGACATATTCATACCCTTCTTATTTAATAATTACGAACCCCAACCTCATTGGGGCTCTGTGACAATAACTGGGGAGTAACGATTATTTTAAAGCTTCACTCACTAATTGTGCTTGCTGCTGTGCATGAACATAAGCACTACCCGATGCAGGCGCAGCTGCAAAATCTCGACCTGCATATGTTAATGTTTGATTCGGCAACAAACAATCGATGACATGATGTTGAGACGAAAACCATACACCTTGATTTTGTGGCTCTTCTTGACACCATACAATTTTCTGCGCATTTGCATAAATTTTCAATAGATCTTTCAATGCGTCCTTAGGAAAGGGATACAGCTGCTCGATGCGGATGATTGCAACATGAGTGAGCTGTTCATCACGTCGTTTTTGGAGCAGATCATAATAAACTTTACCACAACAAAGCACAACCTTGGTTATTTTCACTGGATCAAGCGGATCAATTTCAGCAATAATCGTTTGAAATTGTCCCTGAGTCAAATCACTCAATAAAGACACTGCCAATTTATGTCTCAATAAACTCTTGGGAGTCATGACGATCAGCGGCTTACGAAAATTTCGTAACACTTGGCGACGTAATAAGTGAAAGATTTGTGCTGGGGTGGTCGGTGTACAAACCTGAATATTTTGTTCAGCGCATAATTGCATATATCGTTCAAGTCGAGCAGATGAATGCTCCGGACCTTGTCCTTCATAACCATGTGGCAACAACATCACCAATCCAGACAACCGACCCCATTTTTGTTCACCTGAACTAATGAATTGGTCGATAACGACTTGTGCACCATTTGCAAAATCACCAAATTGTGCCTCCCACAGAACGAGTGCGGTTGGATCATAAGAAGAATAACCATACTCAAACGCCAAAACAGCCTCTTCTGATAAAACAGAGTCGATCACGTTAAACTGGCGCAGTGGATCAGCGCATACATGCTGTAAAGGTGTATATTTTTCCCCGGTATTTTGATCATGTAGCACAGCGTGACGGTGTGCAAAAGTCCCTCTTGCAGAATCTTGACCTGATAAACGTACCTCATAACCCGCATGCGAAAGGGTTGCGTAAGCCATGGTTTCGGCAAATCCCCAATTCATGGGTATCTCGCCAGCACTCATTTTTTCGCGTTCGTCTAATAAACGTTGCACAACCGGATGCGTGCTAAAACCCGATGGCAGGGTTAATAATATTTTTGAAAGTGATCGTATTTCATCTAGTTGAACGGATGTATCGGCCTGATCCGTCCACTTTGCTTGCAGATAAGGACTCCAATCTATTGATTCTTTCCGCTTATAATCAGTTAATAAAGAACTGACAACGGGTTCACCCTGATCCAACTTATCACGATACGCTTCGACCATGGCAGTGATTTCCTGCGCAGTGAGCACACCCTCTTTGATTAGTTGTTCTGCATATATTTCCCGTAGTGGCTGCATGGTTTTAATTTTCTTGTACATCATAGGCTGGGTGATCATCGGCTCATCGGCTTCATTATGACCATGACGGCGATAGCAAACCAAATCAACAACCACATCTCGCTTGAATTTCATTCTAAACTCAAAGGCAAGTTGCGTGGCAAATATAACCGCTTCAGCATCATCCCCATTTACATGAATAATTGGGGCGTGCACGGTTTTAGCAATTTCAGTACAATAATAAGTCGAGCGTGCATCTTCAGGGTCACTGGTGGTAAAACCAATTTGATTGTTAATCACAATGTGAACGGTTCCTCCAGTACAAAAACCAGGTGCTTGTGAAAAATTAAATGTTTCCATCACCACGCCCTGGCCAGCAAATGCGGCATCTCCATGAATAACAACGGGTAATACTTGATCTTTGGTGTCCAAGTTATCTAAACGTCGTAAGCGTGAACGAGCAGAACCCTCTACAACGGGTCCAATAATTTCTAGATGCGAGGGATTAAATGCCAGCACAACATGCGTAACAGCATCCGGTTGTGTAGAGAGATCTGATGAGTATCCGAGGTGATATTTGACATCGCCTGTTCTGTCTAAATTAATTTTACCTTCAAACTCCTGAAATAAAACCTCAGGTTTTTTACCAAGTACATTGATCAAAACATTGAGTCGACCACGATGGGCCATCCCGATGACAATTTCTTTGACTTGCTTGGCACAACTGTTTCGAATGATTTCATTCATCATCGGAATCAGCGCATCTCCGCCTTCTAATGAAAAGCGTTTTTGGCCAACATAACGGGTTCCTAAATAACGCTCAAGTCCATCAGCTGCAATTAATTCTTCAAGAATAATCCGTTTTTTTTGAGGATCAACTGCTATTTTCCCACGAACTGTTTCAAATTTTTTTTGTAACCACTCGATTTCTGCGGGAATGGCAATATGCATATACTGCATACCTATATTACCGCAATAGGTTTGCGATAAGGTTTGACAAATGTCAGATAACAGCATGGGCTTTTCTGAAAAAGCTTTACCTGGCATAAAAGACTGATTCATGTCGGTTTCTGACAAACCATGATATTTGGGTTCCAGACTCGGAACTTTTAACTTTGGAGCCATATTCAGCGGATCTAGATTTGCAGCATGATGGCCGTGAGCACGATATGCATTGATTAAATCAGCCACGTTGATTTGCTTGTTATCAGGACCAACCGAGGTCACGGTTTTTTTCTGATGCGCTAATTGAAGAAAATAGGCTTGAATATCGCGATGCGGTATATCAGATGCTTGTCCATTTACTTGAGGTAAACTTTTAAATACTGCACGCCATTCATCTGAAACTGAATGAGGGTCAACAAGATAATCTTCGTACAGGCCATCTACATAAGCCATGTTATCGCCAGACAAATAGGCACTTGCCCAATCACGTTCCAGATTACTACTAGACATTAATTGCTTTCTCCAAAGGATCAAAGGGTAACAAAATTGAAAAAGGGAATCGATTTATTTATTCCGAAGATCAAAACAAGTCAGCCCCCTTCATTATGTTTCTACTTTTAACATTTGCTTGCGTATTTCACCAATCGCTTTGGTTGGGTTCAATCCTTTGGGGCAAACATCTGCGCAATTCATAATCGTACGACAACGAAATACACTGAATGGGTCTTGTAATTGACTTAATCGGTGATCTGATGCTGTGTCGCGACTATCGGCTAAAAATCGTCGTGCTTGCAGTAATCCTGCCGGTCCAACAAACTTCTCTGGGTTCCACCAAAAAGAAGGACACGAACTCGTGCAGCAAGCACATAAAATACATTCATACAAACCGTCTAATTTTGCTCGATCTTCTGGCGATTGCAGTCGCTCCTGCGCGGGAGCGACTGTATCATTCTGTAGATAAGGTTCAATGCGTTCGTATTGTTGATAAAACTGGCTCATATCAACCACCAAGTCACGTATCACAGGAAATCCGGGGAGCGGTCTAATCACAATTTTATCAGTTTTGAGTACAGAAAGATGGGTGATGCATGCCAGTCCATTTTTACCATTAATATTCATTCCGTCAGATCCACAAACACCCTCACGACATGATCGCCGAAATGAAATCGTTGCATCTTGCTCTGCTTTTAATCGCTCCAGCAACGTCAACAACATGGGATCAGTACTACTTGTCACGGTTATTTGATAATCCTGCATGTAAGGATTATCATCTACGTCAGGATTAAATCGGTAAATAGACAGACTTATATTTCTTACATCAGCCATGTTAAGCCCCTTAATAAACGCGTTCTTTTGGTTCGAATGGTTTCACCTCTTTCGGTGAAACATTGACAGGACGAAAATCGATGGAGTCATCAGCCAGAACATATAAAGTGTGTTTGATCCACTTGGCATCATCGCGCTTAGGATAATCTTCTCGGCTATGCGCGCCCCTACTCTCAGTTCGGGTCAATGCTGATTTTGCTGTTGCATATGCCGTCGCCATTAAGTTATCAAGCTCTAATGCGGTAACACGTTCTGTATTGAATACTTCGCTTTTATCTAGCAACTTGGCATGCACAAGACGTTCACGTAATGCATCCAGTTTCTCTAATCCCTTTTCCATAATCTCGCCTGTGCGGAAAACCCCAAAGTCTGACTGCATGATCCGCTGCATTTCTTCACGAATCACAGAGGGGCTTTCACCTTCTGTTGAGTGCTGCCAACGTTCATAACGTGCGAGTGATGCACTGATATCATCTTCTGAAACAGATGGCATCTCGCGAAGCTGATTTGACTGCCACATTTCTTCAACATGTAAACCTGCTGCTCTTCCAAACACCACCAAATCCAACAACGAATTTCCACCTAATCGATTCGCTCCGTGCACAGAAACACAGGCACACTCACCGACCGCATACAATCCTTCAACTATCGATTCTTTTCCGTGTTTTTTAGTCAACACTTGACCATGCATGTTAGTTGGAATACCGCCCATGCTATAATGACAGGTTGGTACAACAGGAATTGGATCAAGGATGGGATCGACGCCTGCGAACTTCATGGATAACTCACGAATACCGGGCAAACGGGTTTTAATTAAATCAGCACCCAAATGGTCAAGTTTTAATTTAACGCAGTCGACGCCCTCGACATCAAATCCTTTCCCTGCTCGCAGTTCAAGCGCGATGGCTCTGGAAACGACATCTCTCGAGGCCAAATCTTTCACGTGCGGTGCATAACGCTCCATGAAACGCTCACCATCTTTATTAATCAAGTAACCGCCTTCACCGCGACACCCTTCCGTGACCAACGTACCTGCGCCGGCAATTCCTGTCGGATGAAACTGCCACATCTCCATATCTTGCAAGGGAACACCGGCTCTTAAAGCCATTCCATAACCATCACCCGTATTAATATATGCATTCGTAGTCGACTGAAATATGCGACCTGCGCCTCCAGTTGCTAAAACACAAACGCGGGATTGAAAGAAAACAATTTCTCCTGTTTCAATTGACATGGCAGTAACACCAGCAATTTTATCATGATTGTCCTTCACTAAATCCAGCGCAAACCACTCGCTAAATATATGTGTTTTTGCTTTCAGATTTTGCTGATACAAAGTATGCAAAAGAGCATGACCGGTGCGATCGGCGGCAGCTGCAGTTCTTGCAGCTTGCTCGCCACCAAAATTTTTGGATTGGCCACCAAACTGACGTTGATAAATTTTACCGTTATCCATACGAGAAAAAGGAAGCCCCATGTGCTCTAATTCGTAGACAGCATCCGGGCCCACTTTACACAAATATTCTATCGCGTCTTGATCACCAATATAATCAGCACCCTTGACAGTATCATACATGTGCCATCGCCAATCATCTTCACCTGAATTCCCCAAAGCGACAGTGATACCCCCTTGAGCAGACACAGTATGAGAACGCGTTGGAAATACTTTTGATATCAACGCGACTTTCATACCCGAGGATTGTGCTAACTGATAGGCGGCTCGCATACCTGCCCCGCCTGCACCAATAATAACTGCATCAAATTTGTTACGCGGAAACGCCATTATGATTGTCCCCAAATAATCATTAAACCCCACAGAAACTGGCCGCTTAGAAACAAAGCAACCAACACTTGAATCAATATCCGTATCGTAGTCTGTTTAAGATAGTCGGTGGTTACAGTCCATATACCAATCCACGCATGTAATAAAATAAAAAACAATGTCAAAACAGTGGCAATCTGCACCACGCCATAATGAAATAACGCATGCCATTCATGATAATCGACCGGGGATTTTACGATAAAATATCCGAGTAACCAAAAAACGTAACCAGCCAAATAAATCGCAGAAACACGCTGAATCAACCAATCTTTCAACCCATTCCCAGTTAAACTTGTAACATTTGTTACCATATCCATATTCCTAATAAAAGAGTAATCAACGTAGCAAGAATGATCACCACGAGCGCACCGCGCCTGGCTGTCTCTAAATCCTCACCCACTCCGAAATCCGAAATAATATGTCTCACGCCCGCCAAGACATGATAAACCAAGGAACTTAAAAATATCCATAAAGCCAATTTACTCACCGGAGATACCAAAAAATCATGCAATTCACTAAATGAACCAGTTGATTTCAATGATAAATTTAACATATATAAGATAAGTGGTAAAAGCAAAAAGAGAAGAACACCTGAAATTCGATGTAAAATTGAAGCTATAGCCATCGGAGGAAATTTCAAACTGGCTAAATCCAAGTTAATTGGTCGTTTTGAGTTCACAGTTTTATCCTTATTTTTTTCAGAAAGTATAACATAAATCTCAACCAAGCCCCAAGTTATCCTGTTTGAAAATTCGATCTGCTCGATAACTAGAGCGTACCATTGGTCCCGCAGCCACTTCAAAGAAACCTTTTGCCAAACCAACCTCACGAAAATGTACAAATTGCGCTGGGGTTACATAGCGCATGACCGGGAGGTGGTGCTTCGTTGGTTGCAGATACTGCCCCAGTGTTAATATGTCAACTTGACAATCACGTAAATCGTCCATTGTTCGCAAAATCTCATCATCTGTTTCGCCCAAACCAAGCATTAAACTGGTTTTGGTAAGGACATCTGGCCTATACCGCTTAGCCTCAGTCAAGACTTTCAAAGTCTGCCAGTACCCTGCACGATTATCACGAACCGGGTGGGTTAAACGCTCGACTGTTTCAACATTTTGAGCAAAAACATCAAGTCCGGTATCTAGGATCAAGTTTACATCACGTTGCACCCCTTGAAAATCAGGGGTTAGCGCCTCGATCTTTGTTTTAGGACAGCGGGCCTTAATCGCTAAAATCGCTTTTGCATAATGTCCTGCCCCGCCATCAAGCAGATCATCCCTGTTTACAGAGGTAAGGACAACATAATCTAAATTCATCAGTTCGACGGTCGCTGCTGTTTGTTCAGGCTCATTTTGATCCAACCAACCGTTAGGATTGCCGGTATCAACGGCACAAAATCGACAAGCCCGCGTGCAAACTGACCCCATTAACATGATCGTCGCGGTACCATGAGACCAACACTCGTTAATATTGGGACATTTTGCTTCTTGACAAACCGTCGCCAAGCCATGTTCCTGGACTTGTTTTTTTACCTCAAGGTAAGTTTCACTGGTATGATTAGAAACCCGAAGCCAATCCGGTTTTGGCAAGGGCTGATGCAATTCGTCCACTGCCTTCACACCATCTTTGATGGCTACAAAACCGTGATTCGTTTTATACTTCTGCCCACTTTCAACCACAACAGGAATTTCCGCTAATTTGCTCATCGTGGTATCAACCCCGATTGACTGTTTCTGATTAGATAAAATACCAATCCCAACTCCAAGAATACCAAGTAAACCGTAAACAATACATCACTTAAATAATGTAAATCCAAGAGAACCCTTGTTGAAATAAACAAGATTGCTCCTGGTATTATTGCATAAATATATTTAGGAAACAAAATAACCATGCCTATCATTAAACCAGTTATCGCTGTCACATGTCCGGATGGACAAGAAAAATACTCAACCGTGAAATGTGGTCCATAGAATCCAAACAAGTTTTGTTTGAAAAAAAGTACGGGGCGCGCGCGACCGAAAAGCAATTTGAGAATATATGTGCCCATTGACGGAATTAAAACACAACACCATAAAAACCAAACCCTCATTTCCATTTTTTTGTTAGTACTCAGCCTATAAAAAATCGCCAGAATCGTGATCAAAATGAGGACTAATACTGGCTGAGCTAAATTGGTCATCCAATAAAGTACAGGGAAAGTGATGCCAAGGTGCAAATCATGAAAATAGATGGCAATGGGTCTATCCAAATAACAATAACTTAGTAAAATCAACCCAATGTATATAATGACAAATGCTGGTTTCAATATCATCGCCAACCAAGCAGAAAATGGCTCAAATTTGTTCCTCATTGAATCTTTCCTTTTTAATGACATTGGGCCAAGGATTGCAATGCTTGGCGAATAAGTTGTTCACACGTCTGCTGGCCGTTGTCAATTTTAGTGATGACTTTGACGGCTTCTTGGCGTTTATATCCAAGTGCTTCTAAAGCACAGATTGCTTCTTCTTGTTGATTCAGCCCTTCAAAATGATGAGGCGATCGATTAGCAACTGCAGGAAACTGCCCAAGACTATCCTGCATTTCAACCACCAATCGTTCAGCTGTTTTTTTACCAATTCCCGGAAGTCTGGTTAATACAACTGTATTTTTTTGCTGGATGGATTGAATAAATTCATCTGGTGTAATACTCGATAAAATACTAATCGCCAATTTAGGACCTACCCCATTCACTTTAATCAATGATCGGAACAAAGCGCGCTCCTGTTTGTCAATAAACCCATATAATAAAAGCGCGTCTTCTCGCACAATGGTGTGAATAAACAAACCAACTTCGCTTTCATGCGACTCAAGCTGAAAAAATGTACTCAATGAAGTTTCTATATCATAACCAACCCCATTCACATCAATCACAATTTTTCCCGGATGCTGTTTGTCAATAATAAACCCGCTCAACCAACCAATCATCGCCCTCTCCTCAATATCGCCAATCCACCGCGCATATGGCTATGACAAATTGCAATCGCTAAAGCATCTGCCGCATCGGTTTGCGGTGAATGCGATAGCTTTAGTAACTGCATGACCATCCCTTTGACTTGCTCTTTTTCTGCAGCACCATATCCTACCAATGATTGTTTAACTTCCCTAGCAGAGTATTCACGCACACTGGCACGGTGGGAAGCACAAGCAACCAAAGCAACACCCCTGGCATGACCCAATTTTAATGCGGAATTTGCATTTTTATGCATAAAAACTTGTTCAATAGCCACTTCATTTGGCGAAAAGAGATCCATGATCTCACAAATACCATTAAAAATTTGTAACAACCTATCATTAAAATCACCATCTCCGGTTCGAATACAGCCACTATCAACATATTCTAATTGTCGATTATTTTCGCGAATCACACCATAGCCCGTGACCCTTGAACCAGGATCGATTCCTAAAATCAAGGTCATTATTTGGGGGCCTCTGTTAAGAAAGACTCTGGATAAGCTGCATTTGTATAGACAGCTTGCACATCATCTAAATCCTCTAGCATTTCAATTAGTTTTTCTAATCGCTCCGCTGTGTCTTGGTCAATTTCAATTAAGTTCAGCGCGCGGCGAACAAGATGTGACTCTTCAACTTCAAAGGTAGCTGCTTGGAGCGCGTGCAATACAGCATGATAGTGTTCAACAGGGGTCACCAACTCTAGCTCTCCCCCATCTAACAACACCACATCTTCAGCACCTGACTCAATCGCAATATCCATGGCTAGCTCAGATTGATCTGTTGATAATAAAATTTCTCCTTGTTTTTTAAATAAATAAGCCACGGATCCATCTGTCCCTAAATTACCTCCGTGTTTAGTGAAGGCATGCCTGACCTCAGAAACCGTTCTATTTTTATTGTCTGACAAGCAGTCAACAATCACGGCAATCCCCCCGGGACCATACCCTTCATACAACATTTCTATCATATTCGCACCATCTAAACCACCAATACCTCTTTTCACAGCTTGATCAATGGTATCTCTTTTCATATTTGCCTTGAGTGCTTTGATCACCGCGTCACGTAAACGTGGATTAGAGGACTCTTCAGCGCCACCCATTTTGGCAGCAACTGTGATTTCACGAATTAATTTAGTGAAAATTTTCCCTCTTTTTGCGTCCTGTGCCCCTTTACGAAATTTAATGTTTGCCCATTTACTATGACCGGCCATCTATCTTCACCTCTTCTTTTTTAGGTTTAACCTTACTTGAGATCCTTCGGTTCGCTTTCAAAGACATACTTGACATGTGTCTTCCCCAATGTTTGATCCAAAAGGGTTAAACCACTTAGGATAACTTACCTGGAACATGATGACGATTATACAATGTCACTCTCAGAAAAAAAATGTTACGATTTGTTATGGTCTCATGTTCACCAGGCATGCTTATGTATCTATCTGGATTTGGCAATCATCATCAAACAGAAGCAATCCAAGGTGCGCTTCCAGCGAGTCAAAATTCACCCCAGCAATGTTCTATGGGTCTTTTTGCTGAACAATTAAATGGCAGTGCCTTTACGCGCCCACGCCACGCCAATTTACACACCTGGCTATACAGAAAATTACCATCTGTTGTTCATCAAGATTATGAACCTTACTCCAGATCTATATGCAATGCCTTTTCGCCAATGCAACCACCCAATCCGATGCGTTGGTCTGCATTCAACAATCCGACAGAAGATTACGATTTTGTGGACGGTTTAATCCATGTGGCCGGAAATACCCGTGTCAATAGCTATTTATACCAATGTAACCAATCGATGACAAATCGTTATTTTAGCAATCATGATGGAGAGTTATTATTGGTCCCTTATCAAGGCGCTATCCGTTTGCGAACTGAAATGGGAAGATTGGATGTAAAAACAGGTATGATTGCCGTTCTACCTCGTGGGGTAAAATTTAAACTGGAATTATTAGAACCAATCGCAGCGGGTTATATCGCTGAAAATAAAGGTTTGCCGATGACACTACCACAATTGGGTCCTCTCGGTGCAAATAGTTTGGCAAATCCGCGACACTTTCTATATCCAACCGCCGAGATTGAACAAACAACGACTGAGAATATCTCTTTAATCTGTAAGTATCAGGATCAGATTTGGATTGCTAAAAGCAATCACTCTCCCCTCAATGTGGCAGCTTGGCATGGTAATTATGCACCTTACTGCTATGATTTGGCCTTATTTAACACCATCAACACCGTCAGTTTTGATCACCCAGATCCCTCAATTTTTACCGTATTAACCTCAGAGAGCGAAATTCCAGGGGTAGCTAATCTTGATTTTGTTATTTTTCCTCCTCGTTGGATGGTTGCAGAGCATACATTTAGACCACCCTATTTTCATCGCAACATCATGAATGAATTGATGGGGCTGATTGTCGGGGTTTACGATGCAAAGGCTGCTGGCTTTGAAAAAGGAGGGTTTAGTATTCATAACCAAATGACTGCTCACGGGCCTGATACTGCCTCATTTCGGCGTGATAGTCAAAGCGTGTTAAAACCAACGTATTACAACAATACCCTCGCTTTTATGTTTGAATCCCGAGACCCGTGGTTATTAACCGAGTTAGCACTGGCACATCCGAGCAGACAAAAAACATATACGGATTGCTGGCAAGGATTTCGTGACAGATGATTAAAACAAATCGTCTTCTGTGATACCTTCGCGTTCTAATAGCTTTCTGAGTGTTCTCAAAGCTTCGACTTGAATTTGGCGAACCCGCTCTCTTGTCAAATTAATTTCTGCTCCAACCTCTTCTAGTGTTGATTTTTCAAAGCCTCTTAATCCAAAGCGCCTGGCAATCACTTGTCTTTGATTTTCATTTAGCTCATCGAGCAATTCTTCAATTTGGCTGCGCAAACTTTCATCCGTTAACAGCAAAACGGGGTTTCTGCTGTTTTCATCGGGGATGGTATCTAATAAAGACTTGCTCTCATCATTTCCAATCGGACTATCAAATGAAGATACTTTATCGTTTAAACAAAATAATTTTTCGACATCTTCGATTGGAACATCAAGCATTTCCGCTATTTCTTCCGGTGATGGTTCGTGATCTAATTTCTGGGTTAGTTGTCGTGCTGCTCGCAAATAGACATTTAATTCTTTTAAAATATGAATAGGTAAACGTATGGTTCGAGTTTGATTCATCAGAGCACGTTCAATGGTTTGCCGAATCCACCAGGTTGCATACGTTGAAAAACGAAAACCGCGTCTCGGATCAAATTTTTCAACTGATTTCATCAACCCAAGATTACCTTCCTCTATCAAATCCAATAAAGGCAACCCACGATTTAGATAACGTCTTGATATTTTAACAACCAATCGCAAATTGGACTCAATCATTTTTTTTCTGGAAGCGTCATCACCATTTAATGCCAGTGTTGCGTAGTGAACCTCTTCTTCTGCACTCAGCAAAGGAGAAAAGCCGATTTCATTTAAATACAGTTGGGTTGCATCCATCGCTTTGGCCAAACGTTTTCCTGCTGGCTTAAACCTTGGAAAAGCCGCTTCATCACCAAAATCAGGCTCAAGCGCTTCAGGGGGATCATCCACAGAGGAATCATCCTCTAAGGTAACCCCAATTTCTTCTTGCAACGCGGTAATATCAAGTTCCAAATCCTCTTGCAGCACTGCGTCGATATCCTCTATCTTTGATTCATCGACAAATGATCCATCATTTGGGCACATTATCTTTCCACCAGTTGTAAGAGATACGTAACCTGTATTTTTAGACTAAATCATTTTCAATTGAAAATCTAGGGTGTATTGACAATTCACTTAGTACACGGCAAAAATGGAGTTGTCTTTCCCGCGCAGGCGGGAATCTATTGTGAATTTGGTATGAGGCCAATAGCAGCATGGATCCCTGCCTGCGCGGGGACGACAAACCATGAACATTTGATTTTTTGTCGTGTACTAAGGACAATTCATCTTTCGAAGCCCTACGTCCCGCTACTTGTCCTCGGGATTGAGAGATCTTGCCTAACGCACAGCACTATTGTAATGAAATAGATTGATATGGATCCCGCGAACAAGTCGCGGGACGTCGAGATCTGAATTGTCAACATACTCGAGTAGACTTTTTATGAAGCAAGGTGGACTTTGAGAAAAAGTATTAACTCCCCAGTTTATGGATAAATGTGGAATTAACGTCATCTAGAACGCGGAGAGAGATCTCCTGATTTTGGTGAAAAATCTAGTCGATTGGGATCCCTCTCCGCGTTCGAGATGATGTACCTGTGGAGTGGCCAAAAATCTATAAATAATACCTTGGATTAACAGGATCCCCAGATTGTCGAATCTCAAAATGAACACCAAAATGATCTCTGTCTAATTGGCCCATCATTGCGATCACTTGTCCAGCATGAATGGATTGACCTTCTCTCACTAAATTACGCTCGTTATGTCCATAAGCCGTTAAGAATTGGTTATTGTGTTTAATAATAATTAAATTGCCATAGCCAGGAAGCCCATTACCAGCATATGCAACCACTCCGCCAACTGATGCGTAAATTTTGTCACCTCGTTTTCCCACAATATCAATTCCTTTGCTACCCTGCTGCGGCATAAATGACTTTACAATCCGACCGCGTGCGGGCCATAACCATTGTCCGCGTGATTGTTTATATGAATGTGGCTCATGCATGGGCACTTGTTTAAAACCTATATGAACGCGGTCATAGCTTGATGACTGGGTTTTGGTAGGTTGTTTAGCTGACTTAATATGGATCACTTGGCCAACATTTAAGATATAAGGGCTATTTAAGTGATTCATCCGCGCCAATTCACGAAAATCACGATCATAGCGAAAAGCAATTGAATACAAGGTATCACCTCTTACAACAACATATTGAGATACATTTGCATAAACAGGATGCCAAGTAGGACCAACGACGGGTGCAAGATAGTCTCTATCTGCACAAGCAGATAAAAACAATATCAACATCAAACAACCGTATTTATTCATTACAGTACCCACTTATAAAGACAGCCTGCAATGATAACCACAAGCAGCATCACACAACCAACAAGATCAATATATCGACGCAAATGTTTTTCTAAACCCTGTCCTGCATAAAATAAAACGCCGGAAACCATAAAAAAACGCGTACCTCGTCCAATTAAAGAGCCGACTATGAATTTCCAAAAGGAAATATGCATTGCGCCGGCTGTTATCGTAAAGATTTTATAAGGAATAGGAGTAAATCCAGCCAAAATAACTACCCCTAGGCCACTGTTATCTAACCATCCTCGCAAGTGATAATAGTGTGATGAAAATGAAGAAGAGATGATATAAGGCTCAACCAACAGAATGCCATACATTCCAATAAAGTACCCAACAATGCCCCCAGCCACAGAAAACAATGTTGCAATAAAAGCATAGTACCAAGAACGATTGGGAGCTGCGAGCCCCATGCTAATCAGCATCACATCAGGTGGTATCGGAAAAAAGCAAGATTCAATAAAAGATACCCCTGCTAAGTAATAGCGTGCATGTCGATGCCCAGACCAAAAGATAGTTTTATCATATAGGTAACTAAAAAATTTCATATTGAATTAACGCCTTCTACTATAGAGGCTACTTGATCAAATATTTTATAATGAGTCATATCAAGGTGAATCGGTGTAATGGAAACAAAGCCTCTATTCACTGCGTAAAAATCCGTTCCAGGGCCGCCATCTGCTTCGATACCTGGTTGACCTATCCAATAAATTGGATTACCACGAGGATCTGAAAGCTTTTGAGTATGCTCAGCATTGTGACGGGAGCCTAGGCGAGTAATTTCGATGCCCTTGATTTGCTCAATTGGTAGATCGGGTACATTCACGTTCAACAAAGCGCGAGCGGGCAACGGTTGTTTTTTTAAAGGCATAACCAGTTTTAAAGCAATAAGTGCGGCTGTTTCATAATGCTGCACCTGATGATCTCGACTAAACATTGAAAAAGCGATTGCCGGCAAACCTAAATTAGATCCTTCCATGGCTGCTGCAACCGTACCAGAATAAAGCACATCGTCGCCAAGATTTGCTCCATCGTTTATACCAGACAACACCATGTCGAATTTCTGCTCAAAGTAACCCGTTAAAGCCAAATGAACACAATCGGTTGGTGTACCATCCACGCTATGGTATCCATTTGACAATAATTTTACACGTAATGGACGCAACAAACTTAAAGAATTACTGGCGCCACTGCGATTTCTATCAGGCGCAAACACTTCGACATCAGCGAGTGTCTTGATGGCTTGAGATAGTGCATCGATACCTGGAGAGAATACGCCATCATCATTACTAATTAACAATCTCATCATGATATCCTTAAGATCTGCTCGTATTAGGGGACTCTAACCATTTGATAATGGTTAAGCGCTCACGAAGCGAATGCTGATTTTGATTTAATTCTGAATTTAGTTCAGACGTGGAGTGCAATTTACTTATTTCGATTTGTTTGGCAATCTTCTCTTGGATACTTAATATGGAACGACCATAAGCCTGGGGATTGATACGCAATTCAGTTGCTAAATCACTAAGACGTATTGCAATTTGCTCTAGCTGATCGCAACTGATGTCTGCTGGAGACTGCTGAGGACAACGCGCAAGGGCTTTTTGCGTTTCGTTAGGATTAAACACGTAATAATCCGAATTATGTGCCCATACAACATGAAACCATGATGATAAAAATAAACAAAACATGTACTTTAGCATATTCACACCTAACAGATATATAAAGATATCTCCGGTCGCAATGCAACATCCACAGGGACATGCAAAGCAAGTGTAGGTTCAGCTAACCCCAACCTACGCTTAACAATTTGTCGTTGCCTTCCGGTTCTTGAAAGATTATAACAAATTATCTTGTGATTTTTTATAAGTTTCATTATCTTATTGATAATTTTATTCTTTTATGAGTTTGATATGCTTAACTTTAGCGTTCATGTTGATTCGGAAACAAATGAAACCATCCTCAAAACGGCAATTGACGGAAAAAACTTGTTAACCATACCGCAGCTTAATAAAGGCACGGCCTTCACCCTTGAGGAGCGACATGAATTTGGCCTGTTGGGTAAATTACCCCATCGGATTGAAAATTTAGAAGATCAAACTGAACGTGCTTACCAGCAATTAAAAAATTACAATACACCGCTGCAAAAAAACATTTATCTGAATGGCTTGCATGATAAAAATCAAATTCTTTTTTATAGCTTAATACGAAAACATGCCGCTGAATTGATTCCTATTGTTTATACACCAACAATTAGTCTCGCTATTCAAGCATTTAGCCGCGAATATCGGCAAGCGCGGGGTTTATACATCTCTCATACCGATCAGGATTTAATCGAGGATATTTTAAATAATCGATCTAATCCTGAAATTGATCTCATTGTGGTGACAGATGGCGAGGGGGTATTGGGTATCGGGGATCAAGGCGTTGGGGGGATGGATATTCCAGTTGCCAAGTTGATGGTTTATAGTATCTGTGGTGGCATTGACCCCACGCGTACTTTACCAATTTTTTTAGATTCAGGTACCAATAACATCAAACTGCTTGAGGACCCGCTGTATCTTGGCTGTCAACATGTTCGAATTTTTCAAGATGCATATGACACGTTTGTTGAAAAGTTTATAGATAAAGTTAAAAAACTTTTCCCACATGTTTTTTTGCACTGGGAAGATTTCGGTAAAAAAAATGCACGTCGTATTTTAGAAAAGTATCAAGATACACTTTGTTCATTTAATGATGATATCCAAGGGACAGGGGTTGTCACAGTCGCTGCACTCCTGGCTGCGTCTAAGGTAACACAACTTGAATTAACTAAACATCGAATTGTCATTTTTGGTGCTGGATCAGCGGGTACGGGGATCGGCAATCAAATCTTAGATGCGATGTTGAGACTCGGCCTGTCGAAACAGCAAGCCCTGAAGCAATTTTGGTTGGTTGATCAGCAAGGATTGTTGCTAGCAGACGATGCAACATTAACACCTGGACAACGTCCCTTCGCACGCAACAAATCAGACATTGTTAAATGGACTACCCATCTAAAAAATCAATTTTCTTTAGAAGATGTCGTGCGAGAAGTCAAACCAACCATCTTAATTGGTTGCTCAGCACAACCCTATCGTTTTACACAAAACATCATTGAAACCATGGTATCTCATTGCGAACGACCCATTATTTTTCCCTTGTCAAACCCACCCGAAAAGTGTGAAGCGCACCCCAGTGATATTATGGCTTGGACTGATGGAAAAGCACTGGTAGCAACCGGCACACTTTTCGACAATGTCCGCTACAATGATTTAACTTTTACCATCGCACAGTGTAATAATGCGCTTGTTTTTCCCGGTATTGGTCTTGGTATGATCGCGGTAAAATCAAAACAGTTGACAGATGAAATGCTCTGGGTCGCAGCCCTTGAACTCAGTCGTTTTGCGCCGAGCAATGAAGATTTTTTTCTACCACTACTACCGAGCATAGAACAAGCGTCGTCTGTTTCAAAACATATTGCTATTGCTGTTGCAAGAAAAGCAATTGACGTGGGTCTCGCGCGATGTAATCAGAAAAGAGATTTAGCTGAACTGATCGATAGTCTTTATTGGGAGCCTCGCTACTTGAAATATAAAAAATCGTAACTCCCCAGGTTGTGGATAAATTTGATTTTAATTCAATTAAATTGATTCCACGTCCTGAACTCAGTAACTCGACTTTAGCCATTTTTCCTTAATCCGTTCGCCCTGATAGGGGTAGGAATGGCCTTTCGAGCCACCCCTCCCTCCGAACCGGACGGACGGTTCTCCCGTATCCGGCTCTCCAGTTAGTAGTTTCCTCATCGGGATCGA
>DAIDKT010000085.1 GCA_027449905.1 Legionellales bacterium
TTGCTTGCATCATCATTTTTAAAAAAAACACGAAAAACTGTGTCAAGAACTATTTGATCTTTTTAATGAAAAATCCTTGTTATTTCTTTATGCATCACCGCAAACCGACCCGAAGGGGCGGATTGTGGTGAATGGTTACAACAATTTTTTTTAAAAAATCCAGATACCGCCCTAAATGATTTAAAAGACAGTATGCAGGGTATGCCATCAGAAAAAAAACAACAATTCATCCGACGTATTGGGATATTATCAAAAGATCAAAAGTTTTGTAACCTATCCGCCTTGGCACAGGGCATCGACAGATTATTAGCAGCTGAAACAACAACTGCACAAGATAACCAAACAACTGCAAATGAAAAAAGAATTTTGAGGACACTAGTCAACTGGATATCTGGTTTATACGAATCTTTTCAATTGTACTCAAGCGCTCGGCAACCAATACCAAATGGTGTTGCTCCTCTCGCTCAAGCGGCCCGCATGATTAACAACCTTAGTGTTTATGATACAAGACTAAAAACCTGGGTTAAAAACAAAACCGGTCACACTAAACCGTTGGATTATTACCACCAATGCCTAAACAGTGATCAAAAAACACGTTTGATCGAGCTTACTTCGACACAAGAGGTTGATACCCTATGCGCTCAATTACAATTACACGCAAGTCATATCAAACGCCCGGTTTTTTATATTGATAAGCCAGAGGATCTCATTTGCGCTGCGCCTTGGTTGGATGAACAATCAGACCATACGGGCAATTTAAGGCGAGGGCCAGGTGGACCATTGGTGAAATTTATAAATGAAAATAAAAATAAGAACCCACTGATCATTGTTAACTATGAAAATTTTAATGCAGATGACATCGTTCGTTTTAATAGCTTGCTAGATAAGAATCCATCGGCAGATGGCACAGACTTGCCAGCAAAAGCAATGGTGATTGGTTTGATAAATCGCAATAAATCAGGTTGCTATCAAGGCTCTGATTTTTATTCCCGATTTAAACGTGTGGAACACTGTCCTTTGACAAGTGAGCAGTTTAACGAGATGGGGTCTTTCAATACGGTTGATGTTATCACGGAGACATCTTCGGATGAACGGGCGAGTGTTATTAATCTCTACTATGCACCCGATTGGGAAGAGAGGTTACTGGGGCGCTGGGAGTTTAATGGTGATAGATTCACCTTTATAGAGGGTGAGCTCGTTAAAGCGATAGAAAAGGGAGCCCCCATCACTATCCAACAAGGTTTTTGGGGTGAACCAGCGTTCGAGCGATTTTGGCAACAACTGATGACGACGGGGGTGCGAAAGGGTAATCAAGTATTTCGTGTTCCAAATACTGTCAAGCTCCAACGACCAGCAAAGGATGTTTATTCTTGGGTCGATCCACCAGTTATCCAGTCAGGACTGTCAGAAGATAAAAATGCTCGGGTATTAAATCCGACCTGTCTGATTGATTTTTTTGATCCTTATGTAGTCATCAATTCAAAGTTTGAGAAAAAAAAGGGATGGATAAAAGCGGCTGACGGACAGACGTTGGTAGTAAATGTGACTCGGAGCCTAAACGATGATACATGGGCCATGTTACTTGATGCTTGTAAATCTTTCAATGTAAAGCTAGAGATTCATGCTGCGCCAGGAGTCGAATTTCCAGCATCGTTTCATTATGCCCCAACCCCCATCCACGCTGAAAAATTTTCTACACAGCTTGCTTTAAATGATACCCTGATCACCAGTACTGATGTTGATACCACGCTTGCTATGCTGACCAAACACTCATCTGAGTATGTCGTGATTGATGTCTCGGAATGCACCGCAGCGGATTTATTGGTTAAATTGCACGCTGAATTAAACAAAGAAACCCTCGCGTTTACATGCACCAAATCTGACAGTGCGCTCACCACAGCGTTGGCTGCTGATAAACAAGTCATTCTAAAGGGGAATTTTTCACCAGAATTGTTAGATTCGTTGGCTCCCTTATTGCAGAGAAGGCAACAAGCTGAATCAGTTTCTGGAAACATCATCCTGATTTCTAATGATATAAAAGCGGGTGCTTTTATTCGAAATCGATATAACCATGAGGTGACCAAAGAAGAAAAATTAGCATGTCTGGATTATGAACATACTATCACAGAGCAACTGCAATCTTATCTTGAGGTTGAATCCTTATCTAAGCTCAAAGCAAGAGCCGTTTACTTACGAGACAATCCACTTGCAACCTCGAGTGAGGGAACTTGGTTGGGTATGTATCATGCCGCGCCTGAATTTAATGATCGGTGCCCTAAGCTTGATAGAGGTATCAGTTCGAAAAAGAGTCATGATTTTACTCAAGGTCGTATAGACCAAGTGAATTTAGCGCTGCGTTCCTCAAAGTATGTTTTTTTGACTGGTTTATCGGGGGTAGGAAAAACAACCTTTGTCGAGAAGGAATTATGCGATCAAAATGATGCATTATATTTGACTGAATCTCGCATCAAAAATTGGGCGGAAGATCAATCAAATAAACGAAAAATTCTTTTTATTGATGAAGCGAATTTAAGTCCACGACAATGGAAAGAATTTGAAGGTCTCTTTAATAATCCACCTACCGTTTTGATCGATGGCAAGCTTTATCAATTGACCGATAATCATCGAGTTATTTTTGCAGGCAATCCCGTGACTTATGGAGATGAACGCACACTGGCTTCTTTTTTTCAAGATCACGGCAGTGCCGTGCTATTTAAACCCATGCCCATAGAGGTGATTTATGAAAAAATATTAAAACCAGTCTTTGACGGGGTTCAGATGACAGATAATGATCTTGATCTCGTGACAAATCGTATCTTGGCAGTCTATCGTTTTGTTTGTGAGTGCTCAACAACCGATATTTTAATCACGCCGCGAGAACTACAAATGATGGCACTGCTCACCATCATGCGTAAAAAAGAAAATCCTTCCCAAGATATAGGGGAGATTGCTCAACATTTTAGTTATGCGTTAGCTAAAAACTTGATACCTGACTCGAAGCGATCTTCATTCGATCAACAATTCAATCCAGTACAACCGATAAAAATAGCAGAGGTAGAGTCAAAAAAAACAATATGGCAAAAATTGAATGCATATCTTGCTTATTTTAACTTGCCGCAGTATAGGCCGGCCGCGAATGAAGCTGAATTTTTGATCACCCCATCACGGCAATCCTTGTCGCAACAATTGAATGATCTATTGACATTACGCCAATGGCGTGGTGAAAATCAGACCGGACTGAATTCACAGCAACTAAGTGGTGGGCTGGGTGGTCTTATCATTGAAGGTGAGCCTGGTATCGGTAAAAGTGAATTGGTTATCCACATGTTAATTAAGCATGGTTATCAAGAACAAAAAGATTATAAAAATCCAACCAGCAAAAAAAATCAATTCTATCGCATGCCGGTCAGTATGGATCCGGATGAAAAAGAAGCGTTGCTTATCAAGGCATTTAAAGAAGGTGCTGTTGTTGTGATTGACGAAATCAATAGTTCATCGATGATGGAACGCTTGTTGAATGACTTGCTCATGGGGAAGAACCCTAACTCTGTGCCAGGAGAAAAGGTCGAACCCGGGTTCATGATCATTGGTACCCAAAATCCGGTTACCATGGCCGGCCGTCGTGCAGCCAGTTCTGCTTTACAACGAAGACTGATCACGACAGAATTGCCTGATTATACATCCAATGAAATCAAGACCATTTTATTTGCCAAAGGAGTTGATGAGATAGAGGCCGATTTAATGATTGCAGCGTATGAATCGAATCGCAGAGTTGCTTTAGCTAATAATTTATCACCCGCGCCTAATTTTAGACACTTGATGCAGCTCTCCGATGATCATCTACGATCTCAGAAAATAACTGGTGCTTTAAACCGATCGCTAAAAGCCTTAAAATCGAGCTATATTGGGTATAGTAAAAAAGATAAAATAGCCGAATTATCCGAGATAATAGAAAAGATTGCGTTGCTTGATGATAAACTTGGCAGTAATATCGAAGATTTTGCAATCAAAGCAAATCAGACACGAACTAACCGTCTTTCATGGTTTGGTCTTCACAATACAACCACGTTTAATCGATTAAAAAAAGAACTAACAAAAATCAGAGAAAATGATTTAAATTTAGATGAGATAAAACCAGAACGAAGGCCGCAGTAACATGTTGATGTCCCGCCTCAAAAGATAAGTGAGATGACAATTCTCACAACGTATTCACGCTCTTAGTTAAAATCCGAAAAGAAAGAAACAATTTGATTTAATTAAAATCAAACTTATCCACAACTTAGGGAGTTACAAAAATAGATGGTTCTATGTAAGCATTTTTTTGATTGAGCAAACTTTAAAGCTAAATTGATTTGTGATGAAGAAAACGATAAATATTCAAGGCGGTGTACTTATAATAATTTTTGACAAGATAATAAATAATCAGCTTCATCTGGCATGCGCTGGCTGCGCCCAGCTTGCCACAAACAGGCAGCCAGTGGTTCCATCAGGAGATGTTCTACGCGATGAGTATCGCCGTGTTTAATTAATAACTGTTCAAATAAATGTCTGATTCCTTGGGGGCGATCATTTGTGCGCTGATCGCGAATGGTTAAGTGAAGCCCCATATGCAGGAAAGGATTTGACTGGCCTAGCTCTGGCAAATAAACTGCTTCTATTTGCTTTATTTCTAATAGTTGGTGATATTCCGGGTGCAACAAAATGATATCGACTATTTGTTGTTCCAACGGCAATAATGGTCTTTTCTCTTTGTATTTTTGCCAACTAGTAAAAAAGAATTGGCGTGTATCTTGAGGGGTATTGCCGTAAAACATCATGGTTTTTTTTAACGGAATTGACCAATAATTTTAACTCAAATTAGAAAGCCTGTACATGGTTTATTCCGGCTCTGCAACGGGCACGGTCTATCAGCCGACGGGTCTGAGCGAGAGTTGCTATCGGTAATACTTGATATTTTTAACACAGTTGGTTTCTAGGTACATATGGCTCATGATCGCACTTTGTGTTACACTGTATAAGTACAGACATGGGGGCGACCTGGCTTCGACGCGGGTTGCGAAACCTGAAGTGCATGCCGAGATTGAGCTTTCTCGTAAATAAAACTCACTAAACACAAATGCAAATGATGAAAACTTTGCGGACGACGCTATCGCTGCTTAATCGTGATAGATAAGTCACACCGTGCGCTGCCATAAACCAGCGCCCCATTGACCGGGCTTGCTTATCGGTATCGAATCAATGGTCATAGAAGATAAGCTAGCAGTCTGATGTTTCCTGAATCAAACTGCAAAATCCAAGGAATCGCTGTGTATCATCCTGCCGGTCGGAGGGGCCACAGTTAAATCAAAATGACCAGGCTACGCATGTAGACCTGACGGCAGAGGATTTGCGGACGCGGGTTCGATTCCCGCCGCCTCCACCATATTGAATACCTAAGACATCCAAAAACATCCTATAGGCCTTGAAATACAGGCCTTTTTTATTTATCCTTCGTCCAACAAGATTCATTAAAAGCCCCCAAGAGCCTACCGAAAAGTGGGGCCTATTCAGGGGCTTTATGTGATCGCAAAAAGATGAGGCCCCCATGACCCTAACTGTTGTAGAAATAAAGAGCGCTAAACCGAAAGAGAAGCCTTACAAAATGGCTGATGAGAAAGGCCTGTACCTTTTAGTGAATCCTAACGGTTCAAAGCTTTGGAAGTTTAAGTATCGCTTTTCAGGCGTTGAGAAGAAGCTCTCTTTTGGTGCCTTCCCTGATGTGAGCTTGGCTGCTGCAAGAGAGGCACGAGATGACGCACGCCGACAATTAACCAATACCATTGATCCTGGAATCTTAAAAAATTCGATTAAGCGCTCAAAGAAAATAGCTGATGAAAATAGCTTTGAAGCAATTGCTAGGGAATGGCATGCTAAATTTATACCTAAATGGAGCCAAAACCATGGAGAACGTATTTTAATACGTCTTGAGCAGAATATTTTTCCTTGGATTGGTAAACGTCCCATTAATGAAGTCAACGCCCCTGAAATTCTTTCTGCATTACGCAGAATTGAAAATAGAGGTGCAGTTGAAACAGCACATCGAGTATCACAAATTTGTGGGCAAGTCTTTCGTTACGCAATTGTTATTGGTAAGGCCGAACGTAATCCTGCTGCCGATTTACGCGGAGCGCTAGCACCTGTGAAACAAAAGCATCATGCAAGCATTATTGATTCAGTTGAAATTGGTAAGCTACTCAGTGCGATTAGTGAATATCGTGGCAACTTTGTTACGAAATGTGCTTTGCAGTTAGCTCCGTTATTTTTTGTAAGGCCAGGAGAACTAAGACATGCTGAGTGGTCAGAGTTTGATCTGCAAAAAGCGGAGTGGCGCATTCCTGCTGAAAAAATGAAAATGAAAGAACAGCACATTGTACCGCTTGCTACTCAAGCCATTGAGATCATCCAGGTATTACATGCATACACTGGCGCTGGAAAATATTTGTTTCCTAGCTTGCGTTCTGCGACTCGTCCCATGAGTGAAAATCCCGTATTAGCGGCACTTAGGCGTTTAGGTTATAGTTCTGATGAAATGACAGGGCATGGTTTTAGAAGTATGGCTTCTACACTGCTTAATGAGCACGGCTGGAACCGAGATGCTATTGAGCGGCAATTGGCACATGCTGAGCGCAATAATATCCGAGCAGCCTATAACTATGCTGAATATCTTCCTGAACGACGTAATATGATGCAGTGGTGGGTAGAACACCTGGATAAACTAAAAGCTGGTGCTGAAATTATACCTTTACGGCAGTTGGCCTAATTTAAAGCTGTAGAAGTAATAGCACCTTAGAGATTAATCTTCATAACGCTCACTTCTTTCTCTTTAAATTTATCCATTCCAATTTTTCCCCATCCTAATTTGCAATAATAATCTGGCAATGTTAGCTCAAAAGTAAATAAGTATAATTGGCTAAACCCTAATTGCTTCGCCTTCTGCTTTATAGCATTGATGAGCTTTGGTGCTATCCCCTGTCGCTGATAATCAGGATGAACTACAAGAGAACCCAACCAAGGGGTTAAATCAGGACGGATTCCATCATTCTCACGTAAACTACACATCCCAACAGGCTGGCCATTATAAAATGCGACTACTGTTAATGGTAATTGATCTATATTTAAGTGTTCTTGAAAACGTTGCTTAACTTGCTCAATAGAAATATCGGGAACCCATATTCGGCCTAATACTTGATGCCAAATTGTTGCTAATATTGGGATGGCATCGGGATAATGCTTGAGAAAATCTATTTTTATTGGTGCATCAACTAACCTTTTTTCCATCAAAAAGTTAGTTAATACCACCCCACCTTCTCTTGGTTTATTTTGTTCCCTAATAACATAGTATCCTATTTGTTCAAAAAAAGGCTTTGCTGTAATGCTCGCTTCTGTTGTTATTTTCTTTAATCCTCTCTCCAAAATTATCGATTCAAGCTTTTTCACCAGCATTGAAGCAATACCTTGGCGTTGATAATCTTTGTGAACAAATAAACGATCCAGATATCCTTGCTCTGTTATATCAGAAAATCCAACAATAACATCATCACTTTCAGCAAGATAAGCAATGCTACTTAATAAACATTGCCAGCGTTCATGACTATGGTGAATATGTTTTGGTGCCCAAACCAATAGCTGTTCAGAGGAGTAGTCTTTAGCATTCACGTGATGAACAGTTTCTTTGAATAGAGTAACAATCTTCTCCAAATCAGAAGCCTGAATAGGCCGCAATGTAATGTGCTGAACAACCATGAAAACCTCTAGCAAATTATATATTCAAAAATAACGGGATATCTGTCAGGCATCATAGGAGATTTTTTAACGCCGATTTTAGTGCACCCCATTTTCTTATAGAATGCTTCAGCTCCTGGATCGCTCCATAAAGTAAATCTGTTTACGCCGGACAGCTTCAAATCTTCAATCAAGATACCCCACATTTCTTTACCAAAACCTTTGCCAATACAATCAGGATCGATAAAAAAATTATCAAGTTCATAATCATCTTTTTCACTCAAACTTAAACTATAAAAGCCAACAGGGTTATCGCATTGGCTTTTATCAAATTCATAAAAAAGTTTTACGGTATTTTGTTCAAGATAGCTGGTGGTAACTTGAAACAGTTGCATAAATTTATCCATAAATGCTGCCTCATAGCCCCAATAGGCTTTAGAACGGCACATTAATAAATTGATTTTATCTAAATCATTCCTGCTAGCTTGTGTGCATTTTAAAACCATAAATCACCATAACAACAAGGAGAGAGTATTTTTTTCACAAAACCTGTAGTGTCAGCTTGATACTCCCAAACGTCAGATAACTCATCCAATCGATAAGTATAAAAAACAAAACGTTTAGGCTTAATTGCAATACCACAATAATCAGGAGAACAAGGCAAAGAAAGATTTTTTGATGTCTGTTCTATCTCAAATCGTTTGTTTTCCAATATCTGCTTGTTTTCAATCACTTCACCGGAAGTTGGTGCATAACTGCAAAACCGTACTTGTGCCCATTGAGGATAATTGTTCCAATAATGGACATTTTGTTCTTCTGATAAAAAGCTAGCCTCTCCTTCTATAATGGTTTCTCGTGCATGACGTTCAAACCAGAAAGTAAGGGCTACTTTCTCATTATTTTTAATTTCTTCGTAACCATTCACCACAATCAGCCATTTCGTGGCCGATCGTGGTGATGCGACACAGTGTTTATATGGTTATGCATTAAAAAAGACATCTGGCAAGTTACCATCAAACAAGGTTTTTAATGCGTCCGTTGGAGTTACCCCA
>DAIDKT010000086.1 GCA_027449905.1 Legionellales bacterium
ATGGGGTAACTCCAACGGACGCATTAAAAACCTTGTTTGATGGTAACTTGCCAGATGTCTTTTTTAATGCATAACCATATAAACACTGTGTCGCATCACCACGATCGGCCACGAAATGGCTGATTGTGGTGAATGGTTACATTTATTCAATGCTTCATTGGTTTCATCAGGTGTTCTGGAGAGAAAATAACCGCTAATCAGCAGCCTCCACAAAGTAGCTGATAGATTTTGTGCATCATTCGTATAACTTTCCATAATTTTCCTTCAAAATAGGTAAGTGTCTACTCTGGACTAGGGTTTGTTCACAATTCATCTCTCAAAGCCCTACGTCTCGCTGCTTGTCAGCGGCATCCAGAGATCTTGCTCAACGCGTACTATTGTACTTAAACATACCGATATAGATCCCGCGAACAAGTCGCCGGACGTCGAGATCTGAATTGTCAATACACTTAAATTTTTAATTGAAAATCAGAACCGGATTGCTTTGCAAAAGCTCATAAATATCGTTTGTTTGCTAGTTACATTATAGGATTATTTGTGATAAAAAAAAGACTCATGAGTATTTTTTTTGACAAGATGATTTTATTGTATCAAATAAAATTATTTACGTAACTCCCCGGGTTGTGGATGATTTTAATTAAATCAAATTGATTTTATCCTGAACGAAGTGAAAGATCTCCCGAATTTGGCTCAAACCAAGTCAATTGAAGACCCTTCACTGCGTTCAGGATGACGTAGCTGGTTACTTATTTACTTTTTAGCGCAGGACTTGAACGGCCACCCGTGTATCTTCTTACAACCAGCCACGGTATTAGAATAAAAATACTGAAGCCGCCGATTAAAAACGATTGAAATAGGGTAACATTGCTCATGATAATTTGCTCAGGGGGAACAAAGCCAATGAATATGGTGATGAAACAGCATAATAAACCAGTGCCAGCAACCAGCCAAATGCCAATTTTTCCGCCCGGAATTTTGTAGGCTCCAGCCTGATGTTTTTTACTGTAGCGCAGTTTAATGCTTGCTGCGAACATAAAAACATACACCAATAAGGCTAATTGAGCAGAAAGTTCTGTTAGCATCCAATACGCGCTGCTGACATTATCAAACAACAGGAGCACACAGCTCAGCAAGGTGACGATCAACGCTTGAACTATTAAAATAAAAGTAGGTGCCCCGTGCTGATTGATGCGAGTGAAATGCAAAGGTAGGCAACCATCCTGCGCCGAAATCAAGAGTCCGCGACTGGGTCCTATGATCCAAGCCGACATGCCAGACAAACCGCCTACGATAATTAAAATAACGATGATCGGTATCATCCAAGACAGATGATACGCTTGAAAGAAAATTGTGTAGGCGTCAATAAAGCCAGAAACGACATTTAGTGATTTATTTGGTACCACCATGGTAATTGCAAGCGATCCGAATACCAACGTTGAAAAAATTAAGATGGCCGAATACAGGATTGCTTTTGGATAATCACGCTGCGGATTTTTGACGTCCTCGGCATGGATGGCGGACATTTCCACACCTATCAAGCCAAATAATACTGCAGAGAAAATAGGTAAATGGGTTACAGAGCTAAAATCAGGTAACCAGGTTGAAGTATCCAAGGATATTGGGTTTCCTTGGATTAGCCAAATAACTCCCAAGAACGTCACACCGATCATCGGAACCAACGTACCAATGGAGGCACCGATAATACTTATCAGGCTAGATAATTTCATACCAAAACAATTCAAAATCGTAAATAGCCAAAAAAGACTAATGACTGTGGTGGTGAGATATATTTTATTGGTGGCTAGGGCAGGGTCAAATAAATAGGTGAGCGTTTCTGCGATAAATATTAAAATGGTTGGGTACCAGACCACATTATATATCCACTGTAACCAAATGGTCACAAAAGCTGAATGGCGCCCAAACGCCTCACGCACCCAAATATAAATTCCACCTGTTTTGGGATAGGCTGTTGCAAGCTCTGCGGCGACTAAAGCCACGGGTATAAAATAGCTCAATGCCGCGAGCAAGTAATAAGAAACCAACGGTAACCCAAGCTTTGCTGAAATGGGTAGTGTTCGTAAATTATCAACCGCTATCACATTGATCATCACCAGTGAAAAAACGGTTAGGCCATGTTTTTTGGTTGACATTAAAACAAATCCCTCAATCTAGCAAATTTCTAAGTACATACTGCAAAATACCACCATTTTTGTAATATTCTAATTCATTCTCAGTATCAATGCGGCAGAGTACCTTGGTTTTTTCTTCCTGTCCATCTTCACGAGAAATATTTAGCTCCAATATTGCGCCAGGTTTTAAATCAGTGGATACAGGAATGGTAATCCGTTCTTGTCCATTTAATTGCAATGTTTTTCTGGTTGTACTATTTTGAAACTGTAACGGAAGTACGCCCATGCCAATGAGGTTAGAACGATGAATTCTTTCAAAACTTTCAGCAATCACAGCTTTTACACCAAGTAAAAAGGTTCCTTTGGCTGCCCAGTCACGTGATGAACCTGTACCATATTCTTTCCCTGCAAAAACAACCAATGGTTGATGTGCGTCTTGATACAACATAGCAGCATCATAAATTGGCATTGATTGTCCTGTCGGAATAAATCTCGTGTAACCGCCCTCAATTTCAGGTGTCATTTCGTTACGAATCCGAATATTCGCGAAGGTACCACGCATCATGACCTCATGATTTCCGCGCCTTGAACCATATGAATTAAAATCAGCTTCTTGAATTCCCTTGGATTTGAGGTAAAGTCCTGCGGGAGAGCTTGGTTTAATCGATCCAGCTGGAGAAATATGGTCGGTTGTAATCGAGTCGCCAAAAATCGCCAAAATATGGGCTTTTTCAATGGACTGGATGGGGTCAGGTTTGATTTTCAAATTCTGAAAAAACGGTGGGTGTTGAATATAGGTTGACTGGGTATTCCATTCATAGATATTCCCTTGTGGAACAGGGATAGCCTGCCAATCAGTATTGCCTTTAAACACTTCAGCGTATTCTTTTCTAAACATCTGACTATTTACTTTTGCGACTTCCGACGCAACTTCAGCATTACTTGGCCAAATATCTTTCAAATATACGTCATGACCTTGCTTATCTTGCCCAATGGGGTCGGTATTTAAATCAATACACGTAGTCCCTGCTAAAGCAAAGGCCACAACCAATGGGGGGGAAGCCAACCAATTGGCGCGTACCTGTGGATGGACTCGACCTTCAAAATTTCGATTGCCTGATAAAACGGCACTCACCACTAAATCATGATCGGTGACGCTGTGGGCAATTGGATCAGGTAGGGGGCCTGAATTACCTATACAAGTTGTGCAACCATATCCTACCAGGTTAAACCCCAACTGATTTAAATAAGGTTGCAATTCAGCCTTTTTCAGGTACTCAGTTACAACTTTAGAACCAGGTGCCAGTGATGTTTTAACCCATGGTTTGCTCTGTAGACCTTTTTCCACGGCTTTTTTAGCTACCAATCCGGCGGCCATTAACACACTTGGATTTGAGGTGTTGGTACAGCTTGTGATCGCGGCAATTACCATATCGCCGTGATGCAATGAATAGGGTTGGCCTTGAGCAGGAAACGCTTGATTGCTTTCGGCCTCCTTGCCAGACTCTTTGAGAAACTCAGAAAAAGCCAGTGGAAGAGTTTGTAAGTTTACTTTATCTTGGGGACGTTTCGGTCCAGCCAATGAAGGCTCAACCTGACTTAAGTCTAGATATATGGTTTCGGTGAAAACAGGATCGTCGGATTCTTTTTCATACCACAATCCTTGTTCTTTACAATAAGTCTCTACCAATTGAATCGTTTCATCATCACGCCCTGATAGCTTTAAGTAACGCAGCGTTTCATGATCAACGGGGAAAAATCCACATGTTGCCCCATATTCTGGTGACATATTCGATATCGTAGCACGATCTGCTAGAGCCAACTCCGCCAAACCGGGTCCGTAAAATTCGACAAACTTCCCGACTACGCCTTTGGCTCTTAGCATTTGCGTGACAGTTAATACTAAATCGGTGGCGGTAATACCTTCTTTTAATTTGCCATCCAGTTTAAACCCTATCACTTCAGGAATCAGCATAGATACAGGTTGGCCAAGCATGGCTGCTTCGGCTTCAATACCACCTACGCCCCAACCGAGAATGCCTAATGCATTGATCATGGTTGTGTGAGAGTCTGTTCCAACCAATGTATCTGGATAGGCGTATAGCACACCATCATTGGTGCTCGACCAGACTGTTTTTCCTAAATATTCGAGATTCACTTGATGACAAATGCCTGTGCCAGGAGGAACAACATGGAAATTAGCGAAAGCTTTTTGGCCCCAACGTAAAAATTCGTAGCGCTCATGATTACGTTGCATTTCAATATGGGTATTTACTTGCATGGAATCAGCCGTTGCAAATTTGTCTACCATAACCGAATGGTCAATGACCAAATCTACCGGAGAAAGCGGGGATATTTTCTCTGGATCACCACCCATGGCATGCATCGCATTGCGCATGGCAGCTAAATCAACCACGGCGGGCACACCCGTAAAATCTTGCATGAGGACCCGAGTTGGGCGATAGGCAATTTCATGATGTGATTTTTTTGTTTTTAACCAATCAGCCAATGCTTTGATGTCATCAGTTTTAACTGTTATGCCATCTTCAAATCGCAATAAATTTTCAAGTAGTATTTTTAAAGAAAAAGGTAATCGATGAATACCAGGAAAATGATGTTGTTCAGCTGCTTTTAGACTGAAATATGTATATGTTTTATTCCCTATTTTCAATTGTGATTGGGTGGAAAATGTATTCTGTCCAACTTTCATTTTATCCTCCTTAAAATAAACTTTCTTGGTTATCTGATCCTTGGGTATCGCTGATATCAGTTGCAATGGATTCTTCATCGATTGCTGGGACATCTGTCTCTACAAAGTACTCGGTGATGGTATTGGGTTGGTTCGGTTTGGCGCGTAGCCCATTGGCAGGGTTAATTCCAACAGAAATAATATCGCCTGGTTGAGGAAAAGGATGCTCTGGTACACCCTTTAAAGCAATTTCCATGAAATCAATCCACATTGGCAAGGCCAAACGAGCCGCATATTCATGTAGTGGGTGAGGGGTATCGTAACCAATCCATGTTGTGACAACCAAATCAGGATTATATCCGGCAAACCATGCATCTACTTGTTCATTTGTGGTTCCCGTTTTACCGGCCAGATCTTGTCGATGGAGTGCTTTCGCTTCATAGGCTGTGCCGTGCAAAATAACATCTTGTAAAGCGGAATTCATTAGGAATGCAATATCAGCGGAAATGACACGCGGAGCATTGAGATCGACATCGTTATTTTTTAATGAGCAATCAGCGCAAACAACGGCTGCTTTTGCTTGTAATAAAATATGCCCATTGGTATCGGTGATATGATCAATTAAAAACGGTTCAACTTTGAAGCCACCATTTGCGAATACTGCATAGGCGGTTGATAAATCTAATGGGCTGACAGAAAGGCTTCCTAACGCAAGTGATAAGGCGTGTGGTAAGCTGGATTTTTTAAACCCAAAATGAGCGGCAAAATCAATCGCATAATCAATGCCAATATCATCTAAGATTCGAATTGAAACAAGGTTTAGCGAGTGGGTCAGGGCTTCTCTTAATCGAGTCGGGCCACTAAATTTATATTTATCATTATGAGGGCGCCACATATTGTTGGCTTGGCTTGGGTCATCAACGACAATGGGGGCATCATTAACCAAGGTAGCCAGCGTATACCCTTTATTTAAGGCTGCAGCATAAATGAATGGTTTAAAGCTTGAACCTGGTTGGCGGGTCGATTGGGTGGCCCGATTAAATTTACTTTTTTGAAAATTAAACCCGCCAACCAACGCTTCAATTGATCCTGTTTTTGGATTGACTGCGACAAGCGCAGCCTCAACTTCAGGGTCTTGTGCAAGTTGCCATTGATCGTTGGCGTAGATGGCGTAAACCACATCTCCAGGCGAGAGAATTTGATTGGCTGAAGACGGTGCTTTACCAACCCAACCTTTTCTGAGAGCTGTTCTAGCCCAAGACAAACCTTGCCAGGGGATGATGATGCTTTTACCCTCTGCAGTCATGGCAGTGGCTTGTTGCTTTTCAACTGTTTTAATGACCACGGGTTGTAAGTTATTGATAACTGGATATAAATTCAAAGTGTTTTTTATTTTGCCTATCGATTTTAAGTCACCAATCGCCAGCGTTTTTAATGGCCCACGATAACCATGTCGACGATCATAGGCTAATAAATGATTTTTCACGATCTGATTGGCGGCATTTTGTAGTTTGCCATTGATGGTAGTGTAAACTTTATAACCATTTATGTATGCATCTGGACCAAAATGTTCGAAGAGGGATTGACGAATCATTTCAGCGACGTATGGTGCATCAACTTCAGGTGTGGGGCCGTGATAAGCTTCCGTTAATGGTGCCTGGAGAGCCGTATGATAGTCTGTTTCGTTAATATAGTGTTCTTCAAACAATCGATCTAAAACATGATCGCGGCGTTTTTTTGCAGCAGTGGGATTGATGATTGGATTGTGAGTAGAGGGCGCCTGAGGCAAGCCTGCAATCATGGCTAATTGAGCCGTATTCAATTCTGGTAGTGTCTTACCATAATATATTTGTGCGGCCGCTCCAACACCATATGCACGATTACCCAGATAAATTTGATTTAAATATAACTCCAATATTTTTTCTTTACTTAACTCACGATCAATTTTGATCGCGAGCATAATTTCATTGAATTTTCGTAGGAAAGATTTCTTCCGGTTTAGAAAAAAATTACGTGCAACTTGCATGGTAATTGTACTACCACCTTGCGATTTGGTACCGGTTTTTAACATACGAACCGCTGCACGTCCTAATCCGAATACATCTACCCCCGGGTGTTCGAAGAAACGTTGATCTTCTGTTGCTAGGAGAGCGTGAATGAGGGTGGGTGGAATTTGTTCGTAAGTTAATGGAATACGTCTCTTTTCGCCATATTCTTGAATCAGCAAGCCATCTTGGGTATAAATTCGTAAAGGAACCTGTAGTTTAACCGTTTTTAATGACTCAACATTTGGCAGCTGGCTTTCGGCATACACATAAAGAACGCAAAAAACAACGACTAATAAAAAGAATAAACTAAAAATAGCCCACAAGCCTTTCCGCCAGAAATAGGTTGTTTTTTTCATAATGGGTGTGATTTCACATATTAAATGATGGCACGAGCGTCTGGTGCCCCTATGGCTAACAGATCCTTATCATTATAGCGTGATATGATATAAATTACAGTAAAAAAACTGGTCACTACTCAGTCAGCTGACCCAACCTTGTGATCGTATCCCACTCTTCGGCTCGAATAGGCAACACAGACAATCGATTTCCTTTTTTTAATAATTGCATATGCGTAAGTTCTGGTTGTTGTTTTAACAAGTCAAGGGATATGATTTGATTGAATTTTTTGACATAACGTATATCCACCATAAACCATCTTGGATTGTCCGGGGTACTATGGCTGTCCGGATGGTCGCTGGTTGGATCAAAGGCAGTATAATCTGGATAGGCTTCGCTGATCACTTCAGCCAAACCAACAATGCCAGGTGGTGTGCAATTGGAGTGATAAAAAAAGACAAGATCATGGATGCGCATTTGATTACGCATGTAATTTCTCGCTTGATAATTGCGAACGCCATCCCAGCAAGTGGTTTGATTCGGCGCGTTTTTTAAATCATCCATACTAAAACAAGAGGGTTCTGATTTCATTAGCCAGTAATTCACCGTATTCTCCGATGGTTGAAAGATCAAGTCGATTTGCTATCCTCGCTAACCTATGTTCGAGGATTTACAACCAGAAATAGCGAGTGCTAATTTTTCTAATTCTTGCCAAATTTGGTTATTTTTATTCGTTTTAATTTGCTCATCTATTTGTTGGCAATGTTGGAGCAATTGATACAGCAGTTTAGTTGAAACTTTGTTGATGGCAACACCATATGATTTCATTCGATGTGACCATATTTTTAATTGAGTACATGCTGCATGAATGGACATGTGCTGACGGACCAACTGCTGCAAACGGATAAGTGTGCGAATTTCTTGGCTGAGCAACCACAAAATTAACGTCGGTTCACTCCTGTTTTGATGGGCTTTGCGAAGCATATGGAGTACTTTGTTGTGGTTTCCTGTTAAACAAGCATCCGCTAAATCATATAACGGGTAGTCACATTGATCTGACAGATGCTCCCTGACCATGGGGATGGTGAGTGAGGGAGATGGATCTCGGACTAAACTTAGTTTTTCAATCACTTGAGCACAGGCTAGTAGGTTATGTTGACTATATTGTTGGATTAATGAGGGTACAGCGGGATCAAAACGCATGTGCTTGCGCTTTAATTCATTTGTGATCCAATTTGTGAGCTCGGATGGACTTAATTTGGATATTTGAATAACCCGGGTATCGCGGTGATTCGCAATCGTTTGAACCTGCTTTAGTGGTATTTGGTTGGCTTGAATGAGGACAAGACAACGTTGATTCTGATTGTTTAAGTAGGCTTGAATCGCCGACTTTCCGGTCGCATCGAACGTCTTTTTTTCATATCGTATATCAAGTAAAACAGAATGCGCGAATAGAGAATAGCTATTTGCTTCTTGAAAACAAGCCTCCCAGTCGGTTGGTTTTTGAATGTCTATTATTTTATCATCACATTCATATAGACTTCGCCAAGCTTGCTTGATCTGAACAACGGCCTCACTCATTAAAAAAAGCTCTTGTCCTATTACCATATACATTGGTGCGATCTGCTTTTTTAAGTCAAGTGCTAGTCCAGGATATTTAAGCAGCATATTAACCTCAAGGATGCAAAGAACTATTGGCTATGCGGTCTAAAATCTGAATGGCTGCATCACGTCGCATTTCAACCTGTAAGATTGTTCCTTCATCATTCGAACCTAAAATTCGATTACTATTGATAGTTAATTGTCTTGTTACCACAATTCTGCTGGAAGGAATCAAGTCCTGGCCATGTTTTTTTTGTAATTTAAAACGTACGTTATAAATTAATTGATACTGGCGTGGGGTGGTACTAGAACTGACGCTGGTTATTTGCTGTTCTACCCCATCTTGTTCAATCACAAGCCAGTAATGCGCTTCGGATGGGTTTGATGTGACAAGAATATGATAGGCCTCTAATTGTTTTTGCAACAAGGGTCCTAAATCACGATTTGCATTTTGAATAATAATTGCAACATCATTCAACCACGTCGGCATATCAGCCATTCCACGCAAGTGAAAGCCGCAGCTTGGGAGAATCATGAGCATGGCGACACAGCAGTATAATCTCCATGGCATGCGAATGGCGTATGGCAAGCGTCGGATCAGATCGAGCATACTAGTCACCAACGACTAAATTAATTAAATGCCGATGGGCCACTAAGATTGTTTTTTTAATGGATTTACCTGCTATAAATTGTTTGACTTTTTCGGTTGCAACTTCAAATAAATCTTCCTCAGTCGCATCAGCAGAACTCGTAAACCCCCCTCGCAGTTTGCCGTTAACTTGCACCACGTAATCAATTTCATCAACTTTTAAAGCGCCTTTGTCAACCTGAGGCCAAGACGCATCAATAATTGCTTTTTCAAACCCGAGCTCTAACCACAACACATGGCAAATATGGGGTGTTATGGGAGCTAATAAACGCAATAAAAAACCAATGCCGCTGTGTAAAAAATAGTTGTCTTGTTCTGTTTTTACTTCATAAGCACTGATTTCATTGAATAATTTCATGCAGCCGGAAACCACAGTATTAAATTGATAGCGTTTATAATCCTGATTGGCTTGGAGTAGTATTTGATGAACAACGTGTCTTGATTTTTTTAGGCGGTTTTCACAGTTTTGCCACTGAATTGAAGCACCGGATTGCAAGGACTCATTGATGTCTCTAAATTGGGTTTGATGTTGTAAAGCGAAATTCCAAACCCTTTTTAGAAAGCGGTGGGCTCCTTCTACACCAGCATCGGACCATTCTAATGATTGTTCAGGCGGTGCTGCAAACATCGTAAATAAGCGCGCGGTATCTGCACCATATGTATCTATTAAGCGATTCGGATCGACTGTGTTCCCTATCGATTTAGACATTTTATGCCCATCTTTTAAAACCATGCCTTGTGTCAGCAGGGCTTTAAACGGTTCATCTGAATTCACCAGCCCTTCATCGCGCATGAGTTTATGAAAAAAACGTGCGTAAAGGAGATGCATAACGGCGTGCTCTATGCCACCGATATATTGATCGACAGGAGTCCAATATTTGGCGCGATCGTCTAACATCGCGCTGCTTTGCCCTTTACAGGCAAAGCGCGCATAGTACCAAGATGATTCGACAAAGGTATCAAAAGTATCTGACTCGCGAACGGCATCTTGCCCGCACTTTGGACAAGAGGTATGAATGAATTCATTGCATTGGGCCAAAGGTGATCCATTTCCGGTAAATTGGATATTATTTGGTAGGGTAACGGGTAAATCAGATTCTGGAACAGGGACAATACCACAGGTGTCACAGGTAATCATCGGAATCGGCGTACCCCAATATCGTTGTCTCGATATACCCCAGTCACGTAATCGGTAATTGATGGCTGCTTTACCGGCGTCTTGTTCTTCTAAACATCTTGTAATCATTTTTTTTGCATCGGCTGATGACAAATTATCAAATTGTTCTGAGTTAATTAATATGCCTGGTGCGGTAAAAGCCTCTTTGGTTAAATCAGCAGGTTGGCCGATCGCTTGAATGACTTCTCTCATCGGTAAGTTGTATTTTTGAGCGAATTCCCAGTCGCGCTGGTCATGTGCGGGGACCGCCATCACCGCTCCAAAGCCATATTGCATTAAAACAAAGTTAGCAATCCAAATCGGTAATTCTTCGTGAGTAATGGGATGAATGGCTTTAAGTCCGGTATCAATGCCGCGCTTTTCCATCGTGGCAATTTCAGCTTCTACCATCCGACCGGTTTTACAACTGTCAATAAAGGCTTGTACCGTTTCGTGCTGCTTAGCTGCCTTTTGGGCGAGGGGATGATCTGGCGCAACAGCTAAATAGGTTGCCCCCATGAGCGTATCTGGGCGAGTAGTATAAATTTTTAAAAGTTTAGGAAAGTCATGCACTTTAAAATAGATCTCACTGCCTTCAGAACGCCCAATCCAATTACGTTGCATTTGTTTCACTTGGTCAGGCCAGTGCTCTAGTGTATCCAATCCTTGTAACAATTCATCGGCATAAGCTGTGATCTTAATAAACCATTGAGAAATTTCTTTGCGCTCGACTAAAGCGCCAGAACGCCAACCACGCCCGTCGACGACTTGCTCATTTGCTAAAACAGTTTGATCCACCGGGTCCCAGTTAACAACTGCATTTTTTTTATAGACTAGCCCACGTTCATACAACTTGATAAAAAACCATTGTTCCCAACGATAATAACAAGGATCACAGGTGGTGATTTCTCGTCGCCAATCGTATGCATTACCTAATTTTAGGAATTGTGCCTTCATGGCAGCAATATTTTGTTGTGTCCATTCGGCAGGGGGAATCCCGTTCTTAATCGCGGCATTTTCAGCGGGTAGTCCAAACGCGTCCCAACCAATCGGTTGTAAAACATTTTTACCCAATGCGCGCTGATAGCGGGCGATTACATCGCTTAACGTGTAATTGCGAACATGCCCCATGTGTAATGAGCCGCTGGGATATGGAAACATGGCCAGGCAGTAAAATTTTTCTTTATTTAAGTCTTCATTGACATTGAATGACTGTTTTTTTTGCCAGTATTGTTGGGCTTGTTCCTCTACTTCTTGAGCTACATAACAAATGTTCATGGTTTATTATCGAAATTCAGACGATTAATAAGCATAACGCCTCTTATGAAAGAACGCAATCAAGTGGACCAATAAACACGCATGGTGAAAAACATACATTTGTTGATTTTTTTGTTACAATAGCCTTTTTATTTACTATAAACATAATATGCAAACACTTGAGTTACGAAATACTCGTCTGATTTCAAATAAAACAGACCCTACTGTTGCTTTATCTGAAACGCTAGAAAGGTCATTTATTCAATTAGAAAGAGCCATAAAAACCGGGCAAGAAGGCGATCCTGGTGATCAAGTTTTTCAAGATTTAAAAGATGGTTTTCTGGCGTGCTTAAACGAAACGCCCATAGATTTTGCTTATGCACAATTCAAAAAAATGGCATGTTTGTGCGAAAAAAATTCTTTGCTGGCATTATATCCCATATTTTCAGTCAGGGGTTTGTGTCCCATAAATCCACTCACGATTGAAATCACAACCCGATTAGCAAATATTTTAATTGAGGGTGGTTCATTGATGTTAAACCAATTGGTTGTTGATGAAAGATTTATTAGTCTCGAAAATTTTGAAAAAAAAATGCTCCGCCAACTCCTTACCATCCGCGAATCAATTCTCAGCGATATAATCACTTTTAACAATCTTGCGATACAAAATCGATTGCTGATGGTTCATTTGTTGATGTATCCATCAGTGGAACAAAAAAAATCTTTTTCTGATGAAGCACAACTTCCCTTGCATCATGCACCAACCGATTCCACAAAAACAGTAGAACAAGTTGCGACGCTGCAAAATCGGAGTCTTCAACAGACTCCGGTTCCGGGTCTTTCAGCAGAACTCCTGGATATTGAAAGACAGATGCAAGTAGTGATCTTATTGCTGGAGCACAACAATGCGGCTATCCCAGTCCGCTACGCAATTGATAAAATATTGGCGTCTGTATTGTATCTAAAGGCGATTGAAGCAAGAGTGCAAGGGCGGTCGGAGGAAGCGGATAGGTATGAACAAAAAATAGTAGGCTTTTATCAAGCCTATGATCATCACATAAAACAAGATTGTCTGATGAGCGACAGCTTTGGTTTAGATGAAATCAGAGCGCTGATCGAACAGCTACCTGTTCAATCAATTGAATCAACGCATAAAAAAAAGAAATCCAAAAAAAAATCGAAAAAGTCTGGATCAGAATTATTTGTAGATCAAGAACAACCATCTCAAACAACAGACAAACAAAAAAATATATCAAACGATACCTCCGGCATGACAGAAAATCAGTGGCACGAACGATGTGATCAACTTGAACAAACAATACAATCAACCCCTGGGGAACGGACAGCGATATTAACGGAGATATCGCAGGACGTGAAGCAGCTCATTTCTCTATTTTATGTTAGTCCGTCTAATGCTCCTCAGCTTTATGAACAGGCTATTGGTAAAGCCTACCTGGAATTGATAAATGCCAGCCCATTGTTCAAAACTGCTTTTGAACAGTTTGACTGCATCATCCTTGATTTGTATACATTGTTGATAGAGTTAGGTATTCACATGATCAATGCAATCCATGACAAAATGAATGATGAATTAATAATTAAGAAGGAACCTCTAAAACAGCTGGCTGTATATTTTTCATCAACGCCCTTATTGTCATCAAAGTCTGACTCAATAAGAGAGCAATATGTGAAAATCAATCAAATGTTTGTTACCCTCGTGGTAAGTGGCTGCTACTACCAATCACGTGCCTATCTATCATTTGCGGAGAATTTGCTTGATTCTAATGCTTTTTCTCCAAACGATTCAGGACAAGTTGAAACAATTAATCGGCATATAGGGGACGCGCTGAGGTTTCATGCTCAAATAGACGCATATATTTTAAATCAACCTAATGAGCAAGATCTGAGATTTTTACTAGAAACCATCCTTGATAAAAGATCGTCCATAAAAAGCCGTCTCTTCCGTGCGCAAGGGGATTATGCCGCTGCTGATTTGTTAGATAAAGAGAGTGCCGTTTTTACGCAGCAATATGCTTATAAAATAGAAGGAAAAACTATAGGTAATCCTCATACATCTATTCTACAGACGGCGGATTGTCTGATCGATGCATTAGAAGAACCAGATATCTATAAGCAAGTGTGTTTCAATTTGCATCCCTCTTTAGAAGCAAAAATTAAAACGTCAGGCAACTTACAACTTGAATTTGCAGACCAATTATCAACTCACCTCAATCAAAACAACTTCAAATCGTGGTTTGAAAACCGAATCAAGAAACTTGAGGATGCATGGAAACTATGCTTTGAAATAGACAATTTAAACTTTACGTATAAACAATACGAGCTCATGGCCATATTTGTTCGCCAGTTTTCATTTTTGTCATTGTACCAGATGAATACAGATCAAACGATTTCTTTGATCAATGAACAAAGCGTCATGGTGTTGTCGCGGTTGATGGAAGCTTTGCTCAATACTGGCTATGATTTTGTTAAAAAGATTGATGCTCACAAACAAGTTATGGCTTTATTTCATGGTGCCTCTAATATAGATTCGTTTTTGTACACTGCAGTTCAGGCTAAGATTTTGCAAAGGATGGCCCTGTGTGTTTTGTATATTGCGAGAGTCCATCTGCTATTGGGTCAAGCGTTACTGGAAAACCCAATGGAAGATCAACACCCAACCTTGAGTAATCAAGTGAAAATTCATTTGGAAAAATCTAACCCATATTCGGCAGTAAATTCATGAATAAAAGTCCCAGTATGGTTTCCCTAGACAGTTGAGTATAATTTTGTGCCTATCAATAATATTTGTAACCACCTCTGTTGTTTTATCAATGATTAATACGCTGATTCCTTGAAA
>DAIDKT010000087.1 GCA_027449905.1 Legionellales bacterium
GTCGATCCCGATGAGGAAACTACTAACTGGAGAGCCGGATACGGGAGAACCGTCCGTCCGGTTCGGAGGGAGGGGTGGCTCGAAAGGCCATTCCTACCCCTATCAGGGCGAACGGATTAAGGAAAAATGGCTAAAGTCGAGGGTTTATAAAAACCAACATATGAGCGTTTTTAGATCTCTTGAGTCAACATTAGAATAGTTATATTCAAATGTAAACAGACCCTAGTATTCGGTGTGAACTAATCGACATTAAAATACCGAAACTCGCCAAAAAAGTAATCATGGCCGAACCACCATAACTAACCAGTGGCAAAGGAATCCCAACCACTGGCAAAATACCCATTACCATTCCCACATTCACAAAGGCTGATAGGAAAAAGGTTATGGCCAAGCTTGCAGCAAGCAATCTAGCGAAAGATGTTTGGGCATTTTTTGCTATATGCAAGCTTCTAAGAGATATGCAGATGAATAAGAAAATCAGGATTACACAACCAACAAAACCAAATTCCTCTCCACAAACAGCAAAAATAAAATCTGTTGCATGCTCTGGTAAAAAATTAAGATGGGATTGACTTCCTTCTAACCACCCCTTGCCAAATGCGCCACCAGAGCCAATCGCTATTTTAGATTGAATGATATGATAACCCGCACCCAATGGATCTTGCTCTGGATCGAGTAAGGTATAAATCCGTTGTTTTTGATAATCATGCATAATATTCCACAGTAAAGGCATTGTCAGGCTAATGAGCAACAAGATGACCAAAATAATCCTAAAAGAGATGCCGGCAACAAAAATTACAGCTAGTCCAGCAATGATCACCATAATGGCTGTTCCCAAATCTGGTTGTTTTGCGATTAATACCGCCGGTATAAAAATTAGCAAACCAGCCATGCAAAATGTTTTAAAATGAATCGGGGTGGATTTCAGATCTAAATACCAAGCGGTCATCATGGGAACTGCTAATTTCATAATTTCAGATGGTTGAAATCGAAACACACCAAGATCAAGCCATCTTTGTGCGCCTTTGCCAATTTTTCCGATAATCATGACCGCGAGGAGCAAAACAAGTCCAACTGTATATATCCAGGGAGCCCATGCCTTATATTTATGGGGTGGTATAAAGGCGAAAACAAACATGATGCCCGTTGCGAGCACCAAGCGTAAACCCTGACGAGCGACCATGGCAATATTTTGATTCGATGCGCTGTATAAAATAATCAATCCTAAACTAATCAAAAGTAAAACCAATCCTAAAATTGGCACATCGATATACAAGGCGCGTGTGGTTAAACGATAGACAGGGCGATTGCTATTTACTCTCATGATACATTGTCACCATAAACGGGGGGAAACAAATCAAAGTACGCATCTAAAATTTCCCGCGCTACTTGAGACGCAGCCGTGTCATTTTCGACCAAAACAGCGATGGCTACTTGCGGTTTCTCTACCGGTGCGAATGCAATAAACAAGGAATGATCACGCAATTCAGCAGGAATATTTAGGTATTGTTTTTTATCGTCTTGACTTAAGCTAAATACTTGAGCAGTTCCTGTTTTAGCTGCCACAGAATAGGGCGCATTTCGCCCAAATCGATAACCAGTGCCTGAATTATTGGTAATCACCTCGTGCATCGCATCCGTAACAATCGACCAATGCTCAATTTTTTTTAATTGAATGGGATATTCTTCGACCGGTTTATAAGGAAGAGAGTGTGTCTCATCATAAACAGTCGTACCTAATAAATGTGGTCGAAACCGCTGCCCCCGTTGACTCAGTGCGGCCGTAGCATTTGCTAACTGTAAGGGTGAAGCCAGCATAAAGCCTTGTCCAATTGAGGTGATCAACGTATCACCGGGATACCAAGCTTGACCTTTGCTTTGTCTTTTCCAATAGGGGCTTGGAATAAGTCCGGGTGCTTCTTCATTCAAATCAACATGGGTTAATTGCCCAAAGCCAAATTGAGCCAACATTTCTTCGATGGCAGTGATTCCCATTTTATTACTTAATTGGTAAAAAAAAGTGTCACATGAAACCATAATGGCCCGTTTAATATTAAGGACTCCATGACCAGTATGTTTCCAGCAACGATAGGCATGTTTGACATTAGGTAGTCTATACCAGCCTGGATCATAAATACGCGTACTTAAATTTACATACCCTTTTTCAAGGCCGGCAATTGCTATGAAAGGTTTGATGGTTGAGGCGGGTGGATATAAACCTCTAACCGCACGATTATATAAAGGGCGATCCTGCTCGTTTGATAAAATTTTATAATCGTCACGGCTAATGCCATTAACAAATAAGTTGGGATTAAAGCTCGGGGCACTGGCCATAGCTAATATATCGCCTCGATTAACACTCATTAACACAGCCGCACCTCGCTTACCCACCAAAGCCTTGTGAGCAATCTGTTGTAAACGTGCATCAATCGTTAGGTACAGTTTCGCTCCTGCGATTGGGTTTTGCTTGCTTAATATGCGTAACGTTCTTCCGCTCACATCTGTTTCGATTTGCTGGTAACCAACCTGACCATGTAAACGATCTTCATAAAATTTTTCAATACCTGACTTTCCAATATAGTTGGTGGCGCGGTAGTTAACATTATCTACTTTTTGCAACTCCTGAATATTGATTCGACCTACGTAACCAAGGAAATGAGCAGTGACGCCTCCAAGAGGATAATGGCGCATGAAAAGCGCCCTCATACTGACCCCAGGGAACTGATATTGATTACTAGCAAAGATGGCAACTTCCTCTTGACTCAATTTAAGTTTTATAGGAATTGGATCATAAGCGTGGTGTTGTGTACGTAATCGGTTAAAACTATCAATGTCTTCATGATTAATCGAAGGTAACAAGGCTTGTAATTTATCCAGGGTTGCTGGTAAGTTTTTAATTCGCTCTGGAATGAGCTCTAAAACATAAACAGGAATATTTTCTGCCAGTATTACGCCATTTCTGTCATAAATAATACCCCGAGATGGGGCAATAGGCAGGATACTCATTTGATTTTTCAAAGATAAAGTTGCATAGCGCGTGTACTGTGAGAATTGTAAATATCCCATTCTCAAAATAAGAAATAATGAAAGAATGACAATGAGTGCGGCAATGAGAGATAAACGGAATCGATGTGGGTTATCGTCGAACGAGTTGGTTCGCATAGCTCTGTTTGTGTTTAGTTTTATCATGATAGAATGACCAAAGAAACCGCTTCAGGACTGACTATCTTGCCACAAATCTTCCAAGTTATAGAACGCTCTACATTCTGGTTGCATCACATGCAACACAATGTCGCCAAAATCTACTAGCACCCAATCACCACTTTCAAGTCCAGATAAGTGTATAACAGGTAAACCGATAGATTTCATGATCGGCATGACATGATCAGCGATTGCTTTGACATGTCGAGAGGCTCGGCCGCAACAGATAACCATATAATCGGTAATGGCTGTTTGTTTACGAACATCTAGAATGCACATGTCACCGGCTTGAATATCTTCTAGGGCTTTAACCAGGGTGGGTAAATATAAATCATTTTCTTGCATATTAAAATGGTTAACTCAATCAAACGCGAATTATAACAGGTATTCAATTGGTAAACAAATTTACTGTGAAAATGATGCTAAGTATATATTAGCTATACAGGATCAAATGCGTTTAAACTAGGGTGTGTTGATAATTCATCTTTCCAAGCGCTACGTCCCGCTGCTTGTCCGCGGGATCCAGAGATCTTGCTTAACGCACAGCACTATTGTAATGAAATAGATCGATATAGATTCCGCGAACAAGTCGCGGGACGTAGGGCATCAGAAAATGAATTGTCAACAGACCCTAAAGAAAGTATTAGCAGTTCTCTGTTAATTTCTATTTATGAGTCAAATGTATACAGATGGTTTTAATTATATCAAAAATATTTTTTCAATAAAACATTTTTATTGATTGAATGTAGGATGGGGTCTTCGCTTGTTATCGGCTGATTGTTTAACTGTTGGCACTTCGACAAAAAAAGTTCCAGAATATTTGGGTTGTTTCCTATGAACTCGAGTTGTTTTTGCTGTTTTAGATTTTTGTAAGTTATGAAAGATTGGGGCAGCATACTCTCGTGTCGTTCTTTTGAAAGAGAATTTTTGTTGTTGGTTCGCCATCTCAAGACGTTTACCAAGGGCATGATGTGGGTGAGCAACCGCAAATATAACCAGTTCATTGAATAATTGTTTACGCTGGTCTGGTTTTAATGAATCAGCAAACAATTTCAATGCTTTCATGTTTTTGATATCGGTTTGTGGCGCGTGAGAGGCGATCAGCGGTTGAAACACACCGGTTGTAGCCATCGAAGCGGCGCGAGGAGAAAAACCCATGACGATTAGTTTATTTACGATAAAAACCAAACTACCCATTCGTTTATGATTGGCTTGCGCTTCTTGTTCAATTGCTTTGAACATGGACATATGTATATCGGTGTCTTGATACTCATCCTGTGTTGCTTCATGAAAGCATTGCATCAGGGTGCGTTCATTTATTTCTTGATTTGTTTTTTGAGTATGATCTATCAATTGTTCAATGATTTGCATATGCGTGTCTAGACCATTATTAGGATGGATTATTGCGCTAATAAAATGATGGATCAATGAAACAAGAAACGCATCTTGATTGATTCGTTGATTTGTATGATGTTCATCAAAGTAAGGTTCAAATGTCTGTAATTCTAAAAATTGTTCAATTATCAATGTTTTTTTATAATACCTTTTCACTATTTGAATTGTTTCTTGATGTGTGGCATGCTGCATTGTCATCACATCAAATAAGGAGTGTGGCATTTTTTGACAGACTAAAGTTGTTAGCATCATCGCATTAATATCTACAATCAATGTTTTATTTGAATCATGACTCAACGGTAAGTTGGCTTGAATCGCCGCTTCTTCAAACAAAAAAAATAACTCAGCAAGATCCATATTACGTGTTTCACCCGTGATCATGTTGCCTACTAGATACAAACGATCCGCTAATAAATCAATAAATTTGGTTAAAGCAGATTTATCAGAAATAGCCAATAGTGTTCGAAGCCATTTAGATGCATCTTCCGCTGAACGTTTTCTCATGTCAGATAACTTGCTAAATTGGAACTCTTTCTTTTGAAAATTAAGTAACATGATTATAATTGATCGAACAAACTGAACTTCTGGTTCGGAGATCATGAACAAATTTAAATGACCACTGACATGCAAAATTGATTTCAACTGATCAGAGGCTACTAAGCTTGATTCTAGCTTGCTGGCACCTGAATTAAGAACATTGGCAATGCTGTTCATTCTTTTGTCTGTGAGATAATATTTGATCGTTGCTATCATGTCATTAGGTAACATCATTTGCTTGTGCAAAGATAAGATCACACGATTCACTTCTTCTGCTTTTAGATTCATTTTCAATTGTTGGCAACGGACAATAATTTTAGCCAATCCATCAGCATTTTTCAGACAAATTTCTTGCAAAAAATTCATCGTATCCTGACTCAGATGACCTGAAACATAATCTGTTAGTGTGATTATCTGCTCATCTGTTTGTTTGCTCGACCCCATGTCAAGTCGAGGTGCTATTAATACCATATATCACCTTTATGTCTAGTATTAAATAATTAGTACACTTTTTTAGATAGTCAAGAAAAAACAGTGTCATATCTAATAAAATATAATCTTAACTGCTTAAATGGGGATGGTCGCGTTCGGAGAAAGGTCAGATGATGTACTGATAAGTGTTCGCAGGATCTGCTTCAATCTACTTCTTTGCAATGGTCTATTGTTGCCTTTCACGGATGAATTATGAAAATATTGGATTGCGTCTTAAGAAAAATTTGGGTTATGTTCTCATTATCCGTTTTATCGTGAGATTAATAAAAAAACAAAGAGTAGTGGCGATGATAAGTATCAATAAGATAGTGCCGAATGAATTTGCATAGTGCGCTTTGATATCGACGATGGAGTTATTATTACCGAGGGGCAATGCTGTAATAGCCGCTAATTTTCCTGATAAAAAACCACCTAATCCAAGCGATACAAAAAAGATACCCATCATCGTACTGACTTTTTTTCGACTGGCGAGGATGGTAACCGCTGACAATCCAACGGGTGATAATAACAATTCTGCTAAAGATATGACTAAGTAAGCAGGGATTAAATATAGTGGAGATAATAAACCGGTTGGGAAACTAAAATGACAGATCGTGGTAATGAGTGCATAAGCAATTGTCATACAGCACATGGAGATGAAAAATTTATTTCCGGTGCGAATTGCATGTTGGGTTTGGGTTACATGCGCTTTATTACGAGATAAAATAAGCCCCAATAAGATCATTCCGATACTTTGAATGCCAACATAATAAGGAGGGGGGAATGGTACCTCAAAGACCGTGGGGTTCACGACTCGTACAATAAACAGTGTTAATGACAAAAACATTTGAAAATAAAAAGACCAAAACATAACAGAAATGATACATAATAATCCAATTACAGTGGTTTGTTTAGCTTGTCTTTTTTCTTCATGGCGGATGCAATAGATAAAATAAGCTAAAGATAGTAGAACAACCGATACAAACACAGTGCTTGCCAATGCTGGATAATTCAGAATATAAAAGGCAAGCAACCATAATACAACCATCAATACACCAGCTAATAAAATTTTGTAAAATTCAAATTCATACTGGTGATAGTCTTTAATTCGATAGCAATACATCCCTTGTATAAAAACTAAAATGGCAATAATCATTCCGATGGCAGCACTTATAAAAGCCGCGGACCATCCAAAATGTTCATTCAAATAACTTGGTAAGGTTGTACCTAAAATAATACCTGTGGTTAACCCCATGTAAAAAATAGTAAAACCGCTCTCACGATTGGGCGAGTTTTCAGGATATTCATTACCCAATAAAGATGAAATATTTGGTTTCAGTAAACCAGTTCCAACGGCAATCCCTGCTAAAGCACCACACAAATGTGAATCAGACTTAACAAAGCCAATCACTAAATAACTAAATAGTAGAACAACGCCACCGATGATAATCGATCTTTTTTGACCGATCATATGATCGGCTATCCATCCACCAATGACCGGAGAAAGATAGGTTAATGCAGTAAACGATCCGACTAATGCGTATACATCTTTATCTGCCCATTTGAAATATAATGCAAGATATAAGGCGAGTAATGTTTGAACGACATAGAATCCATAGCGTTCCCACATTTCGGTTGCAAAGAAGGTCCTGAGTGACTTTGGATGATTCATGATGGCTGATTGCACGAGTTGTTTTCATTATCCAATTAGTATCGAATTATGACATAGCAATTAGAATTCCACAAACAGATCTAGGTTTTTCATCTTTTGGAGATTACAATAGAGTGTGATGACAATCGAAATGATGAATAAATATGCTTGATCTGCAAGCTAGAAAAAAGACAGTTGATCCGTTAAAACGCCCACCTCATTCGTTGGAAGCTGAACAAGCTATCATTGGTGGTTTAATGCTTGATAACCAGGCATGGGATAAACTGGGCGACAAATTATGCGAAGCCGATTTTTATCGAACTGAACACAAAGTTCTATTTCGAATGATTTTAAATTTGGCCAATAAAAATCAACCATTCGATTTTGTGACAGTATTAGATGCGCTAAAGTCAAATAACGAACTGGATGATGCAGGTGGCGAGGTATATTTATACGAGTTAGCAAATAATACCCCGAGTGTAGCAAATGTAACGGCTTATGCTGATATCGTTAGAGAAAAATCAGTGCAACGCCAACTCATATCCGTAGCAACTGAAATCGCTGATTCTGCTTATAATCCCGGCATGCGTGAGGTTTCAGAATTGTTGGATTTCGCTGAGCGAAAAGTATTTGCGATAGCAGAGCAAACACCTGGTGATGGTGGACCCGAAATTATTAAAACCGTTTTAACCCGAGCGGTTGAAAGGATTGATGCCTTATATCACAGTGGTGATTCAATCACCGGAATACCAACTGGATTAACTGATCTGGATGAAATGACCTCCGGTTTACAACGATCTGACTTGGTGATTGTCGCAGGACGGCCGTCAATGGGTAAAACCACATTGGTCATGAATATTGCCGAACACGCAGCAATCCAGGGTTCGCAACCTGTTTTGGTTTTTTCAATGGAAATGCCAGCTGATTCTTTGGCCATGCGGATGATGTCTTCATTGGGTCGAATCGATCAACATCGAATCCGCACAGGGAAATTAAATGATGATGATTGGCCTCGAGTAACCTCGGCAGTGCACATGTTGTCAGAGGCTCCTTTATTTGTTGATGATACCCCTGCATTAAGCCCGGCTGAAATGCGTGCTCGTTCAAGGCGGGTCATGAAAGAACACGGTCAATTGGGTTTAATTGTTGTAGATTATTTGCAATTAATGAAAGTGCCTGGTTTTAAAGCGGATAATCGCACTGCAGAAATATCAGAAATTTCTCGTAGTTTAAAATCATTAGCAAAAGAATTAAGTGTGCCTGTGGTTGCTTTATCACAGTTGAATCGAAGTTTAGAACAACGCCAAGATAAACGTCCGGTGATGTCGGATTTACGTGAGTCTGGCGCGATCGAGCAAGATGCTGATTTAATATGCTTTATATATCGAGATGAAGTTTACAATGAGGATAGTCCTGACAAAGGTTGCGCTGAAATTCTCATTGCCAAACAAAGAAATGGCCCGATTGGAAAAGTCAAAGTAGCCTTTCTTGGTAAATATACACGTTTCGAAGATTTGGCATACAATGGTTACCAGCGAGAAACTTAATATGTCACGGCCTACGCATGTTTATATCAATCCACAAGCGCTTGTGCATAACGTGAAGCGCATTCAACACTATGCAAAGAATAAAAAAATTATTGCAATGGTGAAAGCCAATGCTTATGGACATGGGTTAGCAAAGGTGTTATCAACTATCGAGCCCTATGTTGACGGATTCGGCGTTGCTTGTGCGGAAGAGGCTTTGGCGGTTCGTGAACATAGTCATGAGTGCGAATGCATACTTTTTCAAGGGATTTTTAACCCTGAAGAATTAGATCTTGTCGTTAAATATCGTTTACAATGTGTCATTCATCAACCATGTCAGTTAACTTGGATTTTAGCAAAACCACAAAATAAAAAAATAAAAGTATGGATTAAAGTCAATACGGGTATGCATCGTCTGGGTTTTGAGCCAAGTGAAGTTGAATCCATCCTGCATGCTTTATCTAACTGCTCTTGGATTGACAAGGAAATTCGGTTAATAACGCACTTGGCATGTGCGGATGAACCTGAAAGTGAGCAAAATGAACTGCAAATAACACGATTCAATTTACTCATCTCAGAATTAGCGATGAAGCGCGAGCGAATGCTCATCAAATATGATAGGATTGTTAGCAGCATTGCCAATTCAGCTGCGATAATGGCGTTACCACAGACACATGCCGATATAGTAAGGCCTGGCATTATGTTGTATGGCATCTCGCCATTTGCTGATAGGACTGCTCGAGAACTTGATTTAGAGCCCGTAATGAGTTTCGTATCTTGTATTACCGCTATCCATCATTATCCAGCACATGCACCGATAGGGTATGGTGCTACCTGGAAAAGCGAGCAAGCAACCAAGATAGGGATTATCCCTGTTGGATATGGCGATGGTTATCCACGACATATTAGCGAAGGGACGCCAGTTTGGGTTCAAGGTTCCATGGTACCAATTGTTGGGCGCATATCAATGGACATGTTGACCGTGAATCTAACCAATGCACCTCATATTCAACTTGGTGATGCAGTTGAAATGTGGGGCAAGCATATTCCTGTCGAAGTGATTGCAAAGTCAGCAGGAACGATTGCTTATGAATTAATTTGTCAAGTTTCAAGTAGAGTAAGAAAATAAAAGAGGTGGCTATATGAAAAAAATAGGTTTGTTGGTTCTATGTGTGTCAACCACAATAACGGCTTGTGGTCCTGTCAATAATGAGGGTGTTGGCACGTTAACAGGTGGTGTAATTGGTGGGTTACTTGGAAGTCGATTCGGTGGTGGTGCAGGTCAGGTTGCGGCTGCTGCCGGTGGCGCATTAGTCGGCGCATATATTGGCGGACGAATCGGTCAGTATATGGATCGCCAAGATCGGATGGAAATGCAAAACGCATTGGAAACCGCTCCAGTTGGTAAGTCTGTTGGCTGGACTAATCCTGACAACGGCAATCAATATCGAGTACAGCCGACCAAAACGTATTATGTTCAAGAGCAACCATGTCGAGAATATGTGACTTACGCAACGATTGGTGGAAAAAGCGAAAAAATTTATGGCAAAGCCTGTCGTCAAGCGGATGGCTCATGGAAAGTTGCAAATTGAAAATGAGGGAAGATGAAAATATTAGTTGCAGTGAAGCGTGTTATTGACCCGTACGTTCGGGTTAGGGTCAAGTCGGATGAAACGGCGGTAGAAACGAATAACGTAAAAATGGCCATGAATCCATTTGATGAGATTGCCTTGGAAGAAGCCATACGATTACGTGAAAAACAAATCGCAACGGAGGTTGTCATCGTTTCTATCGCTCATAATACGATTCAAGATACCTTGCGTCATGGTTTGGCTTTGGGGGCTGATAGAGCTATTTTGGTGCATGCAGATCGGTCATTTTGTAGTTTAAATACAGCTAAAATACTCCAAAAAGTGGTATTATCTGAAGCACCCGGACTCGTGCTGATGGGCAAACAATCCATTGATGGTGATAATAACCAAACACCACAAATGCTAGCCGGACTTTTAGGGTGGCCGCAAGCAACCTACGCATCAAAAATAGCGATCAAAAATAATTCCAGTGCTATTGTAAGTCGCGAAATTGACACAGGTATGGAAGAGCTCTGTGTGCAATTGCCTGCAGTTATCAGTGTTGATTTGCGGCTAAATGAACCTCGATATGCCAGTTTGCCCAATATAATGAAATCCAAACAGAAACCCTTGCTCGTGGTTGAGTTCGACTCCCTCGGTGTGAAGTTAGCTGAACATATTAAAGTCTTAAAAGTAGCGACCCCACCTACACGTGAAGCGGGTGCTAAAGTTGATTCAGTCGCAACCTTGGTTGATAAATTGCAGCATGAGGCTAAGGTTCTTTAATCTGTTTTAAGATAATCATCAGAAAAGGGAGAAGCGATGAGTATTCTAATCCTTGTAGAGCATGATAATCATGTCATGCACGAATCGACTCGTCACGTATTGTCAGCGGCTTTACAATTAGACAAAAATCCTGTTTTGTTGGTTGCTGGACATCATTGCGCCACTGTAGCAGACCAAGTTGCACTCCTCGCTGGCGTAAAATCTGTTTTGCTTGCGGATCATCTTTGCTACGAGCACCATCTCGCCGAACCAATAAGCGAATTAGTCAAAGCTTGTGGTCAATCGTTTACCTATTTTTTAGGACCTTCTACAACATTTGGTAGAAATATTTTACCGCGACTTGCTTCGTTACTCGATGTGGCTCAGTTATCTGATGTGACACGTGTGATTAATCAAGAAACATTTGAGCATCCCATCTATGCTGGTAATGCAATTGAAACCGTGAAAATGTTAGATGAAAAAAAGGTGTTAAGCATTCGTACGACCGCATTTGACTCATGTGAGCAACAAAATAATCCCGCTGACATTCAACGAATTGAATACACATCGACGCAATCGAATACACATTTTTTGAGCCATGAACTCAATAAGCAGATACGTCCTGATTTGGAAACAGCCACCATCATCGTTGCAGGCGGTCGAGGTCTACAAAGCGCCGAGCATTTTAAATTGATAGAAGAATTAGCCGATGCTCTTGGTGCGGCAATTGGTGCATCACGGGCTGCAGTAGATGCTGGTTTTATATCAAATGATTTCCAGGTTGGACAAACCGGAAAAATTGTGGCGCCCACACTGTATTTTGCTATCGGTATTTCTGGCGCTATTCAACACATGGCTGGTATGAAGGATTCAAAAGTGATTGTAGCAATCAATAAAGATGGTGATGCCCCAATTTTTCAAATTGCTAACTATGGTTTAGTTGGTGATTTATTTGTGATTGTTCCGCAGTTGATTCAAACTTTAAAAGAGCGAGGAATTACAGTATGTTGATTGGTGTTCCTAAAGAAATAAAATCTCATGAATATCGAGTTGGCCTAGTACCCGCGAGCGTGAAAGAAATTGTGAAGAAAGGTGGCAAAGTTTTGGTTGAAAAAAATGCCGGGATGGGGATCAAAATAACAGATAACCAGTATAAAGAGGCTGGCGCGCAGTTGGTTGAAACCGCTGATGAAATTTATCAAACGGCAGAATTGATCGTGAAAGTGAAAGAGCCGCAACCTGCAGAATGTAGAAGCCTGCATGCGGGACAAACCCTTTTCACCTATTTACATTTAGCGCCAGATAAACTACAAACTCGATTATTAAAGGAGTCTGGCGTCACTGCAATTGCATATGAAACCGTCACTGAACCGCAAGGAGGGCTCCCGCTTCTAACTCCCATGTCAGAAGTTGCAGGTAAAATGTCCATTCAATCGGGTGCTCATTGTCTGGAAAAAGCGCAAGGAGGAAGTGGGCGATTATTAGGCGGGGTTCCAGGCGTTGCTCCAGCGCGTGTGTTAGTTATTGGTGGTGGTGTGGTAGGGCTCAACGCGATCAGGGTTGCGGTTGGTATGGAAGCATCGGTCACCGTGATTGATAAATCGCTGCCGAGATTAAGGGAACTTGACCTTTTGTTTAGATCACGAATAAATACCCGATACGCTACCATTGACGCCATAGAAAAATATGTAAGAGAAGCCGATCTGGTCATTGGGGCTGTTCTGGTTCCAGGTGCCGCCGCACCAAAAATTGTGTCACGCGAAATGATTCAATCCATGAATCCTGGATCTGTGGTGGTTGATGTTGCAATCGATCAAGGCGGTTGTTTTGAAACCAGCCATCCAACCACTCATCATGAGCCGACGTTTATTGTTGATGACATTGTTCATTATTGTGTGGCTAATATGCCTGGAGCTGTTCCCCGGACCTCCACCTTTGCACTAAATAACGCCACCTTACCTTATATACTGAGTATGGTACAAAAAGGGATTAAACGCGCTTTATTAAGTGACGTTCATTTTTTAAATGGTTTGAATATTCATCAAGGTAAAGTCACGTATGAAGCGGTTGCTCGTGAACTGGACTATGATTATATTCCTGCAATTGAAGCTTTGAATACATGATGAATAAATTAAAACAAAGGGCAGCCGCGGCTGCTTTAGAATATATCCAGGATGGCTTGATTGGTGTTGGCTCGGGCTCTACTGTCCATTTTTTTATACAAGAGTTAGTTAAAATTAAACCTCGAGTTGATGCTTGTGTGGCCAGCTCCCAAGAGACAGCAAGACAGTTGCGCCATCATGGTTTTGTTGTCATTGAACTAAATGAAGTTGGTAAGTTACCTATCTATGTAGATGGAGCAGATGAAGTCACTGCCGATTATTCTATGATTAAGGGCGGCGGTGGGGCGTTAACGCAAGAAAAAATTATCGCCTCTGCTGCAGATCAGTTTATTTGTATCGTTGATGAGAGCAAATGGGTAGCTCAATTAGGTGTTTTTCCAATTGCAGTAGAGGTGTTACCGATGGCCAGAAGTTTTGTTGCACGTGAGTTGGTTAAATTAGGCGGTGATCCTGAATACCGTCAAGGTGTTGTCACCGATAATGGCAATATGATTCTCGATGTCTATAATCTGAAATTAACAGATGAAGTCGTGATGGAAGAGTCAATTAATTTAATACCAGGTGTTGTTGAAAACGGAGTGTTTGCCAAAAGAAAAGCGGATTTAGTGATTGTTGCACGAGCACAAACTGAACCTTAGGAGTAACCAGAACCGATGGATGACAATTGGTTTCAAGCCAGTGAAAAAATTGAATTTTCCTCGTGAAACCAATTGGCAGGGCCTGTCATTTTAAGTGTGTAAATAGCCATAATCAGGTATTCTGATGCACAAGCTAAGGAGTACCGTTTTTGAACAAGGATTTATGGTTATGAACATCAGTGATGAAATGTTAGATGATTTAATCGGCAATG
>DAIDKT010000088.1 GCA_027449905.1 Legionellales bacterium
AAAGAAATTGGAATTTCTGGAGGATACCTTTGCCCAAATAAAGCAACTAAAAGATAAATTAGACCAATTAGAACAAGAAGCTTATCCTGAACATCTCGATGCACAATATTTCCAGGAAGTCTCAGAGCAAATACAAAAAGACTGCTCGTTAATAATCGAGAATTATCGAGAACAATTCAAATGTGCCGCAATTTATGGAATGGCTGAGGCTATCCAAGACATCCGTCAGATCGTACTGGAGATAGCAAAAGAACAATCATTAGCAGCAAAAACCACAGAAGATGCTCGAAAAACCTCTTTGAACAAAAAAAATTATGCAACAATAATGCATACAAAAAACAGCATTAAATCACTGAGCAAGAAATTAAGTCAACTCACTAGTACCACGTTTTTTAAATATCTTGATCTTTAAGTTAGAATGCCTCACGGAATAAAAAGATCGAATTGGATTTGCGATGGCATGGAGTAAAAAGCGTACAATTGAGCTATCTATTAAACAGGAAGCGGTACTTACAGAAATAACTAAAGCACACACCTCAACACAAGTGCATAAAATGCGCGCGCAAATTATTCTTTTTGCAGCGCAGGGATATACACAAAAAAGAACGGTGATTGAATTAAGCTCCACTCATGAAACGGTTAATTATTGGAAAAGACGCTGGCATGAGAGCTATGCTGTTGCCCTTGCGTATGATGATGAGTTAAAAGGTTCGGCGTATCGTAAAGCCATAGTACAGATTTTAAGTGACAAACCACGTTCTGGTTGCCCTGGAAAATTCACATCGGAACAGATCTGTCAGATAATGAACGTTGCTTGTGAAACACCTGAGGAAAGTGGTCTGCCATTAAGCCATTGGACATTGAGTGAATTAGCCTCTGAATTAGTCAGACGTAAGATCGTAGAGAGCATATCCACCAGTCAACTCTGTGTTTTTTTAAAATCAAGCAGAAATAAAGCCACACAAGAGAAAGGAATGGATTCATACCCCGATAGAAAATGAAGAGTCCTTTAACGCACAAGTTGCTAGCTTGTGTGCGCTTTATCAATCAGCACCACAATTAAAAGAACAAGGAATCCATCTTGTCAGTTGTGACGAAAAAACGGGCATGCAAGCGATTGAACGCATGGCTACACCGATGAAACGAGGACAGGTTGAGCGCATGGAAACAAACTATACCCGTCACGGCACGCAGTGTTTAATCGCGAATTTTGAAGTGGCTACCGGAGCAATTGTATCACCCACTATTGGAGATACACGTAAAGAAGAGGACTTTGCTGCTCACATAAAAAATACTGTAAATACGTCCCCCAATGCCAAATGGATTTTTATTGTGGATCAGCTCAATACGCATAAATCGTCTTCACTTGTAGAGTATGTAGCTCATGCATGTGGTTACACAGAATCTCTGGGCGAAAAAGGGAAATCAGGCATTCTGAAAGATATGGAATCAAGAGCCAAATTTCTATCTGATGAACATCATACGATTCAATTTGTTTATACACCAAAGCATGCCTCATGGCTTAATCAAATAGAGATTTGGTTTAGTATTTTATCTCGAAAACTATTAAAAAGATTATCGTCTTGTTCAACAGATGACCTAAAAAGGAAGGTGTCACGGTTTATTGACTATTTTAACCTAACCGCGGCTAAAGCTTTTAAATGGACATACAAGGGGAGGCCTCTTACCAAATGATCTATTTATTTAAAAGATGGGGTACTAGAGCGATTTCATCGCACGTTTCGTGAGCAATTTCTTGATGAGTTAGACTTAACTCAATTAAAGGATTTAGGCGATTTGAACTCACGATTATGGGTCTGGTGTGAGTCTATTTATCACACCAGAGTTCATGCTGGGTTAAATGGTAAATCACCTATAGAGCGCTGGCGTCAAGAGTTGGTTCATGTACGTCATTTAACGCCACAACTGGTGGAGCGCATTGATGATTTGTTCTTGCATCGAGTTCAGCGTCATGTAAAAAAAGACGGGACTGTCTCTTGGGAGGGCATCTTGTTCGAGGTGAGCCATCAGCAAGTTGGGGAGAATATTTTTCTTTTGATTGACCCGCATCAACATAGAGTGGTTCGCGCTGAAACGGTATTTGGCGATAACTTACCCATTACAGCTCTCAACAAGCAGGCTAACCTGCATCGGACACGCCAAAGACCTCATGCATCTTTTAGTCCGGGGCAAAAAACAACATCAGCAGTTGAATCCACCTACGAAAATTACCTGCACCATATCGCTATTTTATCTCCAACTCACGAGGAATAACCTATGTATATGTCATCATTCGGTGTGACCCATGCTCCGCTTGGCAAAAACATGCCTAAATTATGGGATAACGGACAAATCGCTCATCTGGCTCAAAAATTTCAATGGCTTTTGCACACACCTGGCGTTGGACTCTTGACGGCAGAACCAGGGTTAGGAAAGACTGCCGCATTGCGTC
>DAIDKT010000089.1 GCA_027449905.1 Legionellales bacterium
ATTGACCACACTTCATCCACAATGTCTTCTTTATGCTACAATAACAAATAAATAATTTATAAAAATCAAAACCCTAAAAACAAAGCTAACTACGACATTGTCTTAATTATTTCAGGCTCATCTTAGGATTGGAAAATACTAATTCCAGTTATGGCAGACGATGATCATCCGACTTCATTCATAAATCAACGACATCCATCAATAATGCTCATAGGTTACAGAACATTTTGTCGAAGAACGTCTTGCCATTCGATAAAATCGGGTTTTTGTATTTGTGGTAAATTTCCTGGCTCTTTCTGTTGTAGTTAGCGAAACGGATGAACCCGCTCGTTGCAACTAATCAATTTGGAGGATTGCTTGACGATGAGTATATATAAAACGTCATGTTGTAGCTATTTTTCTCATCTAATGGATGGATCAAAACTTCTCTCACCGACCATTTTTTTTCATCTAGTTCAGGAAAATAAACATCCGCTACAAATTCATGGTGAATCAGTGTCAAATATATTCTCTGTACCAAGGGCAGGGTCTGTTCAAATATAGAGCTACCGCCAATGATCATGATTTCAGGTGCTGGTTCTGCCATTTGGATTGCTTCTTCGACGCAACACGCTACCGTGACACCCTTTATGTCTCTATGCCGACGACTGAGGACAATGTTATGGCGGCCAGGAAGGGGTTTTCCAATAGACTGATAGGTGTGATAACCCATGATGATTGGTTTGCCTAATGTCTGCTGTTTGAAATATTTTAAATCCGCAGGTAAATGACATAACAATTGATTATTTTTCCCAATCCCACGTTTTTCATCCATTGCAACAATCATACTAATCAAACTCATTTTGCCCTCGCATCAACCATGTGTGCAGCCATATCGACTGCCGCGATTAAGCTTGTCGGTTCGGCCAAGCCCTTGCCAGCAATATCCAGCGCGGTGCCATGATCAACCGAAGTTCGAATAAAAGGCAAACCCAAGGTCACATTCACAGTCCTTCCAAAATCTGCATATTTGATAACAGGTAATCCTTGATCATGATACATGGCAACCAAGGCATCACATGCCTGAAGATGTTTGGGATTAAACATGGTATCAGCTGAAAATGGACCCTGAATATCTAAACCCAAGTCCCGTAGTTTTAAAATAGTTGGTTTGATAACATCAATTTCTTCACGTCCAAGATATCCACCTTCTCCAGCATGGGGATTTAATCCAGCCAAATAAACCCTAGGCTTCGCGATTGCAAAATCTTGCTGCAACGCCTGATGCAAAACTTTCACAACATCCATCAGAAGAGTCGAGGTAATCGCTGATGGCACGTCTTTGAGAGGAATATGCGTTGTCACCAACGCAACTCGCATTGATTGACAAGCCAGCATCATCACCACTGTTTTAACTTGTGAACGTTTCGCTAAAAATTCCGTATGACCGGTGAATGCATAACCGGCTTGATTTAAAACGCCTTTATGCACAGGCGCTGTAATGAAAGCTGAAAACTCTCCTGTCAAACAACGATCGGTTGATAAAGTTAACATGTTCATTACATAAGCAGCATTCTGGATGTTTAATACCCCGGGAACAGGCGGTTCTTTGCAAGGGATTGATACAACAGTTAAATGATGGGGAGAGACAACTGGCGGTTGACCGCGTTGATAATCATGGATGACTAATTTAATTTTCAGTTGCTGGGCTCGAGCCATTAAGATCGATTTATCAGCAACAACTACCAACGGCCATCTGCATCTAGCTAGTGCCAAACAGATATCGGGACCAATACCAGCAGGTTCCCCACTGCAAATTAACAGCGGCCTCATGCCAGCTTCTTATCCACTATATTCACATAAGATTGACCCCTGATGTGTTGTTGCCAATTTTGTACGGCTTCATTAAATTTTCGTTGTTGTAAAAACAACCGGACTTGTTGACGTTTGTAAGCATCGGAATCATCAATCATTTTTCTTTCGAGCACCTCAATCAAATGCCAACCAAACTGTGATTTCACCGGTTTGCTGACTGTATGCAACGGTAATGCATTCATCGCCTCCGCGAAGGGCTTGACTAACTCCTCCGGTACAACCCACCCCAAATCACCTCCTCTTGAAGCACTGGCTGCATCTAGAGAATATTGTTTAGCCATTAATGCAAAATCTTTTCCTGACTTGAGTTGCTCATATAGATTATTGACCTGTTTTAATGCCTCGGCATTAGTCATGTTCACATCTTGCTTCAACAAAATATGACGAACATGGGTTTTGGTAATTTCATGCTGTTCTTTATTTTCATTCACAGAAATAAGTTTAATTAACTGAAAACCATTGCCAGTGCGAATTGGGCCAGCAACACTGCCCACTTGCATGTTGACAACTTGATTGGCAAAGATTTCGGGTAACTCTGCTAAATGTCGATCACCCAAATCACCACCTTCCAGTGCATATTCATCGCTCGACTCAGAAATTGCAACCAAACTAAAATCCACCCCCTGATTAATTTTAGCCAGCAAATTAACCGCTTTTTGGTGTGCTTTATTAATTTGTTGGGTCGTTGGCTCCTCAGACAAAGGAACGACAATATTTTGAATATGATAAGTTTGGTTTGCTTTTTCTTTTGCCAATGTTGTTTTTAAATAATCATCAACCTCTTGAGGTTTCACTTGGATATCAGCACCGATTGCTTTTTGTTGGATACGGGCGATGATCATTTCTTTACGCAGATTCTCGCGATACATGTCCCAGGTCATACCTTGCTTCGCCAATTCCTCACGCAACTGGGATAAAGTTAATTTGTTGTCCGCAGCAATTTTGACAATCGTGCTATCCAATTCCTGCGCATCCACTGTGATATCATTGTTTTTCGCAAGTTGCAGTTGTAAACCAACATCAATTAAATGTTGTAAAACTTGTTTGCGGAGCACTTCATCCGGTGGAATCTGTACTTTTTTGGCCACCAATTGTTGACGCAGGAGATCCATTTGGGTATCCAGTTCACTTTGAGTGATGACATCTTCATTGACCACTGCCACGACTCTATCCAATGATTCAACGGTCTCCGCCAGTCCCCAAAGAGGTAGCAATAATATCAACAACCCTATTCTCATGCGCATGCGTCTAATCCTCAATTAATGACCAAATATATTCGGGTAGCCAGGTAAATAAGCACGTATTGTACTCGCTGGATCACTATTAGCAACTGACCCCAGTCCCTTCAATAGTACTTGAAAATACACATTGTTATTATACTGAGGCGACGTAGAATCGATACTCAAACTCTTAAACGTACGCCCACCTAATAATCGAGCCGCCCAGCAGCACGAATCATACTGCAAACCAAAAAATGTCATCATATCGTAATGTTTACTGATATTGTAACTGTATACACCCAAACTACTCCACCCTTCAATGAGTGGCCATGCATAACTAAAAGTTGCTTGATTTAGCGCCCCATTCTGAATACCAACCACTGGTCCATCAATGACATTACCACTGACAATGTAATTATATCCGAAACCTAAGATACGATCAGGTGTTGGTTGATAATGAAGGTTTAAATTTCCGTTATTGGTGGCATGAGTATGCGGATCCCACACATAATCTGCACTCGCGATCCATGAGCGGCTTAATGCATAAGTGGCCTTTGAAGCAACAGGAGAATATAGCGCGGCAGGTGATGTATACCCTAAAAATAGCGGCTGATCGACGCAATTCCCATTTTGACTAGAACACAGTTGTACCCGTCGCTTAGAAAAATAACGAATCTGCCCGACTGTCACGCTGGCTATTTCTCTTCCAGTATTCAGAGATAACCATCGCGACGTGGCAGCATAAGCCAATTGATTCGCATCACCAATTCTATCAAAACCGGAGAAACGATTATCACGAAACAATTGATCTGTATTAAAAATCATATAGGCAGAGTCAAATGCAGGAAATTCGCTTTGATTTTGGTATGGGACATTCAGATAATAAAGTCGCGGCTCGAGCGTTTGGTTTAATGACTGCCCTTGAAAAACAGCACGTCGCTCAAATGTTAATCCACCATCCAAACTATACCGAGGGATCGCTCGATTGAAGGATTCGGATAGATGGGCAACACCATTTCCCATTGGCTGACCATAAGTTAAGTTATAATGATTCTCAACTAATTGTGCGGCTGGGGTTATATAACCCCAAGGTCGCACTTGCGGCAGTGACAAGATCGGATTAAAATGATAGCGTGGGCCTTCTGGTTGAGAGGCCTCGCGACCAGTCCACTGAAAGTAATCAAACTGCCCAAGAACATCAACATTTGCGCCGAATGGCAGATTATCATAGTTTCCCAAGGCGGATAATTGAGGAACTCTTTCATAAATATTAGCCACTTCCGACTGATTAATGGGATGAAGTGTTTGATAATTTTGTAACAACCCCTTTAATAACCAATGGTCGGTGTTGTAGGTGACATCACCTTGACGCAATAATTGGTTTTCAGAGGAAACAGCTAAATTCGTGCTAAAATCTTGCAGATAATAATCATCTGACACTTGCTGATAATTGATATTCATACTCAGGCGGTCGGTAAAATGAGTCGTTTCACGCATCACCACAGACCAACGATTATTGGTATCACCTTGCAAAATAGGATAAGCATCCTGCTGCTCTTTTAAAAAATGATTGTAAGCCGCATCTTTGGGTAAAAAATTTCCACCAAACATCCCCGATGTGTTTTCAGTTAGAAACTGTGCATTGCCGCCCATCATCAATCCACGCAAGGAGTATACATGTGGGACAAAAGTCGCATCAAAATTAGGGGCGATATTTAAATAATAGGGGAAAGCATAATCAAAACCACTCACATTAGAATAGCCAAATAATGGCATTAAAAACCCTGACTTTCGTGCTTTGGATGTTGGAAAACTTAAATAAGGTGTGTACAAGATTGGTAAATCACGGACTCGTATCAATGCATGTCGCGCAACCCCGGTTTGTGACGCTTTATCCAGCGTAATTTTTTTAGCATCAACTTGCCAAGCTTTGTCTTGAGGAGAGCACGTGGTATAGGTTGCTTGACGCAACAACAAATTCTCATTGGCAAAACGCCGAATCAAGCTTGCACGCCCCCATGCTGGCAATACCGCTGAAGCCCGTTCGGTATTAAAACGAAACAGTGCCTGCTCGATCGTTCCTGTTTTATTTTGGGGATTAATTGACACTTTTTTGGCTATCATCAATCGCCCAGGTTCGATGAACTTTACATTATCAATAAGTTCAATTCGGGTAATTTTCTTTGATTTGCCGTCGCGATAAATGTAGGCGGTATCAGCTGATACCATCCGCTGATTTTGACGCAACTGCACGTGACCTGTTAGTTCAGATCGCCCCTCAAGATGAAGTGAAGTACTCTGCGCTGTGATTTGAATTTCATTTTCATCAGTTAAAGGCGACAAGGTAATTGGTTTGTAAGATCCTTGACATCTGCCTGTTTGGGGACTCAATTGCCAACCGAGGCATTGAGCTATTTTAGACCGGCGCATCGGGTTGAGTGACTGATTTCCAGGAACAACACAAGCATGAACTGGTTCAATAGTTAGTGGAGTTGAATATGCGATGTGATGATAAATAACCACAAAACATGCGAAAGCGCTAAATCCTAGACTTATTTTACGCATACCCATAGAATAAAGCTTTTGTAATTGTTCTTTCCACAACGGTTGAACCTGTAAAATTAGTCAGGAAGTATATCATGTCTCCGAGAGAAAACGCACTTAACGATTGGTTGAACGCTTTATTCCCCCATATCACATATACATTGACCCCTTTAGCAGGGGACGCTAGCTTTAAAAGATACTATCGATTAAATACGCCCCATCTCAGCCACATTATCATGGACGCTCCACCTGACAAAATCAACATGACACCCTTTATCAACATAGCTCAACAGTTAACTCAACATGGCGTCACAACCCCAGCGATTCATGCTGTTGAATTAACTCATGGTTTTATGATGCTGGACGATTTTGGTGATGAATTATTTTTACAAGCTATCTCATCGCACCCCCCTGATGCCCTCTATCAAGTCGCGATCCAGACTTTGTCTCATCTACAAATGTGTCCAATCAGTCAAAGCTCAATACCTGTCTTTGATCAAACATTCATGCTGAATGAGTTGTCTTTATTTCAAAACTGGTTTTTAAATCAATATCTCGACATGGATGTTCTACCGAGTGAAGAATCGCTGATCCTAGAGACTTGTCAATGGTTGGTGGATAGTATTATTAAGCAAGCTCAAGTTTTTGTGCATCGTGATTTCCATTCTCGTAATATCTTGTTATTACCAACACCACCTTCAGACCCACTTAAATTAGGCCTGATTGATTTCCAGGACGCCGTGATTGGTCCTATTACCTATGATTTGGTATCGTTGTTAAAAGATTGTTATGTAAAATGGCCGGAAGAAAAAATAAATCAATGGCTGGCTCTTTTTTACAACCAACACAGCATGGCAATCGATCGCTCCCTGGCTGATTTTCGACGCGACTTTGATTTATGTGGATTGCAAAGGCATGTGAGAATTTTAGGAACGTTTTCTCGTTTGCATTTTAGAGATCAGAAATCTCATTATTTGAGCGATTTGCCACTAACGTTTCAATATGTGATGGATTGTCTGAAAGACTACCATCAACTAGGGCCTTTTCATGAGTTCATGCTGAATAAAGTACAACCTATTTTTTTGAGTAAGACGACGTGAAAACAGCCATGATTTTAGCCGCTGGGCGCGGCGAGCGGTTGCGGCCATTTACCGAACGTTATCCAAAAGCATTATGCAAAGTACATGACATCCCCCTCATTGAATACCATGTTATCAATTTAGCCAAGGCCGGATTTACCAAAATCATTATCAACCACGCTTATTTAGGTGGCAAAATTCGGCAACATTTACAAAATGGTCAGCGTTTTGGTGTCAACATTTACTATTCACCAGAACCACCCGGTGCGTTTGAAACGGGTGGCGGTATTGTCAATGCAATTTCATTGCTAGGTCATGATCCATTTATTACTATAAACGCAGATATTTATACAGATTATGATTACAGTTCGCTCAAACTACCGTCAACAAGTCTGGGTCATGTGGTATTGGTTAATAATCCCACAGATAGGCTAATGGGTGATTTTGGTTTATCTGCAACGCAACAGGTTCATAACGAGGACAGGAAATATACCTTTTCTGGTATCGCCTGCTATCATCCAGATATGTTTAAAGATTGTAAACCTGGCCGCTACTCCATCACCCCGTTACTCCGTGAAACCGTTAAAAATCAAATGGTTACGGGAGAAATTTATTCGGGAACCTGGTTTGATATTGGCACGTTGGAGCGGTTAAAAATAGCAGAAGAAAGAACATAACTATTCAGCGCCTTTAAAAGGAACGCCATGCCCATGAAAAATGATTAAGGTGGTACAAACCGCCATTGCGCCTCTTCAAAAATCTAAGGCACTATAAGTAATGACGGCTTATTGGCCACTTTTATAAAATCGGCTAAAGTAAAGACTCAATTGATTTTTCACAAACCGACCTCACCCACCAGCAGCAGCTGAGCTAGTTGGACCTTCGATGTCTGGTAACGATGTTTCGGATTTTGTTGCAGAAATGTCAGAGCGAGTGATATTTGCCGCTTGCTCGGCAGGTATCGATGTCTCTGCTGTCGCTTTGGTTTTATAGTCTCTCACTTGCATGGTAATTGATGGGTCTTGTTTCTTGATGGTTGCTTCCAAACCATGTAATGGATCTCTCAATAATGAAGAGACCATTTGCGGATCAGCTTTATTCACATAAAAACCTTGGTTATCAACTTTGTCTGTTTTGTAAATCACACCTTGCTGACTAGCCAACTGATGACTTACCAGCCAAGAATGAAAGGATTGATCCATCACATCAATTATTTTTTTATCATTTTCCGCCGTCGGATCAAGCGGTAAATCATGGCTCATATAACCACGAACAAATTCAGATCGATGATTGATATCATAAACCATCATGACATTATTGAGCTTGTCACGAGAAGACGGGTCAAGACTCTGCAATTGTTTTTCCACCAATGAATCCTGATAGTTAAAGTAACCTGGTTTTAACATATTGATTTCAGCTTCAGTAATCGAGCCGTCATGCAATTTTGATAAAAGGGAGGTTACTTTGTCTTCAACAAAAAGAGCCGTTGCAAGCGATTCCTCAACAGCAGCCATCGCGGCCTGATTGCTTTCCTGTGTGCAGAGTTGAGTGATAGATTCTTTCAATGCATCTTGTAAATATCGTAAAGAATTAATATGGTTTCCACATAATTCAATTGCTTTAGAAATCGATAGATTATCGCCCCCTTTATTATTCATGAGCTTCTCCTCTTGAAATAATTTTGAAGGTTTTATCTTGAACTGAATCAAACGAAAACTCATCGACCTGAATGGCGTCCCATCGCGCTTTTTCTAAAGCCATGACGTTATCGACGTCTGTTTGAGTTAGTTCACCCACCTTGATTTTTTGTTGCAATTGCTTATCGAGCTCCTCGTTTGTCATCATATTCAATTTACCGATTTTTTTGTATAAATCTTCATGACGAATAATCAATGATAAAGCATGCTCCATTCTATCAATGGGTTGGTTCTTATCACCACTCAAATATAAAGCACTCGCCAAAATTGAACGATACTCATTATGTTGCATCATCGTATTTGCTAAAGCATGGTCTTGCTTATCACTGGGTTTTTTCATGGTTTGACCAAACGGAAAGGCAATAAAGCGCATGACGACACCCAACCATCGTGAAGGGAAATTACGACAGAGTGCAATCAAGGATTTTTGTGCATGATACAAACAATATGCTAGAGCCCACTCTGCATGAATCAAGTCATCCGCATTTTCACCCCGCTCTTTGGCAAAATGCAATACCGCCATCGCCATATACAGGTAGGACATCCCGTCAGCGAGTCTAGCGGATAAACGCTCTTTCCTTTTTAAGGCACCCCCCAAGTACATTAAAGATACATCGGCAAGCCAGGCGAAAGTATAACTTAATCGTTCTACACGTTGATAAGCTGTTTTTAATTTACTTTGAGGGACACTCAAGAATCGCCCACCCGTCCAGACGCAACAGACAGTTTTAGCAAAATTTGTAAAAAAATAGGCTATGTGTTTCATGGCCAATTGTCTAAAAGCGAGTTTATCCTCTGCAGTGATGGCATTTAATTCGTCACGAATAAAAGGATGGCAAGCGATCGAGCCTTGACCAAAAATCAACAAATTACGAGACATGATATTGGCGCCTTCGACCGTCACAAAAATAGGAATACTGGTGTAATAGTTAGCTAAATAATTTCGAGGTCCAAGGACAACTGCGCGCCCACCATGGACGTCCATCGCGTGATTAATCGTAATCCGCGCTAACTCCGTGTTAAAATACTTGGTTAAAGCGGAGGCAACAGATGGTTTCTTACCTTCATTCACAGCAGCTAAAGTCAATAATCTGGTGGCATTTACTACGTAATTTAATCCAGCAATTTCCGCTAGTTTTTCTTCTACGCCTTCAAACCGACCAATTTCCATATTAAACTGACGCCGGATTCGACAATATGCTCCAGCTGTTAGATAGGCAACACCTGAGGATCCTGTGCTTAAAGCGGGTAAAGAAATAGAGCGACCGATTGACAAACATTCGACCAACATCTCCCAACCATGCCCCGCTTTTTTTTGGCCGCCAATGATACTTGTAATCGGAACGAACATATTCTCACCGCGGATAGTACCATTCATAAAAGGTTGCTGCGCTGGCAAGTGACGATTGCCTATTTCAAGATGTTTCGTATCCCGTGAAATTAAAATACACGTGATACCTGGTTGACCGCACCCTTTTAACAAGCCTTCTGGATCTTTCAAATTAACGGCTAAACCTAATAACGTGGCAACGGGCGCAAGGGTAATCCAACGTTTGTTTAAATTTAACTTAAGACCCAATACCAGTTTACCGTCAATTTTTTTCTCAACGACAACCGCTTCAGATTTGATAGAAGTAGCATCACTGCCAGCCTCTGGCTCAGTCAACGCAAAACAGGGAATTTCAAGTCCTTTGGCTAAACGCGGCAAGTAGTAACTTTTCTGTTCATCTGTACCATAATGTAATAATAACTCGCCAGGGCCTAATGAATTAGGAACCATGATAGTCACTGCAGCAACACCGGAACGACTTGCGATCTTCGTTACTATATCTGAATGAGCACGGGCAGAAAAACCTTTTCCACCATATATTTTTGGAATAACCAATCCCAAAAACCCCTGGCTTTTAATATAGCTCCACACTGACTCAGGCAAATCATGTGCTTGTGCAATCGACCATTCATCCAATAGACCACATAAAATCTGTGTTTCTTTATCCAAAAAAGACTGCTCTTCATCGGTTAATTGAGTGCGAATGGAGGACAATTGTTGCCAATCAGGTTTTCCCCTGAAAATATCTTGCTCAAGCCATGTGTCACCTGCACTTAAGGCAATCTGCTCGGTTTCGGATAACTTTGGGATTGTTTTAGATACATATTCATATAAATAGTTAACCCCAAAAGATTGGAAAAACTCCACCCGTCGAATCAGTATAACTGCAATAATTATTAACCAAAGAGGCAAACCCAAAAACCAGGGAAATCCAGTGAACAAAGTGCTTGTTAGCAAATAAATGATACTAACAGTATCCCATAAAACCAGATCTATGCCCCGATAGAGGATAACCAAGGTAAAAATAAAGTAAATAAAAAATAATGTAATTGCCATGATATTTCGTCCTTTCTTTCTAACGATTCAGCACCTAACCTACCAAGGAAACACCAAAACAAGCTCTATTCAAATGAGACAATTGCTTGAACTAATTTACCCATGACGGCTTGGTCGGTATTTAATTCCAGTCTATCAAATTTAGGATTATATGCACTCAAATAAATCGCTGAATCCGTTACTATCATTTGCCGAAAAATGGGCTCCGGAAAAACATTAACTTTAACCAGGACAAAGTCGCCATCCTTGGCTTTAGCGTATTGATCAAAAATTATAATGCTGCCAGTTGGAAATCTTGGCGACATTGCTTCAGTCTTTAATACAATACCATAAAATAATCCACGGTATGGCAAAATACATTTAAGGGTATTTTGAGGTTTTTTATTCTCGAGATGGAGTTGATCTAGTTCATAGATATGAATGTCTTGCAAAACGCCCATCGAACCACTCAGGAACAAGGAGCGATCTTCCTCAAACATAGACCCTATACCAGTTCTAAGCCAAGTTTCATTCACATTCAATTGTTTTGCAAGTAAAGGATATTTATGCGCAGGGGGTGAGCTCTGACCATTGATCCATTTACTTGCGCCACGATGAGTAAGACCAACCATTTCAGACAATAGACGAATCCTACCTCGATTTTTAGGCGGAAACCCCTCTTTATCCAAACAAATATTTAAACGCTCTGAAAATGAGCTAGATTTTGTCATAATTAGTTTACAATAATTCAAATTATCGGGTCTGTTGACAATATATTTTCTGAAACCCGACGCCCCGCGACTATTTTGCGGGGTCCTGGATCTTGCTTAATACGCAAGACCATTGTACTAGGGCCTGTTAACAAGTCATCTTTTGAAAGCCTACTCCCCGCGACTTGTTCGCATGGGCCAGAGATCTTACTTGATATACAAGTTCATTGTGCATAAAAAATCGAAACCGATCCAGCGAACAAGTCGCGGGACGTCGAAATTTGAAATATCAACCTGCCTTAGAGACTAGTGGCACCAAGTTAACGATTATTTGTTTAAATTTAATTCGATCCGTTCGGGCTGAGGAGGCGTTTAAGCCTCCTCAGCCCGAACGGATACTTATTGTTACTTAACTTAGTGCCATTCACCTAAGAGACCCTAAATACTTAATTGGTTGTTACAACATGTCTAAATCATCCCTGTGAGATGATCTCGCATTATACTGGATTTTACCCATATTTGTGAAATTTAATCTTCATTCAACCCGAACAAATAGTTCTAAAAATTGTTGACATATAGAACTATATTCGATTAATATTGAACTTATTCACGGACAAGGTACTTTAGCAAATTTTGAAATATTGCAAATAGACCAAAGAATATCGCATCCAACCCGCACTTAGCATACAAATGGACCTTGTTTCGTTAAGGCATTACTACAGGAGTTTTTATGAAAACAGGATCAAACCGTATTTTAGCCTACGTCTTAGCGACCACAATCACAGATAGCGACTTAGACAATGTCACCGGCGGTCATATAGAAGCCTCTTATCGGCAAACAGTCCAAGCTACCGGCAGTGGTGCGCAAAGTATTGACGTTGTTTATGACGTCAGTACAGACTTCTGAGGAGACGGAACGTGATTAAAAGACGCGTGTTAGCTTACACACTATCATCTATCGTTCAATCAGAAGAATTGGACGAAGTATCTTGGGGTTCTGCAACCCAGAATTTTCCGACAATTGTCGTGACCGGGTCTCCAATCTTTCCAGATACAATAACGGATCAATCTAAGTGACCTATCCGTTCTAATAGTAGTTTCCTGCTCTCGAAGCCGATGATTCCACATGAACGGCTGGTTAGAACGGTGACGGAGATAATAGGCCATGTCCATAAATTTTTTCCGAGGATGGGAAGAGGTCGTTCACAAACCTTTGAGCGCCATGATCGCTTCATGCGTTTTCGTGAACGCATCTCCTGACATAACCCTTGTTTACACTAATATTTTTGGGCATGAATTCCAAGTTACTTCAGTAATAGCGCAATTAACATCATGAAAGTCCTTTCATGAAAATGGAGAAAACATGAAGTTTTTAATTCCCAGTGAACCAGATGATACCCATGCAATTTTAGTCAAACTCGCTTTGGAAAAAATAGGCCATGAAGTCACGATTATTTTTACCGCTGATCAACCCACAAGTCTAAGAAACTCTGTCTTTATTAATATCGAACAGTATAAATGGCAGAGCACTGATGATTCTATATCAATATCAGATAATGATTATGACGTCGTATGGTGGCGTCGCCCTCGAAAACCTCATCTACCTAAAGAACTTGTCCATATAAATGATTATAAATTTGCAATTCGAGAAAATGCGTTGTTTTATGAATCTTTTACCAGCAATATGGCTCCAGATGCATGGTGGATTAATAGCAAGGAATCAGCAAACAGAGCTAATTTCAAGTTACTACAACTCAAAATCGCAAGTGAGTGCGGTATGGTGATTCCCACCACCTTATGCTCTAATGATCCCCTTGAAATACATCAATTTATACATGACTATCATGAGACAGGCATTGTTTATAAGCCCTTATGTTCTAATTTCTGGTTTGAATTAAACCGAGTTAAAGTTGCTTACACCTCAAGAATAACACTGGCTGATCTTCCCGATTATCAAACTTTACAAAAAGTACCTGGCATTTTTCAAAAAGAGATGAAAAAAAAATATGAGCTGCGGATTACCTGTTTTGGAGACTATTTGGTAGCAGCCAAACTTAACTCACAAGATCATCCAGAGGGTATCGTTGATTGGCGCGCGATTCGTCATAACGCGCTAAAAATTGAACCTTATAATTTGCCAATTGATGTTGAATTTAAAATTCGTAAATTTATGAAAGAAATTGGTATTGTGTTTGGATCATTTGATTTCATTGTCACACCTGAAAACGAATACGTTTTTCTTGAGGTGAATGAACAAGGACAATTTTTATGGATTGAAGAGTATAACCCTCAATTTAAAATGCTAGATATTTTTATTGGCTTTATGCTAAACAGATCCCCCCAATTTACATGGGAACCACAATTTGCTGAACATAGCATTGAACAATATAGAGATGAAATTTTACCAATTTATAGGGAAAACATGCAAAGACATGTATGTTTAAATAGACCGGACATTGATTAGAAGGAATTAAAATGAAACAAATAACGGCTTTATTCATCCTAACAGCACCATGTTCTATATGGGCTTTAGACCTGGTTGATGTTTACGGAGTCAATCCAAAAACAGCCGCACACATTCAACAACGATATGAAAAACAAGTCCGTTTGATAGAGACGAAACTCATGAGTGACTTCATTAAAACGGGGCGCGACCATCAAAATACTCACAAGGATGATTCCTTATTAGTTAAGAAAAATAAACTGATTCAACAAATACAGCAATACGGAGATTTCAAATATGTCAATTTCCAAACAGTTGCCTATCCTGGCAAAAAAACAATCTATACAACCATTGAAGTTATATCTAAGAATCAACCAGAACGATTAAAATTTATTACGAATAAGTCCAACGGCGTAACCGTCCCTTCTCAGCACGATTTAATTTATCAGATGATTTTATACCAAAACAAGGCCATGGAACTGTTGATGTCTAACCAACTTGATTTAAAAGATCACAGCTGCCCGGTCTATCATTGTAGTGTTCCATTCAATCACCCTGCATTAAGGCCCTATTTAGCCCAATTTAATCAAGGCGCCATCCAACAACGAGCAAAAATAATACAGACTTTAAACCAAGACCCAGATCCGCAGCGCCGTGCCGCAGCCGCTTTTTTAATCGGGCATTTCACCAATCCTCACGAAATTATTGCTTTGCTTTCACCACGCATCGTCGACCAAGATTATGGAGTAAGAAATAATATATTACGCGTGATTGGAGAAACAATATACAGAGCAAAAATCACTGAACTGGATCCCTTACCTTTTCTTAGTTTATTAAGCTCCCCTTATGCAACGGATAGAAATAAAGCCCTTTTCATTCTATTAACCATCGCTGAGTCTAAAGCAGGGAAACAAAAAATTATTCAACAGGATAAAGGAAGTTTACTTGCTATTCTTCGCTTAAAACAACCGAACAATCATGATATTGCCTACTTAATCTTAAAGAAAATCAGTGGAAAAGATTTTGGGGATACCAACATACAAGGATGGAAGCAATGGATAAAAACCGCTTGTTCCGACAAGAAGTCATTGATAGCGTAAAAAATAAACATTATGGGTCTGTTTATGTTAATACGCCGATACCTTATTCAATTGTTACCATTTGTTTATGCTCTCTGATCCTAGGAGTATTGGTTTATCTCACGATGGCTGATTTTGCAGAGCGATATACCGTCAAAGGTTATTTGAATTCCGACAAGGGTGTAATCAATGTCTTCCCAACCGAAGAGGGGATTATAACGCTCTCTCATGTTAAGCAAGGTCAAACGGTAAAAAAAGGGGATATCCTGTATGTTATCAACAAAACATATGATGATCTAAAAAAAAATCATCAACGCGCCGAACTAAAACAACTATTAAACAGAAAAACAATCATTCAACAAGATATTGCCAATAAAAAAATTCATTTAGATGCATTGAAACCATTGCTTATTAAAAAATATATTCCGTGGCAAGTTTATCAAACAGCCGCTGACGAAATCAGCGGACTCGAGCAAAACTTGCATCAAACTAATATGGCGATCATTCAAGAACAAAGGTCTAGACGTTATACCATTCGTGCGCCGATAAGCGGCCTGATCGCAAATATCATGTACCAACCAGGGCAGTATATTAAAGCAAACAAGCCTTTGCTGCATATTTTACCTAAAAATAGCCATCTCATCGCACAACTATATGTTCCCATATCCAAATCTGGGTTTCTAAATCCACGCGACCCACTTGTCATTCACTATGATGCCTATCCCTATCAACTGTTTGGAAACGCCTCTGCGAGAATTCAAAGTATTGGCAAAAGCATTTTAACAGATGATGATGAATCTAAACCCATTCAAATCAATGAGCCTTACTACAAACTGATAGCAAGTCTGGATAAACAAAGCATTTCTATGGATGGCAAGAACCGCGCGTTGCAACCAGGGATGACGTTTTCTGCGGTTATTGTGGGGGTAAGGAAAAAAATATGGCAGTGGATTTTACATTGGAATAGAACATCATGACGCATAGACTTCATTTTAACCGCCCCCCAAAATTGCCGGTTATTTTACAAGATGAAATAGCTGAATGCGGTCATGCTTGCGTAGCCATGGTTAGTCAATTTTTTGGCAACATTTTAAGTTTACATGAGTTAAGAAAGATCAATAAGCCTGCATTAAGTGGCGTGTCTTTGCGTGATATTAAATCATTACTCGAACAACTTCACCTCAAATCACGTGCATTACGCGTGCCCTTGGGTGAGGTGCAATATATAAAAACCCCGGCAATTTTACACTGGAACATGAATCACTTTGTTGTGCTAAAGCGCGTCAAAAAAAACAAAATCATTATTCATGATCCAGCTATCGGTATGCGAACCTGTAGCTATGAAGAGTTTAGTCAATCATTCACTGGCATTGCACTAGAAATCGAAAAATCAGAATATTTCAAAACCATTCGTTCAAAGAAAAAACTTAGCTTGCGTGAGATTATCAAAACGATTTCAGGTATTTATTACTTACTCGGGATATTACTATTCCTATCCATGGCCATTGAGTTACTCTCTCTGGTTAACCCGCTATTGATTCAATACGTCACGGATCAACTTATCTCAGCTAACAGCCTCAGTAATTTATATACCATCGCTTTGGCTTTTATTTTGTTTGTTGCATTACATACCCTTGCTGAGTATACCCGGGCACACTTGGTACTTTATACCACAACCCATTTTACTGAAAATTTAAGTGCGAACGTTTTTAAACATTTATTATCGTTACCAACGGAATTTTTTGAACATCGACACCAAGGAGATATTCAATCTAAATTTCAATCGATTCAACAAATTCAATCAAAAATCAGCACAGATTTTATCAATACATTATTAGATGGCATGATGTTCGTCTTCAATCTAGTAATCATGTTTTTATATAGCGGATTATTGACCATGATCGTTTTATTGGCTTTATTTATGTACGTGATTTTACGTTATTCATCTTATCAAACATTTAAAAATCAAATGGCTTCATCTATACACTTACACGCCAAAGTATCCTCCATTTTTCTCGAGACCACCCGTGCCATCACCCCAATCAAATTATTTGTTAAAGAAAATATGCGCTTTAATACGTGGCGAAATAGCCATATTGATGCGCTAAATGCCGATATTCAAATTTCTAAAAAAAATATTGTTTATCGAACAGCCAACCTCTTTGTATTTAATTTAGAGCACATTCTTATTATCTGCACAGGGGCAAAACTTGTAATCATAAACCAGTTATCAATTGGAATGTTGTTGGCATTCCTTGCTTATCGTTACCTGCTTGTAAGTAAATCCTCTTCTCTCATTCAAAATATATTTGATTATCAGCTTATTTCGATTCAATTAAATCGCTTATCAGATATATTATTTCAGCAACCTGAGTCAACAACAACGGTTAAGCATGATAACAAGATATTTAAATCCATGTTAACTTTGGTTGATGTTTCTTTTCGATACAATGCTTCTGACAAACTTATTTTAAAGCATGTCAGTTTTGATATTCAAGCCGGAGAAAAAGTGGTGATCACTGGCCCATCTGGTTGTGGCAAATCTACTGTATTAAAAATCATGATTGGTTTGCTATCACCAACATCAGGACAAATGCTGATTGATGATGTGCCATTAAAAAAATGGGATCCCCATCACTATCGACAAATCATTGCGGCAGTGATGCAGGATGATGTTTTACTAACCGGTTCTATATTAGATAATATCACTTTTTTTGATGAAGATATTGATCTTGAATATGTACATCAAGTAGCCAAATGGGCAAATATTCATGAATCCATACTCGCTTTACCGATGAAATATGAATCATTGGTGGGAGAGATGGGATCGATGCTATCTGGTGGGCAAAAACAGCGCCTGTTATTGGCCAGAGCTTTATATAAAAAACCCAAGATACTATTTTTGGACGAAGCAACCAGTCATCTAGATCACGAGAATGAAATTTTGATTAACAACACACTGAAATCATTAAATATTACCCAAATTATGGTGGCGCATCGTCAAGAAACCATTCATATGGCGGACCGAGTCATTGACCTTGCTGGCCATGCCTCTCTGGTTCAACGTTCCTAAAGTTTTTTTCATCCCATGCAACAACCAATGTTTTATGACCTTCACCAACTTGCTCTTTGACTAAACGAGGAACTAAATAGCCTGGCAAACGACTTTGCATGCGAGCAAATAAATTCAGTGCGTCAGTGAGCTTTACTTCAAAAGCTTGAGCCCCCTGCACGTTGTCTAAAAGATGGAGATAATAAGGTAAAACACCGCAAGCAAATAAACGCTCGCTCAAGGCTACCAACGTATCGACATGATCATTCACATCTTTAAGTAATACTGATTGATTAAAAATATGGCAACCTGTTTTTTTTAATGATGTGCAAATAGCCCTGATATCATCCGTGATTTCATTGGGATGATTCACGTGTAAAACCATCACCATTTGCAATGACGTGTTTTTCAGTAGATTTAAAAAATCTTCATCAATACGCTCAGGTAAAACAACCGGTATACGGGTATGAAAACGAATTGTTTTTACGTGAGGAATATCTGCCAATTGTGCCAGCAAATACTGTAATCGTGTATTTGGTGCCATGAGTGGATCACCACCACTCAAAATGACCTCTTGAATGGACGAATCACTGGCAATATAGGCCATGGCCGCCTGCCATCCTTCACGCCCCGGATTATTGGTATGATACGAGAAATGTCGTCTAAAACAATATCGACAATTCACAGCACAGCTGCCGGTAACGGTTAACAAAACACGCCCTTGATACTTATGGATCAAACCAGGCACAGGATTGGCGCTTGATTCAAGCAAAGGATCGGTGACAAAACCCGGCGTCATTTTCAACTCATCATCACGAGCCAAGACTTGTAGTAATAAGGGATCGCGCCAATTCCCCTTTTGCATGCGCGCAGCAAAACCACGTGGGACGCGTGTCTTAAATTGTTTTTCGGCTAAATGACTATCATGCGCTGGCAGTTCCAAAAAAGCCAATAACTCGGCCGCCGAAGAAAAACCTTGTGATAATATCTCATGCCAAGATGGAATTGAAACTCGCATTCATTTCACAGAGTTGATAAACTGTGGCAACTTTAACGAAATACCGATCAAAGCGCAACAGCGGAGTTAAAATGGCTATTTACAATACAAATGAACTTAAAAACGGCTTGAAAATTATGGTTGATGATTCCCCTTGCAATATTCTTGAATGCGAATTTGTAAAACCTGGCAAAGGTCAAGCCTTTACTCGCTTAAAAATACGTAATTTAAAAACCGGGCGTGTCGTTGAAAGAACTTATAAAGCAAATGATACATTCACAGCCGCGGATGTGGTCGATGTGGAAATGCAATATTTATACAATGATGGCGAACACTGGCATTTCATGGTACCCGAAACCTTTGAACAGTACGCGCTTACTGCCAATGCGGTAGAGGACGCGGTCAAATGGCTGAAAGAACAAGACATGTGTGTTGTTACCTTATGGAACAATGAGCCACTGAGCATCACCCCGCCTACCTTTGTTATTTTAACCATCGTTGAAACAGATCCCGGCCTCAAAGGAGACACGTCAGGCGGTGGCGGTAAACCGGCTATATTAGACACGGGGGCAGTGGTTAGAGTACCCTTATTTGTGCAAACAGGGGAGCAAATTAAAGTAGACACTCGAAAGGGTGAGTACATTTCACGAGCGAAGGAATAGACAACCTCATCCTGATACAGCCCCTTGAGAAAAAAATCCGGCAGACGCGCATTATTATCGAGGGGCAGTGGGTAGTCCTCTGTCCTCACCGCCCGCTATAATAATAGCTATTTCTATAGCCATGGTTATAATTTGAATAAAAATAATAGCGTGGGTTCCAAAAAGACGGCCCATACCCATCGTTATAATTACCATACCCATCATAACCTACCGTGTAACCGGTATATCCTGGGCTATAATCAGCATAATCTGGCGAATCTTGAATTTGAATCGTATCACCAGTACAGCTATTCAATAAAATCAGAATTGAAAGACCAAATAAAAAACTAATGGCTGTTTTCATGATCACACCTCTGACCTAACCTCAATAAGATAAGTATAGACGTGTTTTTGTATTTCGTTTTGTCGCAACTGCTCGGAGGGCGATACCGACCCTCGTAGAACGATCAGCTTTGAGTGCAGATTGTGACGTTTTGTCCCCCAAAAATTGCTAAGCTAGGCACTCACAATCATTAAAGCTGCTTCAACATCGAAATCTGAGTGGCCAATTGATTATAACCTGCCTCAACATTGACATACTTTCGCTTAGCCAAAAAAACCGATAAAGAACCATCATCCTTGGCATGCAATGATTGCCAAACACTATTAAATTGCAATCTTTTTAAACGTTGATATTCTTTTTTTTGAGTGACCACATAAAAATTACGAAAATGATGACGTTCATTCATGGTTAATGAGCGAGCATCATGAGCAAGGGCATGGCCCGGCAAATAATCACGCAAGGAGTAACCATTATTATTATGCACAGCAATCACTTTACCTGAGGGTAATCGTTTCTTGATTTGGTAGGCAAAATGTTTAACGACCTGATATGCAGCGTCACTATAAGACCCATGTGCCTTCAAGGTTTGTTCTATACCTGCGTTGGTATAAATGCGATTGGGATCAAATTCATACTGTTTTTTATGTAGTGTAAAACGTATATTTCTTTGCCCTGAATGAACTAACGTAAGTAAACTTCCACCCTCTGTACGAATAACCGCCCTTGCAGCTTTTAATGCGGTTGTTTCATTCTGGTGGAGATGAATAAAAGATTTTCCATTTCCATGCCGCTCCTGCACAATATAAACGGTGGTGTCGCCTAATTTTACAGGATACTGGTATGCATGGATCATTGGGGTCATGAAATTTAAAAATAAAAATAGCAATAATAAACGCATTAGATAAATAACCAAGTAATTGGCTGTTCATTTTAACGAAAAAAAGTACCAATTACAACCAATGTACTATCCTGAACTAGCGGTCTTCATCATAGCAATTACCGCTCAAAGCACAAATCCAGCCAGCCTGGGCTGCCAACCTGAAGACTCACTCAAACCTTCCAATGCATGAAGAACCCCATGGATGGATTTATGTGTGCTTGCAAAACCTACAGGCTGATAGAGCTCACCTACTCTAAGCTTTCAGAGCAGGAATGCCTTTCTTGATCACAAAGTAGTAGTTGGCCGTAAAAATATTAGGTACAATTGTCGAACAAAATTGATTTCATGACAGGTATATTTCACCATGGGCAATATTTTTAATATGTTTGGTCCATCTCCTATTCGCCCAATTGAACAACACATGCATAAAACTTATATTTGTGCCAAACAGTTACTGCCTTTTTTTGATGCGGTTTTAGCGCATGATTGGGTAACAGCTGGTCAAATTCAGGTGACCATTATCAAGCTTGAAAAAGAGGCGGATATAATTAAGCGTGATTTAAGACTCCACTTGCCAACTGGATTATTTCTACCCGTCGCCAGAACAGATTTATTAGAACTACTAAGCGCACAAGATAAAATTGCTAACAAAACACAAGATATTGCCGGGTTAATCATGGGACGAAAAATGGCCATTCCCAAACCAATCGCAGTATTATTTATGCCTTTCTTGCATCGATGTCTAGATGCGGCCAAGCAAGCTTGCAAAGCGATCAATGAACTTGACGAGCTCCTAGAAAGTGGTTTTCGCGGAAGCGAAGTCAATATTGTTGAGGAAATGATTGTAACACTGGACGAAATCGAGCATGATAGCGACGATAAATTAGCAGAAATCCGACGTCTGATTTTTCAACTCGAATCAACACTCAGTCCAGTTGAAATTATTTTTCTCTATAAACTCTTCCAGTGGATTGGTGACTTAGCAGATTATGCACAAGTCGTTGGTTCTCGCCTACAAATTCTCATTGCCAGGTAAATCATCGTGATGGCACATTCCATATTATATTTTATTCCTGCAGTTGTTCTCTGTTTCCTCATGACGTGGGGTGTTGGTGCGAATGATCTTGCCAACGTCATGAGTACAACCATGGGCTCAAAAGCGGTCACCGTTAAACAAGCCATGCTCATTGCGATTATATTTGAATTCGCAGGTGCTTTTTTAGGCGGCACCGGTGTAACTGAAACCATGCGAGATGGCATCATCAATACCAGCGAGTTAATTGAAAATCCTCTCATTCTCATCGAAGGCATGCTGGGCGTTCTCTTCGCATGTACATTTTGGATGAATTTGGCCAGTTTTATTGGTGTGCCGGTTTCTATTACCAACGCACTGGTCGGATCCATGGTCGGATTTGGTACTGTTGTGTTGGGAAATCATGCCGTTCATTGGAGTCAAGTTTCACATATTGTCATTGGCTGGATCACCTCACCCTTGATAGCAGGCATCACTGGTTATGCTTTATTTGTGAGCATTCAACAGACGATCTTTGTTAAAGTAAATCCTCTGGAGAAGGCCAAGCTCTATATACCTATTTACTTGTTTTTAATCGGATTTATTTTATCATTCATCACTGTGTTCAAGGGATTAAGTCACTACCAGATTCATTTGGAAACCAGACAAAATATTCTGGTTTTATTTGCAACAAGTAGCTTGATTACACTGATTGGTATGGTGGTGATTAACAGGATCGCCGAACCACCCAATATGAAACGTAAAGATTATTTTATTCAAGTAGAACGTTATTTTGCGGTGCTCATGGCCATGACTGCCTGTGCCATGGTATTCGCTCATGGTTCTAATGATGTGGCTCTAGCGGTTGGTCCATTAACAATTGTTTATACCTTAACCCACAGCGCGCACAACTTTGATGCGGCAAATTATCCATCCTGGATTATTATCTTTGGCTGCGTAGGGGTTATTTGTGGTTTCTTATTTTATGGAAGAAAAGTAATAGAAACCGTTGGCAGCTCGATCACCGCATTGACTCCAAGCCGTGCCTTCGCTGCAACCTTGGCTGCTGCGACAACCGTGGTGGTCGCAACAAGCCTTGGCATTCCTGTTTCAGCAACACAAACTTTGGTAGGGGCTGTCCTGGGTGTCGGTTTGGCACGCGGCATTGGTGCTTTAAACTTGATAGTGATTCGTAATATTTTTACCTCTTGGATTATCACACTCCCAGCTGCTTCGTTGCTAACAATTTTGTCATATAAGTTATTTCATGTATTACTGGGATGATTTCCGTGGCTGGGATGATTTCTGTGGAAAGAGTGTTGGCAAATCTAATCAAAACCAGATAAAATTATTTTTATTTTCTAATTGGAAAAATGATGAATCAGAATGACATAGATAAATACTATGTAAGTCCTTATGATAAGTTTTTGCTCGAGTTCGACGCCGAGCACAAAAAATCTGCTTCTCAACTAAAAGAGATCAAAAAGTTTACGCGGATTTTTGCTCTGCGTGACCAATCTGAACAAAGTTTGTTGGAAAAAGAGAACTGGGAAGGATTTTAACGATGTCTATATGGTTTCAACCGGTTACCCCCGAGATGTTGAATGAACGCGGCAAGCATACTCTAGCGGATTTTCTAGATATCAAATTCACCGAGGTAGGCATAGACACACTCACTGCAACCATGCCTGCGAGTGAGCGCTCTAAACAGCCCCTAGGGATTGTGCATGGCGGTGCAAACGTTGTTTTAGCTGAAACAGTCGCAAGTACAGCGGCCAATATCGCAGTGGATTTTAGTAAATTTTATTGTGTAGGCCTTGAGATAAATGCCAATCACTTACGCTCAGTAAGAGACGGCCTCATTACCGCCATCACTCGCCCAATTCATATAGGTAGGTCAACGCATGTTTGGTCTATTGAACTTTATAATGAAGAGGGCAAACAAACCTGTATATCTAGAATGACAGCCAGTGTGCTAACAAGGTAACCACTTTCTACACCCATCCAAGTCTCGACTTTAGCCATTTTTCCTTAATCCGTTCGCCCTGATAGGGGTAGGAATGGCCTTTCGAGCCACCCCTCCCTCCGAACCGGACGGACGGTTCTCCCGTATCCGGCTCTCCAGTTAGTAGTTTCCTCATCGGGATCGAC